>NZ_JBAGKV010000016.1:0-171713 GCF_037049705.1 Janthinobacterium sp. LPB2021202312-11-4 | reverse complement strand
TTAGGTGTGATCAACGACTCATCCCTTTCGAACAACGGCTTTTCGTCATAAATCAGACAGTATTGAAAAGATCAATCTCTGCAATTCCTAATGACAGCATGTTATTCGGACACAAATCGCATTTGATGGCGTGTCGCAGGGGCTATAGCTCGCGCTCGCGTATGGACGGTCTGATGCCTAAACGGAGCAAGCAACCAGGCACGAAATATTCTGAAGCTCCCTACACCCTCCCAAGTTACTATATGTAACTACCTGAATATCTTTATGAATATCACATGCAACAGTTAAGACGGAGCCGGAAGACATGAGTGATTTGAACACCCTGCGCGAGAGCCTCAACAGCGGCGAACACCTGTTTGCCGACACCCTGGCGTTCATCGCCGCCGGTTACGACTATCAGCCACAAGCCTTCAACAATGGGGGCGTGGAAAACGCTGCCGGGCAGAACGAAGGCTCGTGCAAGACGTTGGGCCTGGCGCTGCTGGAAGGCTTGAGCGATGAAGAAGCGCTGTTGGCATTTGGTGAGCATTACCGTTCGGTGGTGGCGACGCCAGAGGGTAGCGATCACGGCAATATCCGCGCGTTGATTGCCCATGGGTTGGCCGGCGTTAAGTTCACTCAGCAACCTTTGACCCGCCGCTAAGCTTTTTTTGTAGGAGCAAAGCTTGCTCGCGATAGCGGTCTCAAGGACGCCATCGCCGGCAAGCCGTGCTCCTACAGGTATTGGTGGCACATCCCGACTTTTAAGATTGACCCGGCGACTTTATTTCGTTTGCCCGGCACCGCCGCTCACGGCTTAGATAAAAAGAAGCAACCCTTCTTCTGAGTCAGGCATTCCATGAGCAGCGAAAACATCAGTCGGTCGATCAACATCGTTCATCCCGTCACGCTCAGCCACGGCAAAAATGCCGAGGTCTGGGACACCGAGGGCAAACGCTACATCGACTTCGTCGGTGGCATCGGCGTGCTGAACCTCGGCCATTGTCACCCGCGCATCGTCGACGCCATCCGCGACCAAGCCACCCGACTGACCCACTACGCGTTCAACGCCGCCCCGCATGCGCCCTACATCGACCTGATGAATCGCCTGACGGCGTTTATTCCCGTGGATTACCCGGTCAGCGGCATGCTCACCAACAGCGGCGCGGAAGCGGCGGAAAACGCCCTGAAGATCGTCCGTGGCGCCACCGATCGCACGGCGGTCATCGCGTTCGACGGCGCGTTCCATGGCCGCACACTCGCCACCCTCAACCTCAACGGCAAAGTCGCGCCCTACAAGCAGAAAGTCGGCGTGCTGCCGGGCCCGGTGTTCCACCTGCCCTTCCCGAGCAAGGACAACGGCGTGACCTGCGCCGAGGCGTTGAAGGCGATGGATCGGCTGTTCAGCGTCGAGATCGATGTGGATGACGTGGCCTGTTTTATCGTCGAACCGGTGCAGGGCGAAGCAGGTTTCCTGGCGATGGATGTGGCGTTCGCCCAAGCGCTGCGGCGCTTCTGTGACGAAAAAAACATCCTGCTGATTGCCGATGAAATCCAGTCCGGTTTCGGCCGTACCGGCCAGCGTTTTGCATTCTCGCGGCTGGGCATCGAGCCGGACCTGATCCTCCTCGGCAAAAGCATTGCCGGCGGCGTGCCGCTGGGTGCGGTGGTCGGGCGCAAGGCATTGCTCGACACCTTGCCCAAGGGCGGGCTGGGCGGCACCTATTCCGGCAATCCCATCGCCTGCGCGGCGGCACTGGCGACGCTCGATGAAATGACTGACGCGAACCTGCACGCCTGGGGTACGCAACAGGAAGAAGCGATTGTCAGCCGCTACGAGGCTTGGCGCACCCGCAAGCTTTCGCCATATCTGGGCCGTTTGACCGGCGTGGGAGCGATGCGCGGCATTGAGCTGAGCAACCCCGACGGCACGCCGGCAGCGGCGCAATTAACACAATTGCTGGCCTTGGCCCGTGATGCGGGTTTGTTGCTGATGCCCAGCGGCAAGTCGCGACACATCATTCGGCTGCTGGCGCCGCTGACCACCGAGGCCAGTGTGCTGGAGGAAGGCCTGGATATCCTTGAGGCATGCCTGGCAAAACTGACCTGAACATAACCCCCCGTAGGAGCTGCCGCAGGCTGCGATCTTTTGACTTTGCTCTAAAAGGCCAAGGTCAAAAGATCGCAGCCTGCGGCAGCTCCTACGGGTTCAGCGAATTTGTCGCGGGCACAAAAAAACCGGCCGAAGCCGGTTTTTTCAGTTCAACGCAATCAGAACGAAGCGTTCTGCAGATCGTCGAGGTAACGCTCGGCGTCCAGTGCCGCCATGCAGCCAGCGCCAGCGGAGGTGATCGCTTGACGGTAAACGTGGTCAGCCACGTCACCGGCCGCAAAGATGCCTTCGAGGTTGGTTGCCGTGGCGTTGCCTTCACGGCCGCCGTGCACCACCAGGTAGCCGTCTTTCAACGTCAGCTGACCTTCGAACAACGAAGTGTTCGGGGTGTGGCCGATGGCGATGAACACGCCGTCGACTTTCAGCTCGTCGAAGCTGCCGTCGTTGTTCTTCAAGCGAGCACCGGTCACGCCCATGTTGTCGCCCAGGACTTCGTCCAGGTTCGAGTTCAGCTTGAGGATGATCTTGCCTTCGGCAACCCGTGCGTTGAGCTTGTCGATCAGGATCTTCTCGGCGCGGAAGGTTTCGCGACGGTGGATCAGGGTCACGGTGCTGGCGATGTTGGCCAGGTACAGCGCTTCTTCCACAGCGGTGTTACCGCCACCGACCACAGCCACTGGCTTGTTGCGGTAGAAGAAACCGTCGCAGGTGGCGCAAGCGGAAACGCCTTTGCCCATGAACGCTTCCTCCGACGGCAGGCCCAGGTAACGAGCGCTGGCGCCGGTGGCAATGATCAGGGCGTCGCAGGTGTAAGTCGCGCTGTCGCCGGTCAGGGTGTACGGCTTGGCAGCGAAGTCCACGGCATTGATGTGATCGAAGACGATCTCGGTTTCAAAGCGTTCGGCGTGCTCTTTCATCCGCTCCATCAGCGCCGGGCCGGTCAGGCCATGGACGTCACCGGGCCAGTTGTCGACTTCGGTGGTGGTGGTCAGTTGACCGCCGGCCTGCATGCCGGTGATCAGCAGCGGCTTGAGGTTGGCGCGGGCGGCATAGACCGCGGCGCTGTAACCGGCAGGGCCGGAACCGAGAATAATCACTCGCGAATGACGGACTTCAGACATGACCTGCTCCTGTTGACCGGCCCGAAACTCCTGGCGCGGAACGCCGGGTTGCCGGCGGGAATAAAAAAAGGACTGTTGAAAGCACTTGGGGAAGGCTTGAGCTCGACAGTCCTGTAAAAAGAATGGGTGCAGCGTATCGAGGGGGCGAAGATTAAGGAAATACGGTTTAACAATCCAGCTCATAGGCGGTCTCTATCCCGCTACCGTGATTTTATAGACGCCTTTGTTACAGTGAATGTCGATGCTGCGACCGCGCTTTCACCTGTGAAGCAAAGTCGGTAAGGTCGGCGCGTTTCCCCTCTGCTCGGAGCACGTTATGCCCGCACCTGTTCTGTCCGGCCCGCAATATTTGCGCGAAGGCCTCAAGCTGGTCCTGAGCCCGGGCCTGCGTTTGTTCGTGTTATTGCCCCTGGCAATCAACCTGGTGCTGTTCGTCGGATTGATTTACCTGGCCGGCCATCAATTCAGCCTGTGGGTCGATACGCTGATGCCGTCCCTGCCCGACTGGCTGAGTTTCCTCAGTTACATCCTCTGGCCGATTTTTGTGGTGCTGGTGGTGCTGATGGTGTTTTTCACCTTCACCATGCTCGCGAACGTCATCGCCGCGCCGTTCAACGGCTTCCTGGCAGAAAAAGTCGAAGTGGTGGTACGCGGCACCGACGACTTCCCGTCCTTCAGTTGGGGTGAACTGATTGAAATGATCCCCCGCACCCTCGCCCGGGAAATGCGCAAACTCGGCTATTTTCTGCCGCGAGCCATCGGGCTGTTCATCCTGTCGTTCATCCCGGTGGTCAACATCATCGCCGCGCCGCTGTGGCTGCTGTTCGGGGTGTGGATGATGGCGATCCAGTACATCGACTACCCGGCGGATAACCACAAGCTCGGCTGGAACGAGATGCTCGCCTGGCTGCGCCAGAAACGCTGGCAGAGCATGAGTTTCGGCGGGATCGTCTATCTCGTGCTGCTGATCCCGGTGGTCAACATTCTGATGATGCCGGCGGCCGTGGCCGGGGCCACGCTGTTCTGGGTGCGTGAACGCGGCGCGGAGAATCTGGTGGTCCAGCGCTGAGTCGTTCATAAATCCATCATCGAAACGCCACAATGGCGACATGGCCTCAGCCGACACTGAGGTCATGACGACAGCTCTGCATATCACCCTGATCACCGAAACCTTCCCTCCGGAAATCAACGGCGTGGCCAATACCCTCGGCCGCTTGTGCGACGGTTTGCGCGCGCGCGGGCATCAGGTCGAGCTGATACGACCGCGCCAGGGCTGTGATCGGCAGTTGGGTAGCGACGATTCCTTGCTACTGTGTCGCGGCTGGCCGCTGCCCGGTTATCCCGGATTGCAGTGGGGTCAGTCGTCGATGCATAAGTTGCTGCGCCGCTGGAAACGCCAGCGCCCCGACGTGCTCTACATCGCCACCGAAGGGCCGCTGGGGTTGTCGGCGTTGCGTGCGGCGCGGCGCCTGGGAATTTCGGTGGTCAGCGGTTTTCACACCAATTTCCAGCAGTACACCAACCAATATGGGCTCGGCCTGCTGACGCGAATGCTGACCCACTACCTGCGCTGGTTTCACAATCGCTCGACCCTGACCCTGGTGCCCAGCGTCAGCCAGCGAATGGAACTGGAGCGTCGGCATTTCGAGCGTTTGGCGCTGTTGTCCCGTGGCGTTGATAGCCTGTTGTTCCACCCCAGAAAACGTCTGAACGCGCTGCGTGAGCAATGGGGACTGGCCGAGGATGACGTCGCCGTTATCCATGTAGGACGTCTGGCCAACGAAAAGAACCTGGGGTTGCTCAAGCGCAGTTTCGACACGCTGAAAACGACTTATCCACAGCGAAACCTGAAGTTGATCGTGGTGGGCGATGGTCCGCTGCGCATGACTCTGGAGAAGCAATTGCCGGAAGCGATCTTCTGCGGCTCACAGCGCGGCGAAGCGTTGGCCAGCCACTACGCGTCCGGGGATGTGTTTCTGTTTCCGAGTCTGACCGAGACGTTCGGCAATGTGGTGCTGGAGGCGCTGGCCTCGGGGTTGGGCGTGGTGGCCTACGATCTGGCGGCGGCGGGTCAGCATATTCGCCATGGCTACAACGGCGTGCTGGCGATGCCAGGGGATGAGGCTGCGTTTTGCGAGGCGGCGCGCTGGCTGCTGGAGGAGAAAGAGACCTTGCGTTGCGTGCGGCTCAATGCGCGCCAACATGCGAGTCGCCAGGGCTGGGGGGCGATTATCGAGCAGTTTGAGGGGCAGTTGCGGGGGGCTTGCATGCAGGGGCAGGCTCTGCCGGATGCGGCGTTGCTGCCTTAAAAGCATCGCGGGCAAGCCTTGCTCCTACAGGTCAGGCGTCGGTCACACACTGTCGACACGACTCAAATCCGTAGGAGCAAGGCTTGCCCGCGATGGCGTCAGTACAGCCGCCGCTTAAACCAGCGTCATCAACGCCTCACGGCTGAACGGCAGGATGTCTTCTTCACGGCCATCGCGCACTTTCTGCGCCCAGTCCGGATCGACCAGCAGCGCACGACCGACCGCCACCAAGTCGAATTCCTCTTTGTTCAAACGCTCCAGCAGATTTTCCAGACTGGCCGGTTGCGCGACTTTGTCGGTGTTGACCATGAACTGCAGGAACTCGCCATCCAGGCCAACACTGCCCACGGTGATGGTCGGCTTGCCGGTGAGTTTGCGGGTCCAGCCGGCCAGGTTCAGGTCGGAACCTTCGAACTCTGGCTCCCAGAATCGGCGCGTCGAACAGTGGAAAATGTCCACGCCGGCGTCAGACAACGGCTTGAGGAATTCGCCCAACGCTTGCGGGGTTTGCACCAGGCGCGCGGTGTAATCCTGCTGCTTCCACTGGGAGAAACGGAAGATGATCGGGAAGCCTTCGCCTACCGCGGCCCGCACCGCTTGAATCAATTCGATGGCGAACCGCGAACGGTTGGCCAGGCTGCCGCCGTATTCGTCGGTGCGCTGGTTGGTGCCTTCCCAGAAGAACTGGTCGACCAGATAACCGTGGGCGCCGTGGATTTCCACACCATCCATACCGATGCTTTGCGCATCTTTGGCGGACTGGGCAAACGCGGCGATGACGTCCTGGGTGTCTTGGTGAGTCATGCCGTGAACCACGACCTGACCGTCCTTCAATTTTTCCGACGGGCCATAGCCTGGAACGCTGGCGTCAGGCTCGGTGCCGATACGGCGCACGCTGCCCACATGCCACAGTTGCGGAACGATCTTGCCGCCTTCGGCGTGCACCGCGTCGACGACTTTCTTCCAGCCCGCCAGCGCCGCTTCACCGTAGAAATGTGGCACGTTCGGGTAGCCGTTGGAGGCCTTGTGCCCGACGGTGGTGCCTTCGGTGATGATCAGGCCCACACCGGCAGCAGCGCGGCGACGGTAGTATTCGATCACTTTGGAATTGGGCACACCGCCCGGCGAAAACGAGCGGGTCATCGGCGCCATGACGACGCGGGTCGGCAGTTCGAGGTTGCCGAGGTGGAACGGTTTGAACAGGGCTTTGACGGGCATGGGACGCTCCACGGAGGAAAGACTTTATGACGGCGATAATATGGAGAGTGGCCAGCCATGAACAGCACTATTGATTGCGGTGATTAAGGTCTAAAAGGCAGGAAACGTTGTAGGAGCTAGGCTTGCCCGCGAAGGCGTCAATTCAGTCAACGATGATGTTGACTGAACCACCGTCTTCGCGGGCAAGCCTCGCTCCTACAAGGGAGGGTCAGCTCAGCGCTTTTTCGATGGCATGGATAATCGTCGGATCATCCGGCGCCGTACGTGGCGAGAAGCGCGCCAGCACACGCCCGTCTTTGCCCAGCAGGAATTTTTCGAAGTTCCAGGTGATGTCACCCGGAAACTCCGCGCCCTCGCCTGCCAGCAAACGGTACAACTGATGGCGATCGTGGCCGTTGACTTCCAGCTTGCTGGACAATGGGAAGGTCACGCCATAGTTGAGGCTGCAGAACTCCTGGATCTCTTGCTCGGTGCCCGGCTCCTGGCCGGCAAACTGGTTGCACGGCAAGCCCAGTACGCTGAAGCCCTGACCCTTGAATTGCTGATAGAGGTTTTCCAGCGCCGCGTACTGTGGGGTCAAACCACATTTGGAGGCCACGTTGACCACCAGCACGACGTGCCCTTTGAAGGGCGCCAGAGGTAGCTCCTGACCATCCAGGGCTGTCAATTTAAGGTCGTGGAAAGCACTCATGACGAACTCCAAATTCCCGTGTTCTTCTCGAAACAGCCACTTGGCGGTGCCGCCTGGGACAGCCGCGGACTAAAAAGGCGCCCCTCGGGCGCCTCTCCAGTTATCTGAGCTTAGCGCAGAAATCAGTGGTGATGGCCACCTTCGCCATGGACGTGACCATGAGCGATTTCTTCCTGGCTGGCGTCACGGATGTCGATGATCTTGACCTGGAAATTCAGGCGCTGACCAGCCAACGGGTGGTTGCCGTCGACGGTGACATCGTCGCCGTCCAGGTCACGGATAGTGACGATTTGCATCTGGCCGTCCGGCGCGGAAGCGTGGAACTGCATGCCCACTTCCAGTTCGTCGACGCCTTCGAACATGCTGCGGCTCAGGGTGCTGACCAGTTCGGCAGCGTATTCGCCGTAGGCATCTTCAGGTTCTACGGCGACAGTCAGTTCGTCACCGACTTTCTTGCCTTCCAGTGCCTTTTCCAGGCCCGGGATGATGTTACCTGCGCCTTGCAGGTAGACCAGCGGCGCGCCGCCGGCGGAGCTGTCGATGACCTCACCAGCGTCGTTGGTCAGGGTATAGTCGATGGAGACAGCCTTATTGGCGGCGATCAGCATGGGGCGAGACCTTTTGCAGAAGAATATAGAAAGAGCGAGTTTAGCGAAGCAATCGCCCGAAAGCGAACACAACCCGGACAGACGGATCGACGCCAAAGGCCCGACCGCCACCGGTTTCCATCAGGACGAGGATGGGCACTGGGTGGCCGAGCTTTCCTGCGGCCATACCCAACACCTGCGCCACCAGCCGCCCTGGCAATCCCGGGCCTGGGTCCTGGACCCTTTGCAACGTATTGAAAAAATAGGCCAACCCTTTGACTGCGGTTGGTGCGCACAAGGCTCGGTTAGCGCTAACCTTGGCGACTGAATTTCGGTAGACGGCCAGCCATAGGCCGCAGCCATTGCCATGCACCTCCAGAGAATCCGCATGCAAACTTTTTTTATCGCGCCCACCGATTTTGGTGTGGGTCTGACCTCCATCAGCCTCGGGCTGGTGCGTACCCTTGAGCGAGCCGGCCTCAAAGTCGGCTTTTTCAAACCGATTGCCCAGCCGCATCCGGGCGACACCGGCCCTGAGCGTTCCACCGAACTGGTGGCGCGCACCCACGGCCTCAAGCCGCCGCAACCCCTGGGCCTGGCCCATGTCGAGCGCATGCTCGGCGACGGTCAACTGGATGAATTGCTCGAAGAAATCATCACCCTGTATCAACAGGCAGCCGTCGGCAAAGACGTGCTGGTCGTCGAAGGCATGGTCCCGACCCGCAGCGCCAGCTACGCCGCCCGGGTCAACTTGCACTTGGCCAAGAGCCTCGATGCCGACGTGATCCTGGTCTCGGCCCCGGAAAGCGAAGCCCTGACCGAACTCTCCGGCCGGGTGGAATTGCAGGCGCAATTGTTCGGCGGCCCGAAAGACCCGAAAGTCCTCGGTGTGATCCTCAACAAGGTCAAGACCGAGGAAAGCATGGACGCCTTCGCCTCGCGCCTGAAAGAGCACTCACCGTTGCTGCGCAGTGGTGATTTCCGTTTGCTCGGCTGCATCCCGTTCCAGCCGGAACTGAACGCCCCGCGCACCCGCGACGTCGCCGACCTGATGGGCGCGCAGATCCTCAATGCCGGCGACTACGAAACCCGGCGCATGACCAAAATCATCATCTGCGCCCGCACCATGCGCAACACCGTGGAGTTGCTCAAGCCCGGCGTGCTGGTGGTGACGCCCGGCGATCGCGACGACATCATCCTCGCCGTCAGCCTCGCCGCCATGAACGGCGTGCCCCTGGCTGGCCTGCTGCTGACCAGCGATACCCTGCCCGACCCGCGAATCATGGACCTGTGCCGTGGCGCTTTGCAGGCGGGTTTGCCGGTGTTGTCGGTGAGCACCGGTTCCTACGAAACCGCCAACCTGCTGAATGGCCTGAACAAGGAAATCCCGATCGACGACCGCGAGCGTGCGGAAATCATCACCGATTTCGTTGCCAGCCACCTCGACGCCAACTGGCTGCACCAGCGTTGCGGTACGCCACGGGAGATGCGCCTGTCGCCGGCCGTGTTCCGCTATCAATTGATCCAGCGCGCCCAGGCCGCCAACAAGCGCATCGTGTTGCCCGAAGGCAGCGAGCCGTTGACCGTGCAAGCCGCCGCGATCTGCCAGGCCCGTGGCATCGCCCGTTGCGTGTTGCTGGCCAAACCGGCGGACGTTGAAGCCGTGGCCCGCGCCCAGGGCATCGAGTTGCCGCCGGGCCTGGAAATTCTCGACCCGGACCTGATTCGCGGTAACTACATCGAACCGATGGTTGCCTTGCGCAAGACCAAAAGCCTCAACGCGCCGATGGCCGAGCAGCAACTGGAAGACACCGTGGTGATCGGCACCATGATGCTGGCGCTGGACGAGGTCGATGGCTTGGTGTCCGGGGTGATTCACTCCACCGCCAACACCATCCGCCCGGCCCTGCAACTGATCAAGACCGCACCGGGCTGCACCCTGGTGTCGTCGGTGTTCTTCATGCTGTTCCCGGAAGAAGTGCTGGTCTACGGCGATTGCGTGATGAACCCGCACCCGAGCGCCAGCGAACTGGCCGAGATCGCCTTGCAAAGCGCCGACTCGGCGGCTGCGTTCGGCATCACGCCGAGAGTGGCGATGATCAGCTACTCCAGCGGTGAATCGGCCAGCGGCGAAGAAGTCGAGAAAGTCCGCGAAGCGACGTTGCTCGCCCACGAACAACAAAGCTCATTGCTGATCGACGGCCCGTTGCAGTACGACGCCGCCGCCAACGAAACCGTGGCCCGGCAACTGGCGCCGAACAGCCAGGTGGCCGGTCGCGCCACGGTGTTCGTGTTCCCGGACCTGAACACCGGCAACACCACCCACAAGGCGGTACAACGCAGCGCCGACTGCGTGAGCCTCGGGCCGATGCTGCAAGGCCTGCGCAAACCGGTGAACGACCTGCCGCGCGGCGCGCAAGTCGATGACATCGTCTACACCATCGCGTTGACCGCGATTCAAGCTGCCAACCGACCTATGGATCTTTAAATGCTGCAATTCCTACCTGCACCCGTGCGGGGCGTGATCGCCTCGCTGCTGTTGGCACTGAACACCCTTTTGCTGTGCTCGTTTCTGTTCTGCGTGGCGATCTTCAAGGTGTTGCCGTTCGCCCTCACCCAACGCTTTACGCTTTGGTTGATGAGCCACACCCACGAAGCCTGGATCAGCAACAACAAAGCCTGGATGAACCTGGTCTGCCGCACTCGCTGGCACCTCTCAGGCCTTGAAGGGCTGGACTATAAGCACTCGTACCTGATCACCAGCAACCACCAGAGCTGGGTCGACATCATGGTCCTGCAATACGTGCTCAACCGCCGTATCCAGCCGCTGAAGTTCTTTCTCAAGCAAGAACTGATCTGGGTCCCGGTGATCGGTTTGGCCTGGTGGACCCTGGGCTTTCCGTTCATGAAGCGCTACTCCAAGGCCTACCTGGAAAAGCACCCGGAGAAGAAAGGCAAAGACCTGGAAACCACCCGTAAGACTTGCGACAAATTCCGCAACAACCCGGTGGGGATTTTCAACTTCGTCGAAGGCACGCGCTTCACCGAGGGTAAACATGCCCAGCAGAAGTCGCCGTTCAAGTATTTGCTGAAGCCCAAGGCGGGCGGCATTGCGTTTGTGCTGGATGCGATGGGTGAGCAACTGGAGTCGATCGTCAACGTGACCATTCACTATCCGGGCGGGCGTCCGGGGTATTGGGATTTGCTCTGCGGGAATGTGAAGGATGTGGTGGTGAATTTTGAAGAGCTGAAGATTCCGCCGCAGTTTATTGGCAAGAATTACGACCAGGATGGGGAATACCGACTGGAGTTCCAGGGCTGGATCAACCGGTTGTGGGAAGACAAGGATGCGTTGCTGGAGCAGATGCACCGCGAGCATCCAGGCATTTAAGATCAAAAGATCGCAGCCTTCGGCAGCTCCTACGGGTGTACACCTGCCCTTGTAGAAGCTGCCGAAGGCTGCGATCTTGACGACCCGAAGGACACAAAAAAACCCGCCGATGATCACTCATCGGCGGGTTTTTTATAGTCGGCTAACGCTTATATAGCGCCACGCTGACGCAGCAGGTCGAGCACTTGCTTGACGCTTTCTTCCAGCGACAGCGACTGGGTGTCGACCACAAGGTCGGCGTCCAGCGGCACGTCGTACGGGAAGGAATCACCCGGGATGTTGTCGCCAGCGGCGGCGTACAGCCCTTGCGGATCACGCTCGGCGCACACCGCTGGCGAAGCCTGGACGTAAACGGTCAGCAAGCGTTCCTTGCCGATCAGGTCCTTGGCCTGCTCGCGCCCTTCGGCGCTTGGCGCAACGAATGCCGCCAAGGTCAGCAAGCCGGCTTCGTTGAACTGACGCGCAACGTGCGCCGCACGACGCCAGTTCTCGGTACGCCCGGCACGATCCTGCGGCAAGCCTTTGTTCAGGTCGTGACGCAGGTTCTGGCCATCCAGTACAAACACCGCACGACCCAGGTCGAACAGCTTGCGTTCAACCGCGTAAGCCAACGTACTTTTGCCCGCGCCGGACAAGCCGCTGAACAACACGGTGGCCGGTTGCTGGCCGAAGCGCTGAGCGCGTTCTTCGGTGGCGACGTGCGCCAGTTTGCCGTGGTGCGTGCTGCTGCCATGGGCCTGCGGTTGAGCGATGATCATGCCCGCCGCGACAGTCCCGTTGGTCAACCGATCGATGACGATGAACGAGCCGGTGGTGCGGTTGCTCGCGTAACCGTCCAGCGCGATGGCGGCGTCGAGGCTGACCTTGACCCGGCCGATTTCGTTCAGGTTCAGCGAACTGGCCGGACCTTCTTCCAGGGTGTTCACGTCAACGCGGTTGACGATGCTGGTGATCGAACCCGGCACGTAGGACGTGGCGCGCTTGATGTCGTATTTCTTGCCCGGCAGCATCGGCTCTTCGGCCATCCACACCAGCATGGCGTCGAAGGCGTCAGTCACTTGCGGCAGGTTATCGGCGTGCACCAGCAGGTCGCCACGGGAGATGTCGATCTCGTCTTCCATGGTCAGCGTCACCGCTTGGCCAGGACCGGCGTGTTCCAGTTCACCTTCGAAGGTGACGATGGATTTCACGCGGCTGCTCTTGCCCGACGGCAGCACCACGACTTCGTCGCCCTTGTGCACGATGCCGCTGGCCAGGGTGCCGGCGAAACCACGGAAGTTCAGGTTCGGACGGTTGACGTACTGCACCGGGAAACGCAGGTCGGTGTAGTTGCGGTCGTTGGCGATCTCGACGGTCTCGAGAATCTCCATCAGCGACTGGCCGGTGTACCACGGCGAGCGCTCGGACTTGTTCACCACGTTGTCGCCCTTCAGGGCCGACATCGGCACGAAGGCCATGGTGGTCGGCTTGAACGCGATGCCTTCGGCGAACTTCAGGTAATCGGCCTTGATCGACTCGAACACGCTTTCGTCGAAGCCATTGATGTCCATCTTGTTGACGGCAACCACGATGTGTTTGATGCCCAGCAACGAGGCGATAAAGCTGTGGCGACGGGTCTGGGTCTGCACGCCGTAACGGGCGTCGATCAGGATGATCGCCAGGTCACAGGTGGACGCACCGGTGGCCATGTTGCGGGTGTACTGCTCATGGCCAGGGGTGTCGGCGATGATGAATTTGCGCTTGGCGGTGGAGAAATAGCGGTACGCGACATCAATGGTGATGCCCTGCTCACGCTCGGCCTGCAGACCGTCGACCAGCAACGCCAGGTCGATGTCGTCACCGGTGGTGCCGGACTTCTTCGAATCGCGGGTAATGGCTTCCAGGTGATCTTCGTAGATCATCTTGGAGTCGTGCAGCAGGCGCCCGATCAGGGTGCTCTTGCCGTCGTCGACGTTGCCACAGGTCAGGAAGCGCAGCATTTCCTTGCGTTCGTGCTGGCCCAGGTAGGCGAGGATGTCCTCGCTGATCAAATCAGATACGTGCGACATGACAACCCCTTAGAAATAACCCTGACGTTTCTTTTCTTCCATCGAGCCTGCGCCATCGTGATCGATGACCCGGCCCTGGCGTTCGGAAGTTCGCGTCAGGAGCATTTCCTGAATGATGTCGGTCAGGCTGGTGGCCTCGGACTCGACCGCACCGGTCAACGGGTAGTCGCCCAGCGTGCGGAAACGGACCTTTTTCTTGACGATGCGCGCTTTGTCTTCGTCGCTCAGGTGATTGAGCAGGCGTTCGTCGTCGATCATGATCCAGGTGCCGTTCATCTCGATAACGTCGCGCTCGGCGGCGAAATACAGCGGCACAATCGGGATGCCTTCAAGGTAGATGTACTGCCAGATGTCCAGTTCGGTCCAGTTCGACAACGGGAACACACGAATGGATTCGCCCTTGTTGACGTTGCCGTTGTAGACGTTCCACAGCTCTGGACGCTGGTTCTTCGGGTCCCAGCGGTGCTTGGTGTCGCGGAAGGAATACACGCGCTCTTTGGCACGGGACTTCTCTTCGTCGCGGCGGGCACCACCGAAAGCGGCGTCGAAACCGTACTTGTCGAGGGCCTGTTTCAAGCCTTCGGTTTTCATGATGTCGGTGTGTTTGGCACTGCCGTGGGTCAGCGGGTTGATACCCTGCGCGACGCCATCGGGGTTGACGTGCACCAGCAGGTCAAGGCCCAGTTCTTCGACCATGCGGTCGCGGAACGCGTACATTTCCTTGAACTTCCACCGGGTGTCGACGTGCATCACCGGGAACGGCAGTTTGCCCGGGAAGAATGCCTTGCGCGCAAGGTGCAGCATCACGGCGGAGTCTTTACCGACGGAGTACAGCATCACCGGGTTATCGAACTCGGCGGCGACCTCGCGGATGATGTGGATGCTTTCGGCCTCCAGCTGTTTCAGATGCGTCAGTTTGTCGACCATGGCTACTCACGAAAACGATCTTATGGACGGCCAGCGGGCCGTGTTCGAGCGGGGAATCCTAGCACAGCGCCCACTTCTAATCAGGACGCCAACTAGATCGAAAGGGTATATGAATATACCCCCTCGTTTGGGCCCAACCACGCCCGACCAATTGACACCCCACCCCCGTAGGAGCTGCCGAAGGCTGCGATCTTTTGACTTTGATTTTAAGATCAAAAGATCGCAGCCTTCGGCAGCTCCTACACAGGGCAGCGCGTTTTAATCAAATCGGGTTTGGGCAATCGATGAAGATGTGCTCCAGGGCAAAGCGGCGCGCCAGGTAATCCCCCAGCGCCTGCACGCCGTAGCGTTCGGTGGCGTGGTGGCCGGCGGCGATGAAGCTGATGTCGTTTTCCCGGGCGCTGTGGAAAGTCTGTTCGGACGCTTCGCCACTGAGGTACAGATCGACACCCGCCAGCACCGCTTGATCGATGTAGCCCTGGCCTCCTCCGGTGCACCAGCCAACGCGACGAATCATCTCGCTGCCTTCGATCAGCAACGGCTCGCGGCCCATGACTTCCTGCACGCGCCGGGCAAAGTCGCGCGGGCTCATCGGTTCGCTCAGCGAGCCCACCAGGCCGACGATTTTCAGGTTATCGGGGTCCAGCGGGCCTTCGACGGTGATGTCCAACTGACGCGCCAGTTGCACGTTGTTGCCGACCTCCGGGTGCAGGTCCAGGGGCAAGTGATACGAGAGCAAACTGATGTCGTGCTTGAGCAGGGTTTTGAGCCGGCGCTGCTTCATGCCGGTGATGCACGGGTTCTCGCCTTTCCAGAAATAGCCGTGATGCACCAGCACCAGATCAGCGTTGGCCTCGACCGCCGCGTCCAGCAATGCCTGGCTGGCCGTGACGCCGCTGACGATGCGCATCACTTGCGGACGGCCCTCAACCTGCAACCCGTTGGGGCAGTAGTCGGCAATTTTCGAACTGTTCAGGTAACGGTCGGCTTCTTCGACCAGGGTGCTCAGGGCGACAGCCATAAAAGACTCCTAAATATCCCGTTCAGAGGCACGCGCGACCTCTATAATGCGCGACATTATGGGCGGTCTCATACCACCTGCAACCTCTGTAGGACTTGTTTAATGCTTAAGGCGCTGCGTTTTTCCGGCTGGCCGTTGTTGGCCGGCGTGCTTATCGCTCTGTTGATCATCCAGCGTTACCCGCAGTGGGTCGGGCTCCCAAGCCTCGACGTCAACCTGCAACAAGCCCCGCAAACCACCAGTGTTCAGCAAGGGCCGGTGTCCTATGCCGACGCCGTGGTCATTGCCGCGCCGGCGGTGGTCAACCTGTACACCACCAAAGTCATTAACAAGCCCAATCACCCGCTGTTTGAAGACCCGCAGTTCCGCCGCTTCTTCGGCGACAACTCGCCCAAGCAGAAGCGCATGGAGTCGAGCCTCGGCTCCGGCGTGATCATGAGCCCGGAAGGCTACATCCTGACCAACAACCACGTGACCACTGGCGCCGACCAGATTGTCGTGGCGCTCAAGGACGGCCGCGAAACCCTGGCCCGAGTGATCGGCAGCGACCCGGAAACCGACCTCGCGGTATTGAAGATCGACCTGAAGAACCTGCCGTCGATCACCATCGGCCGCTCCGACAACATCCGCATCGGCGATGTGGCGCTGGCCATCGGCAACCCGTTCGGCGTCGGCCAGACCGTGACCATGGGCATCATCAGCGCCACCGGCCGCAACCAACTGGGCCTGAACAACTACGAAGATTTCATCCAGACCGACGCCGCGATCAACCCCGGCAACTCCGGCGGTGCGCTGGTGGACGCCAACGGCAACCTGACCGGCATCAACACGGCGATCTTCTCCAAGTCCGGCGGCTCCCAGGGCATCGGTTTTGCGATCCCGGTGAAACTGGCGATGGAGGTGATGAAGTCGATCATCGAACACGGTCAGGTCATTCGTGGCTGGCTGGGGATTGAAGTGCAGCCGCTGACCCAGGAACTGGCCGAGTCGTTTGGCCTGTCCGGGCGTCCGGGGATTGTGGTGGCGGGGATTTTCCGTGACGGTCCGGCGCAGAAGGCCGGCCTGCAACTGGGTGATGTGATCCTGAGCATCGACGGTGAACCGGCGGGTGATGGCCGCCGCTCGATGAACCAGGTGGCGCGGATCAAACCGACCGACAAGGTTTCGATTCAAGTAATGCGTAACGGCAAGGAGCTCAAGCTAACGGCGGAGATTGGCCTGCGTCCGCCGCCGGCGCCGGTCAAAGAAGAAGAATAATCAGACACCGCAAAACCCCGTAGGAGCGAGGCTTGCCCGCGAAGAACGATGACTCGGTGCAACAGATACACCGAGTCATCGTTCTTCGCGGGCAAGCCTTGCTCCTACAGGCGGTGTTGGTTAGAGGTCGCCGAGGCCGTCGATCAACGCCTGATTTTGCTCTGGCGTGCCGATGGAAATCCGCAGGAACTGGGCAATCCGCTCCTGCTTGAAGTGCCGAACGATCACCCCCTGCTCACGCAACTTCGCCGCCAGACCGGCCGCATCGTGCTGCGGGTGCCGGGCAAAAATGAAGTTGGCCGCCGACGGCAGCACTTCAAAGCCCTTCGTTTGCAATTGCGCGACAACCTTCTCGCGATTCTCGATGACCAAGCGGCAGGTCTTGTCGAAGTACTCGCGATCTTCAAACGCCGCCGCCGCGCCGACATTCGCCAGACGATCCAGCGGATAGGAGTTGAAGCTGTTCTTGATCCGCTCCAGCGCCTCGATCAGGTCCGGGTGCCCCACCGCCAGACCCACCCGCAGGCCCGCCAAAGAACGGGACTTGGACAGGGTCTGGGTCACCAGCAGGTTCGGATAACGGTCCACCAGACTGATCGCGGTTTCGCCGCCGAAGTCGATATAGGCTTCATCGACCACCACCACCGAATCCGCGCTGGCCTTGAGGATTTGCTCCACGGCATCCAGCGCCAGCAGGCAACCGGTCGGCGCGTTCGGGTTCGGGAAAATGATCCCGCCGTTAGGCTTGGCGTAGTCCGCCGGGTTGATCTGGAACTGTGCGTCCAGCGGCACCGCGTCGAACGCAATGCCATACAACCCGCAATACACCGGGTAGAAGCTGTAGCTGATGTCCGGGAACAACACCGGATGATCGTGTTGCAGCAAGCCGTGAAAAATGTGCGCCAGGACTTCATCGGAACCGTTGCCGAGGAACACCTGATTGCTCTGCACGCCGTAATACTTGGCCACGGCATTCTTCAGCAGATCGCTGTTCGGGTCCGGGTACAGGCGCAGGTTGTCGTTCAGTTCGGTCTGCATCGCGGCCAGGGCTTTGGGCGATGGGCCGTACGGGTTTTCGTTGGTGTTGAGCTTCACCAGTTTCGCCAGTTTCGGCTGCTCGCCCGGCACGTAAGGCACCAGACTCTTGACGAAGGGGCTCCAGAATTTACTCATGTTCAGTCAACCTTCTTATCGTCAACGATGCGGTATTCGGCGCTGCGGGCGTGGGCGGTCAGCGACTCGCCACGGGCCAGCACGGAAGCGGTCTTGCCCAGTTCGGACGCACCCTGCTCGGAGCAGAAGATGATCGACGAGCGTTTCTGGAAGTCGTAAACACCCAACGGCGACGAGAACCGCGCGGTGCCGGAGGTCGGCAACACGTGGTTCGGACCTGCGCAGTAATCGCCCAGCGCTTCGGAGGTGTGACGGCCCATGAAGATCGCCCCGGCGTGGCGGATCTGCGGCAACCAGGCCTGCGGATCGGCGACCGACAACTCCAGGTGTTCCGGCGCGATGCGGTTGGCTACTTCGATGGCTTGTTCCATGTCGCGCACCAGAATCAGCGCGCCACGGCCATTGATCGAGGTTTCGATGATCTCGGCGCGTTCCATGGTCGGCAGCAGTTTGGCGATGCTCGCGGCAACCTTGTCGAGGAACTCGGCGTCCGGGCTGACCAGGATCGCTTGCGCATCTTCGTCGTGCTCGGCCTGGGAGAACAGGTCCATGGCGATCCAGTCCGGATCAGTCTGACCGTCGCAGACCACGAGGATTTCCGACGGACCGGCGATCATGTCGATGCCAACCTGGCCGAACACGTGGCGTTTGGCGGTGGCGACATAGATGTTGCCCGGGCCAACCACTTTGTCGACCTTCGGTACGCTTTCGGTGCCGTACGCCAGCGCGGCAACCGCTTGTGCGCCGCCGATGGTGAACACCCGGTCCACGCCGGCGATGCAAGCGGCGGCCAGCACCAGTTCATTGAGTTCACCGCGCGGGGTCGGCACGACCATGACCACTTCGGTCACGCCAGCCACTTTGGCCGGAATGGCGTTCATCAGCACGGACGACGGATACGAGGCCTTGCCGCCCGGTACGTACAGGCCGGCGCGGTCCAGCGGCGTGACTTTCTGGCCCAGCACCGTGCCGTCGGCTTCGGTGTAGGTCCAGGAATCCTGCTTCTGTTTTTCGTGGTAGCTGCGCACCCGGGCAGCGGCTTTTTCCAGGGCTTCGCGCTGAGGCGCGGTGATGCGGGTCAGGGCCAGTTCCAGGCGTTCGCGGGGCAGGATCAGGTCCGCCATGGACGCGACTTGCAAGCCGTCGAACTTCTGGGTGAATTCCACCAGCGCGGCATCGCCCCGCTCGCGCACGGCTTTGATGATGTCCAGCACGCGCTGATTGACCGAGTCGTCAGACACACTTTCCCAGCTCAGCAGATGATCCAGATGATGCGCGAAATCCGGGTCAGCAGCGTTGAGTCGGCGAATTGCAGTCGGTGCGGTCATAGCGAGAGCCTCATAGGAATGGCAAAAACTCAGGCGCCCTAACTTAGCAGTCGTTTCCGCTTGGGCACCTGAGAATTCTGGCTATGAGGCGGATAGACGGGCGCGACTTAACGTCGCGCAGGTGAATCAGCCGCGGTGTCGAGACTCCACTGCCTTGCGCAGGGTGTCGATCAACGCCTGGATACGGGCGTGCTGCATTTTCATCGAAGCCTTGTTGACGATCAGCCGGGAGCTGATGTCAGCGATGAAATCCTGTGGCTCCAGGCCATTGGCCCGCAGCGTATTGCCGGTGTCGACCACGTCGATAATCTTGTCGGCCAGGCCGATCAGCGGTGCCAGTTCCATCGAGCCGTAGAGCTTGATGATGTCGACCTGACGGCCCTGCTCGGCGTAGTAACGCTTGGCAACGTTGACGAATTTGGTGGCAACGCGCAGACGGCCCTTGGGCTCGACGGCACCGACCTTGCCGGCGGTCATCAGCTTGCACAGGGCAATTCGCAGGTCCAGCGGCTCATAGAGCCCCTGGCCGCCGTATTCCATCAGCACATCTTTACCGGCGACGCCCAGGTCCGCGGCACCATGCTCGACGTACGTCGGCACATCGGTGGCGCGCACGATCAGCAGACGTACGTCAGGCTGGGTCGTGGGGATGATCAGCTTGCGGCTTTTGTCCGGATTCTCGGTCGGCACGATACCCGCTTCAGCCAGAAGCGGCAGGGTGTCGTCAAGGATGCGGCCCTTGGACAGTGCGATGGTCAACATGGGAAACGTCAGTCCTTATCAAGGTACTCATGCCCGGTCGCAAACGGCGCCGGACACACATCGAGGGCGCAACCGCCCTCGACCTGAAACGAATTCAACGGGCGCGTCCCTGCGCCCATGCAGCAGAAACTAGCCCGGTACGCGGCGGATCTTGGCGCCGAGCATCTGCAGTTTCTCTTCGATGCACTCGTAACCACGGTCGATGTGGTAGATGCGGTCGATCAGGGTGTCGCCTTCAGCGATCAGCGCCGAAATGACCAGGCTGGCCGAAGCACGCAGGTCGGTGGCCATCACTGGCGCGCCTTTGAGCTTCTCGGTGCCGGTCACGATGGCCGTGTTGCCTTCGACCTGGATCTTGGCGCCCATGCGGTGCAACTCGTACACGTGCATGAAACGGTTTTCGAAGATCGTCTCGATCACGGCACCGGTGCCTTCGGCAATGGCGTTGAGGGAGATGAACTGCGCCTGCATGTCGGTCGGGAATGCCGGGTACGGAGCGGTCCGCACGTTGACGGCTTTTGGCCGCTTGCCGTGCATGTTCAGCTCGATCCAGTCTTCGCCGCAGGTGATTTCGGCACCGGCTTCACGGAGTTTTTCGAGAACGGCTTCGAGGATGGTCGGATCAGTATCCTTGACCTTCACACGACCGCCGGTCACGGCAGCCGCCACCAGGTAGGTGCCGGTTTCGATACGGTCCGGCATCACTTTGTAGGTGGCCGGGTGCAGACGCTCAACGCCATCGATGGTGATGGTGTCGGTGCCGGCGCCAGTGATCTTGGCACCCATGGCGATCAGGAAGTTCGCCAGGTCGATGACTTCAGGCTCGCGCGCGGCGTTAGCCAGAACGCTGCGACCCTT
The DNA here is from genome assembly GCF_037049705.1 of Janthinobacterium sp. LPB2021202312-11-4. Classification (NCBI taxonomy): domain Bacteria; kingdom Pseudomonadati; phylum Pseudomonadota; class Betaproteobacteria; order Burkholderiales; family Oxalobacteraceae; genus Janthinobacterium; species Janthinobacterium sp. LPB2021202312-11-4. The sequence goes on along the minus strand of NZ_JBAGKV010000016.1, from coordinate 150,930 downwards.
GGCCAGGGCAGCGGCCATCATGATGTTTTCGGTACCGGTGACGCTGACGGTGTCAAAGAAGAAGTGCGCACCGCGCAAACCGCCTTCTGGCGCCTTGGCCTTGATGTAGCCGCCTTCGACGTCGATGACCGCGCCCATGGCTTCGAGGCCACGGATGTGCAGGTCGACCGGACGCGAACCGATGGCGCAACCGCCAGGCAGTGCGACTTCGGCTTCACCGAAACGGGCAACCATCGGGCCGAGCACCAGGATCGAGGCACGCATGGTTTTCACCAGTTCGTACGGTGCGATCAGGGTCTTGATGGTACGTGGGTCGATTTCGACGCTGAGTTTCTCGTCGATCACCGGCTCGATGCCCATGCGACCAAACAGCTCGATCATGGTGGTGATGTCGTGCAGGTGCGGCAGGTTGGCCACGGTGACCGGGCCATCGCACAGCAGGGTGGCAGCCAGGATCGGCAGGGCAGAGTTCTTTGCCCCGGAGATGCGGATTTCGCCATCAAGACGAACGCCACCGGTAATAATCAATTTATCCATAAGAATCTCGACGCCCTTGGGCTCAGGTGCGCTCGGCCCAGGCCGCGCTGCTGAAAAATTTCATAGTGACCGCATGGATGCTGCCATCGGTGATCCATGGGTTTAAATGGGCATAGATCTGCTGCTGACGCTTCACCGGGCTCAACGCCGCCAGTTCATCGCTAATCACGTTCAGCTGAAAGTTGCAGCCTTCGCCTTCAACTTCTACCTGCACTGATAAAAAAGTCTCGGACAGCTTTCCTTCAAGAAAGCTCTTAACTTCGGTGGCCTGCATGCTCAACCTCAATCGGCGCCCAGTGCGCGCGGGTCGGACATCATACAAAAAAGCCCCGCGCCTGCGAACCCCGCATTTGCAGGACTCTGACGGGGGGGCTTCTTTATAGATGCCGGTTAGGGGTGCGCCAACAGCTCGGTCAATTCGCTGACCTGAGCGATTTCACGCATGTCTTCGGGCATTGCGCGAATGCTCAGGGCCTTGCCGGCCGCCTGGGCATCGCGCATGAAGCACAGCAGCAGCGACAAACCGACACTGCTGGACTTCACCACCGCCGAACAATCCACCACCACGGCGGCGGCCTTGCTGGACTTGATCAGCGCCTGACCCTGCTTGCGCAAGTCCGGGCCGGTGCGGTAATCCAGCACGCCGCTGAGCAACAGCTCGCCGGTTTCGTTCATGCGAACGGCCGACTCGCTCATTGGGCTTTCTTCTCGGTAGCTTCCTTGGCTTTAGCCACTTCCCCGGCCCAATTGTTGATGGTCTTGTCCAGGTCGTTGCCATTGCGCTGCATCGCGTCAGCGAACTGATCGCGGAACAGTTTGCCGATGTTGATGCCGTTGATGATCACGTTGCGCAGTTTCCACTCGCCATTGATCTTCTCGAGGGTGTACTGCACCGGATAAACCGCGCCATTGCTGCCCTTGACCGTCATGCCAACGCTGGTGCGATCGCCCGACTCGTCCTTGGCAGGGTCAACGACGATGCCCTGGTTGTTGTACTCAAGCAACGCGTTGCCATAGAACTGGAACAGGCCTTTCTTGAAATTTTCCTGAAAGGTCTGCATTTGAGCCGGCGTAGCTTTGCGCGAGTATTTGACCGTCATGATGCTTTTGGAGATGCCCTCGGCATCCACAACAGGACCGACGATGGTGTTCAGCGCCGTGTAGAAGTCCTGCGGGTCCTGCTTGTACTTCTCTTTATTGGCCGTCAGATCAGCCAGCATCCGGGTGGTGGTGTCCTGAACCAGATCGTGCGCCGAAGGCGCCGCCACGGCGTTGGCCATCAACGGCAGGGCCGCGAGTAATACCAACAGGCCACGTCGCAAGGTAGAGATCATTCAAAAGCTCCTCATTTGGCGTCTTTGCTAACGGTATTGAGCAGGAATTTACCGATCAGGTCCTCGAGCACCAGCGACGACTGGGTGTCGTGGATGGTTCCACCATCCTTGAGCAAGGCTTGTTCCCCGCCCACGCTGATACCGATGTACTTCTCGCCCAACAGGCCAGCGGTGAGGATAGATGCAGTGGAGTCAGTCGGCAGATTATCTACGCGCTTTTCCAACTGCATGGTCACCCGACCGGTGAAACTGTCGCGGTCCAGATCGATCGCCGTGACCTTGCCGATGGTCACACCGGCCATGGTCACCTTAGCTCTGACAGTCAAACCGGCGATATTGTCGAAGTAAGCATAAAGTTTATACGTATCGGTGGTTGCGCTCGGGGACAGGCCACTGACCCGCAACGCAAGCAACAGCAAAGCCAGGATGCCAGCCAGCAAGAAAAGGCCGACACCGATTTCCAGGGTGCGGTTTTGCATCAGAAATCTCCAAACATCAAGGCGGTCAAAATAAAGTCCAGGCCGAGCACTGCCAAAGAGGCATACACCACGGTCTTGGTTGTGGCACGGCTGATCCCCTCGGACGTGGGCTCACAGTCATAGCCTTGGAATACGGCGATCCAGGTGACGACAAAGGCGAAAACGATGCTTTTGATGATGCCATTGAGCACATCGCCATTGAACGTCACGCTGTTCTGCATGTTCGCCCAGTAGGAGCCGTCGTAGACACCCAGCCAGTCGACTGCCACCCACGAACCGCCCCAGATCCCGACGACGCTGAAAATCATCGCCAGCACCGGCAGGGAAATGAAGCCGGCCCACAGGCGCGGGGCAATGATGTACTTGAGCGGGTCGACGCCAATCATTTCCAGACTGGACAACTGCTCGGTGGACTTCATGTTGCCGATTTCGGCCGTCAGGGCAGAACCGGCACGACCGGCGAACAGCAATGCAGTCACCACCGGCCCCAGTTCACGCAGCAACGTCAGGGCAACCATCTGCCCGACCGCCTGCTCAGAACCGTAGCTGGACAGGATATTGAAGCCTTGCAGCGCCAACACCATGCCGATGAACACCCCGGAAACCACAATGATCACCAGGGACATCACGCCAATCGAATGCAGTTGCTTGATCAGCAAACCGAAACCGCCGCCAATACCGCCGCGGCCCAGTAACGCGTGAAACAGGAAAATCGTCGCCCGCCCGAACACCCCGACGGCATCGATCGCCGCGTGGCCGAACCGGCGCACCTTTTCTATTAGTGAAATCTTGCGCATCAGCGCTTCCCCAGAAGATCTGCGCGGTAATCCGTCGCTGGAAAGTGATAGGCGACCGGACCATCGGGGTCGCCTGTCATGAATTGACGGATACGCGGCTCGTCCGAGTTCATCAGCTCGTCAGGTGTGCCCTGCCCCAACACTTGCCCATCGCCCACCACATAAATGTAGTCGGCAATGCTCGCGGTCTCTGCCAGGTCGTGGGAAACCACGATACTGGTGATACCCAGCGCATCATTGAGCAAGCGGATCAGGCGCACCAGCACGCCCATGGCGATCGGGTCCTGCCCCACAAAGGGCTCGTCATACATGAGGATCTGTGGATCGAGGGCAATCGCCCGGGCCAGCGCGACACGACGCTTCATGCCGCCGGACAACTCGTCAGGCATCAGGTCGATGGCGCCACGCAGCCCCACGGCCTGCAATTTGAGCAGGACGATGTCACGGATCATTTCTTCCGGCAGCTCGGTATGAACGCGCAGCGGAAAGGCGACGTTCTCGAACACGTCAAGATCGGTAAACAACGCGCCGCTCTGGAACAGCACGCCCATGTGCTTGCGCGCATCGAACAGGTCGCTGCGAGACAGTTTGGGCAGATTCTGACCGTTGACCCAGACTTCACCGCTGCTAGGCCGCAACTGTGCGCCCATCAGCCGTAACAGGGTGGTCTTGCCACACCCGGAAGGTCCCATGATGCCGGTGACCTTGCCGCGCGGGATACGGATATCGACGTTATTGAAAATGCTGCGCGTACCGCGCTTGAAGGTCAGTCCCTTCAGCTCGACCGCGTAGGCGTTATCGGCACTCATCTAAACTCCTTGCGATGCAGCCTCTCACTCGGACGCCTGGCTTTCTGACGAAAGCACATACCTCCCCGGGCAGGCCGAACTGGCGGCGAACTATATCACTGCAACGGCTCAGCGCCCAAGGCCCAAGCCGGGCCATGTTCAGCAACAGGACAGGGTAAAAGCTTCTATTTGGAGTGATTCAGTAACAGGGAATGACAAAGCACGACGAACTAGCGTGAGGGTTTCGATCATTACCGCTATAATCGCCGCCTTTTCATCGGGCTATACGATTCTGACATGAGCCAATCCAGCGACCTGATTCAATCGGCACAACGCACCATCCGCCTCGAAATGGAAGCCGTACAAGGCTTGCTGCCCCATATCGACGCGGATTTCGTACGCGCTTGCGAGATGATTCTGGCCAGCAAAGGCCGCGTGGTGGTGCTCGGCATGGGCAAATCGGGGCACATCGGCAACAAGATTGCCGCCACCCTGGCCAGTACTGGCACCACGGCCTTCTTCGTACACCCGGCCGAAGCCAGCCACGGCGACATGGGCATGATCACCCGCGACGACATCATCCTGGCGCTGTCGAACTCTGGCTCCACCAATGAAATCGTCACCCTGCTGCCGCTGATCAAGCGCCAGGGCATCCAACTGATCAGCATGACCGGCAACCCGGACTCACCGCTGGCCAGGGCTGCCGAGATCAACCTGAACGTCCACGTCGAGCACGAGGCCTGCCCGCTGAACCTGGCGCCGACCTCTTCGACCACCGCCGCGCTGGTCATGGGCGACGCCCTGGCCGTGGCGTTGCTGGAAGCTCGGGGCTTTACCGCTGAAGATTTCGCGTTCTCCCATCCTGGCGGCGCACTGGGCCGACGCCTGCTGCTGAAAGTGGAAACCGTCATGCACGCCGGCGCAGAGCTGCCGCAAGTGCAACGTGGCACCCTGCTCAAGGATGCTCTGATGGAAATGACCCGCAAGGGTCTGGGCATGACCGCCATCCTGGAAACCGACGGCAAACTGGCCGGGATCTTCACCGACGGCGATTTGCGCCGCACCCTGGACCGCACCATCGACATCCACCACACGACCATCGACGAAGTCATGACCGTGCACGGCAAAACCGCCCGTGCCGACATGCTGGCGGCCGAGGCGCTGAAAATCATGGAAGACCACCGAATCAACGCACTGGTAGTCGTGGACAAGGAAGACCGCCCGATCGGCGCCTTCAACCTCTCCGATCTGCTGCGTGCAGGAGTAATGTGATGACCACCGACCTGCTGCAACGCGGCAAACAGATCAAACTGGCGGTTTTCGACGTGGACGGCGTGCTCACTGACGGGCGCCTGTATTTCCTCGAAGACGGCAGCGAATTCAAGACGTTCAGCACCCTCGACGGCCAAGGCATCAAGATGTTGATGGCGGCCGGCGTACAGACCGCTATCATCAGCGGTCGCAAAACCCCGGTCGTCGAACGTCGAGCGAAAAACCTCGGCATCCCGCACCTTTATCAGGGGCGCGAAGACAAACTGGTCGTACTCGACGAGCTACTTGCCCAACTCAACCTAAGCTATGAGCAAGTCGCCTACCTCGGTGACGACCTGCCAGACCTGCCGGTGATTCGCCGCGTCGGGCTGGGCATGGCCGTGGCCAATGCCGCCAGTTTCGTGCGCGAACACGCCCACGGCGTCACCCAGGCCCGTGGTGGCGAGGGTGCCGCCCGGGAATTTTGCGAGCTGATCCTGAGCGCCCAGGGCCGCCTCGATGCGGCCAACGCCGCGTATTTGTGAGCCTATTATGTTTATCCTGAGCAAAAAGTTTCGCAGATTCCTGCTGTTCGGTTGCATCGCTGCGATATTTGCCGCGGTCGGCTACTGGAACATCAGCCCGGAACGCTTCCTCGACAAGCCAGTGGCCAAGGTCGATGAAAGCGCGATCGACTATTACGCCTTGAACGCCCACAGCGTTCAGTACCTGCCTGACGGCGGCCTTCAGTACGACTTGACGTCCGACAAGGTCGAGCACCTTAAGGCAAGCGATGTGACACTGCTGACCAACCCCGACCTGAATATGTACCGCGGCACCGAGTTCCCATGGCACGTCACCAGCTTGCGCGGTGAAGTGAACCCGGATGGCACTCAAGTGGAACTGATCGACTCGGTGCGTATTGCACGCACCGACGAAAAGAACCGCGAAATGATTGTTACCAGCACCCGCATGACAGTGTTCCCGCAGCAGCAATATGCGCAGACCGAGCAACCCGTTAGAATCGACGGCGCTGGCGGTGTATCGACTGGCAACGGAATGAAAGCGTATTTGAAAGAAAGCAGGATACACCTGCTATCGAACGTAAGAGGACAGTATGAGGCTCGTTAAAACTCTCCCTATTTTGCTCAGTCTGGGCGCAGCACTGGGAAGCGTGAGCGCCTGGGCTCTGCCGAACGATCAAGAGCAGCCTATCCGCATTCAGGCCGACGACGCCCAACTGGACGACAAGCAAGGCATCGCCACCTATAAAGGTGATGTGATCATTACTCAAGGCTCGATGAAGGTCACCGGCAACACCGTGACCATCACCCGCACCCCGACCGGTGACATCGACGTGGTGACCTCGGTGGGCAACCTTGCCTACTTCGAGCAACTGCAGACCGCCGGCGACACCAAGCCTGTTCAAGGCTGGGGCGTGACCATCCAGTATCACGCGGCGCAAAACCGCGTCGTACTGATCGACAAGGCGAAAGTTGTCGACAAGGACAACAACGTCACCCAAGGCGAGAAAATCGTCTACGACACGGTCAAGAAGCTGGCAAGCGCCGGTCGCGCCACGGGCAACAAGGTCACCGAATCGCGTCCGCGTATCGACATGGTGATCCAGCCCAAGCCGAAAACCGACGCGAAAAAGGCCCAGTAATGGCGACTCTGAAAGCTCAGCATCTGGCCAAGGCCTACAAAAGCCGCCAGGTCGTGCGTGACGTCAGCCTGTCGATCGACAGCGGTCAGATCGTCGGCCTGCTTGGCCCGAACGGCGCCGGCAAGACCACCTGCTTCTACATGATCGTGGGCCTGGTACAGGCGGATCAGGGGCGCGTATTGATCGACGACCTGGACGTCAGCCACCAGCCAATGCACGGTCGTGCAAAGGCCGGTATCGGCTATCTTCCGCAAGAAGCGTCGATCTTCCGCAAACTGTCGGTGGCCGACAACATCATGGCCATCCTCGAGACCCGCAAGGAACTCGACAAGGCCGGTCGCCGCAAGGAGCTGGAAAGCCTGCTGCAGGAGTTCCACATCAGCCACATCCGTGACAACCTCGGCATGAGCCTGTCCGGTGGCGAACGCCGCCGTGTGGAAATCGCCCGCGCCCTGGCCACCAACCCGAAATTCATCCTGCTCGACGAACCTTTCGCCGGCGTGGACCCGATTTCGGTCGGCGATATCAAGCAGATCATCCATCACCTCAAGGCCAAGGGCATTGGCGTGCTGATCACGGACCACAACGTCCGTGAGACCCTGGATATCTGCGAAACAGCCTACATCGTCAACGATGGCCAACTGATCGCCGAAGGTGACTCCGCCACCATCCTGGCCAACGAACTGGTCAAGGAAGTGTACCTGGGTCATGAGTTCCGCCTGTAAGCACTGAAGTGTCTGGCAGTTGTCCGAGCGCCGGTTTCGATAAAGCTTTTTTATTGTTACAGCGCTCTAGGCAAACGTTGCGGTTTCGGGCATATAATTTGCTTAAGTTTGGCGCTCCGGCGCCCTGTAGTGGATGGCGCATGTGCGCCGGCGAATAAGGTGTTAAGCCCCTGCCATGAAACCATCGCTAGTCTTGAGAATGGGCCAGCAGCTGACGATGACACCTCAGCTGCAACAGGCCATCCGCCTGCTCCAATTGTCGACCCTGGACCTGCAACAGGAAATCCAGGAGGCCCTGGAGTCCAATCCGATGCTCGAACGCCAGGAAGAAGGCGACGACTTCGATAACGCCGACCCCTTGGCCGACAAAGCCGAACAGCAACCCAACGCCGATGTTTCGGAACCCTCCTACCAGGAAACCGCCCCGACGGTGGATAACCTCGAGGAAGGCGACTGGAACGAGCGCATTCCCAACGAACTGCCCGTCGACACCGCATGGGAAGACGTCTACCAGACCAGCGCCAGCAGCCTGCCAAGCAACGATGACGACGAGTGGGACTTCACCACCCGCACGTCGGCCGGCGAAAGCCTGCAAAGCCATCTGCTGTGGCAATTGAACCTGGCGCCGATGTCCGACACCGATCGCCTGATCGCCGTAACCTTGATCGATTGCATCAACAATCAGGGCTACCTGGACGAAACCCTTGAGGAAATCCTCGAAGCCTTCGATCCGGAACTGGACATCGAACTGGACGAAATCGAAGCTGTCCTGCACCGCATCCAGCAATTCGAACCGGCCGGTATCGGCGCCCGCAACCTGGGCGAATGCCTGTTGCTGCAATTGCGCCAATTGCCCGCCAAGACACCTTGGCTGGCCGAGGCCAAACGCCTGGTCACCGATTACATCGACCTGCTCGGCAGCCGCGACTACAGTCAGTTGATGCGCCGCATGAAGCTCAAGGAAGATGAACTGCGCCAGGTGATTGAACTGGTCCAGAGCCTCAACCCCCGCCCAGGTTCGCAGATCGAGTCCAGTGAAGCCGAATACGTCGTCCCCGATGTGATCGTGCGCAAGGACAACGAGCGCTGGCTGGTCGAGCTGAATCAGGAATCAGTACCGAAGCTGCGGGTCAACGCCCAGTACGCCGGTTTCGTGCGCCGCGCCGACACCAGCGCCGACAACACCTTCATGCGTAACCAGTTGCAGGAAGCCCGCTGGTTCATCAAGAGCCTGCAAAGCCGCAACGAAACCCTGATGAAAGTGGCCACCCAGATCGTCGAACACCAGCGCGGCTTTCTGGAGTACGGCGACGAAGCGATGAAACCGCTGGTCCTGCATGACATCGCCGAAGCGGTGGGCATGCATGAGTCGACGATTTCACGGGTAACCACGCAAAAATTCATGCATACCCCACGGGGCATATATGAACTGAAATACTTTTTCTCCAGCCATGTCAGCACCTCTGAAGGCGGCGAATGCTCGTCCACGGCGATCCGCGCGATCATCAAAAAACTGGTTGCGGCGGAAAATCAGAAAAAGCCGTTGAGTGACAGCAAGATCGCTGGTTTACTGGAGGCACAAGGCATTCAGGTGGCTCGCCGCACCGTCGCCAAGTACCGCGAGTCCTTAGGGATCGCGCCTTCGAGCGAACGCAAGCGGTTGATGTAAGCCACGCCACAGCGTTCCAGTGGCAGGTACCTTTACCTGCCGCTTTATGCACTGGCAACGAAGGAGAAGCTGTATGCAAGTCAACATCAGTGGACACCAACTGGAAGTGACCGAACCCCTGCGCACCTACATCGGCGAAAAACTCGACCGATTAGAGAGGCATTTCGACAAGATCACCAACGTGCAAGTCACGATGACCGTCGAGAAGCTGCTGCAGAAAATCGAAGCCACGCTGCATATTCCCGGCGGAGAAGTGGTCGCCAATGCCGAGCATAACGACATGTATGCCGCCATTGACCTACTGACCGACAAGCTGGATCGCCAACTTAAAAAGCATAAGGAAAAGACCCAGAGCCTCCTCCAGGGCGCAACCGGTCGTTAACACTCCCAACCCATGATCCGACTTGAAAACATCCTGACCCCCGGCCGTTCTTTAGTGAACGTGCCGGGCGGCAGTAAAAAGAAAGCCCTCGAACAAATTGCCAACCTGATCGCCCGGGAAGTCCCGGATCTGGAGATGCAAGATGTCTTCGAGGCTCTGATTGCCCGTGAAAAACTTGGCTCCACCGGTTTTGGCAACGGCATCGCCATTCCCCACTGTCGCCTCAAAGGTTGCACCTCGCCCATCAGCGCCCTGATGCACCTTGATGCCCCTATCGATTTCGACGCCATCGACGGCGCCCCGGTTGACCTGCTGTTTGTCCTGCTCGTCCCGGAAGCGGCCACCGATGCGCACCTTGAGCTGCTGCGCCAGATCGCCAGCATGCTGGATCGCAAGGAAGTACGCGAAAAACTGCGCAGTGCCCCGAGCAACGAAGCCTTGTATCAGGTCGTCCTGAGCGAGCAAAACGGTCACTAATCATGCGCCTGATCATCGTCAGTGGCCGTTCCGGCTCAGGTAAAAGTACCGCGCTCGATGTGCTCGAGGACAACGGCTACTACTGCATCGACAACCTGCCCGCCGGCCTGCTGCCGGAGCTGGCCGAACGCGCGCTGATTCATACCGAACTGGCACAGCCGCTGGTCGCCGTGTCCATCGACGCGCGCAACCTGCCCAGCCACTTGTCACGATTTCCTGAATTGCTGGAAGAAGTCCGCAGCCGGCATATCCAGTGCGATGTGCTGTACCTGGACGCCGACGAAGAAACCCTGCTCAAGCGTTTTTCCGAAACCCGTCGTCGTCACCCGTTGAGCAACGCCAATCGCTCACTGGCCGAGGCGATCGAAGACGAGACCCAATTGCTGGGGCCGATCGCGGATTTGGCCGACCTGAAGATCAACACCACCAACCTGAACCTGTATCAGTTGCGCGATACCATCAAGCTGCGGCTGCTGAATCAGCCCGAGCCCGGTACGGCGTTCCTGATCGAGTCGTTCGGGTTCAAGCGCGGCATGCCCGTGGATGCCGATGTAGTGTTCGACGTGCGCTGCCTGCCCAATCCTTACTGGAAGCCGGAGCTACGCGCACAGTCAGGGCTTGATCTGCCCGTGGCCGAGTACCTGGCGGCGCAGCCGGACGTCGAAGATATGTTCCAGGACATTTACACGTACCTGTTCAAGTGGTTGCCGCGCTTTGCCGCCAGCAACCGCGCCTACGTCACCGTTGCCATTGGCTGCACCGGCGGGCATCACCGCTCCGTCTACCTGACCGAACGTCTGGGCCAGGCCCTGCAACAATCCCTGAAGAACGTCCAGGTCCGCCACCGCGACCTCAGCTAAAGGATTCACACCGCGATGCCTGCTCTGGAAATTGAAATCATCAACAAACTGGGCCTGCATGCCCGTGCTTCCGCGAAATTCGTTGGCGTGGCCGGCGAGTTCAAGGATTGCACGATCCGGGTCGGACGTACGCCCGAGTCGATGGTTGACGGAAAAAGCATCATGGCGATGATGATGCTGGCTGCCGGCAAAGGGACCATCATCCACCTGAGCACCGAGGGTCAGCAGGCAGACGAAGCCTTGCAGGCATTGGTGAACCTGATCAACGACTACTTCGGCGAGGGCGGTTAAAAAAATCAAAAGATCACAGCCTTCGGCAGCTCCTGCGCCGACCCTGTAGGAGCGGCCAAAGGCTGCGATCTTTTATGCCAGTGCCGTGTCCATCACCATCATCAAACAAAACCCGATCAGCAACCCCAGGCTGGCCAGTTTGTCGTGACCATTGCGTCGCGACTCGGGTATGACCTCATGGGTCACCACCAGCAGCATTGCCCCGGCCGCCAGCGCCAGCCCCAACGGCAACAGCAGTTCCGCCAGGCTCACCAGCCACGCACACAACAGTGCGAAAACCGGTTCAACCAAACCTGACGCCGCACCGATCAGGAACGCCTTGACCCGCGACATCCCTGCCCCGGCCAACACCAACGCAATCACCAGCCCCTCGGGCACATCCTGCAAAGCGATGCCCATGGCCAGACTGTCCGCGTCGGGCATGCCGCCACCGGCCGAAACCCCGACCGCCATGCCTTCGGGAATGTTGTGGGCAATGATGGCGAACACGAACAACCAGATGCGCGGCGGGATCACCGGGCGTTGCAAGGTGCCGACGAGCATTTCCGGACTGGCGCCGGAGACCTTGCGATCCACCAGAAACAACCCGAATGCGCCGAGCAGGATGCCGAAGCTGATCAAGCCGCTGGCCGCCCAGGGTGTCAGCCCCAGGCTTTCGGCGGCGGCAATACCAGGGACGATCAACGAAAACGCCGTCGCCGCGAGCATCACCCCGGCGCCAAACCCGAGCAAGGTGTCACTGACCGCCAGCGGCATACGCCGAATCACCAGCACCGGTACCGCGCCCAACGCCGTACCCAAGGCGCAAATCGCCCCTCCTTGCAGGGCACGCAGCAACTTGGGCTCAAGGTCGAGCCACGCCAATCCCTGGGCCACCAACAACGTCATACCCGCCAGCAATAACAGCGATCCCAGTGCGTAACGAAACATTCGCCCGCTACCGATCGCCAGTGTTTCAGTGCCCATAGTCGGCCTTGGATTCTTGTTATAGATGACTTAAACCAGCGCAGCCTGATAGCGCGCAGCGACTTCGGGCCAATTGATCACGTTGTAGAACGCGTTGATGTATTCCGGGCGACGGTTCTGATAACGCAGGTAATAGGCGTGCTCCCAAACGTCGAGGCCGAGAATCGGGGTGTTGCCGTTCATCAGCGGACTGTCCTGGTTGCCGCTGCTTTCAACCACCAGAGTCTTTTGCGGCGTAACGCTCAGCCAGGCCCAGCCACTGCCGAAACGGGTTAGCGCGGCTTTGGTGAAGGCGTCCTTGAAACTGTCCAGACCGCCCAGTTGTTCGTCGATTGCCTTGGCCAGCGCACCGTCAGGCTCGCCGCCGGCGTTGGGCGCCATGACTTCCCAGAACAGCGAATGGTTAGCGTGACCGCCGCCCTGATTGATCACGGCGGCGCGCAGTTTTTCCGGCAGTTGCTGGACGCTGGCCACCAGTTTTTCTACCGACCAGTCGGCAAACTCGGTGCCTTCGACCGCAGCATTGAGGTTGTTGATGTAGGTCTGGTGGTGCTTGGTGTAGTGGATTTCCATGGTTTGCGCATCGATGTGCGGTTCCAGGGCGTCGTAGGCGTACGGCAAGGCAGGCAAGGTAAAAGCCATGTTCAATGGACTCCATGTTGATAGGGGGCGGGCTGATGCCGGGGCGACGCAGCATCCATATGCAGCAAACGATGGGTACGTGGGTATTCGCCGTGTTCACTGATGAAATTCAGCAGCTCGACGTAGGTTTTGCTGCTCTGGCGCAACGCGGCTTTGCGCAGGGCCGGGGCCAGGCGCTCGTCCTGCATGGTCTGCAATAAACGCTGGTGGATGGCGCACAGGTATTCGGCGCTCTCCTCCGGCTGGTTCAGGCGCAAGTGCAAATCCGCCAGGTTGTGGTGGGAAATAACGCAAGCAGCCACCGCTTCGTCGGCATCCGCCCAGCGCTCGAACAACACCTGGGCCAGCGCCAGCGCCTGCAAGTAAGCCTCGCGGGCATCGACGAATTCGCCCTGCATGAAACAGCGATTAGCCCTTTCGATCGTGCGTTTCCAGTGCTCCATGATGAGCCTCCAAAGCGGTAGCGGTGATTACACGCCGCCTGCAGTGAGCTTTTCTGGATTGAGTAACTCTTCCAGTTGGCTGCGTGACAGATCGGTGTGTTCCAGGGCGACATCAATCACCGGACGGCCCTGCTGATACGCCTTCTTGGCGATTTCCGCGGCTTTTTGGTAACCAATGATCGGGTTGAGTGCTGTAACCAGAATCGGGTTGCGCGACAGCGCTTCCTTGAGCCTGGCTTCGTTGACCTTGAAGCTGGCGATGGCCTTGTCACCCAGCAGACGGCTGGAGTTGGCCAGCAACTCGATGCTGCTCAGCAGGTTCTGGGCGATGATCGGCAGCATCACGTTCAATTCGAAGTTGCCCGACTGACCGGCGATGGTGATCACCGTGTCGTTGCCGATCACCTGAGCGGCGACCATCGCGGTGGCTTCCGGGATCACCGGGTTGACCTTGCCGGGCATGATCGATGAGCCCGGTTGCAGGGCTTCGAGCTCGATTTCGCCGAGGCCGGCCAACGGGCCGGAGTTCATCCAGCGCAGGTCGTTGGCGATTTTCATCAGCGACACGGCGGTGGCCTTGAGCTGGCCGGAGACCGCGACCGCCGTGTCCTGGGAACCGATTAGCGCGAACAGATCCTTGCCCGGTTTGAACTGAACGTGGGTCAGTTCGCTGAGTTGCTGGCTGAAACGCGCCGCAAACTGCGGATGCGCATTGATGCCAGTGCCCACCGCCGTGCCGCCCTGCGCCAGGGATTGCAGGCTCGGCAACAGATCCTGCAAATGGCCAATGTTGGCCTTGAGCTGTTGCGCCCAGCCGTTAAGCACCTGGCTCATGCGTACCGGCATTGCGTCCATCAAGTGCGTGCGGCCGGTTTTGACGTGGTGGTGAACCTGCTCGGCCTTGCGCTCGATCACCTGCACCAGATGCACCAGCGCCGGCAGCAATTGCTCGTGCAACGCCAGTGCGGCGCTGACGTGGATGGTGGTCGGGATGATGTCGTTGCTGCTTTGGCCGCAATTGACGTGATCGTTGGGGTTCACCGGCTCGCCGAGCAAGCGGCTGGCCAGGGTAGCGATTACTTCGTTGGCGTTCATATTCGAACTGGTGCCGGAACCGGTCTGGAAGATATCCACCGGGAAGTGCTGCATGAAATCGCCTTCGAGCAAGCCTTGCGCCGCATCGACGATGGCTTTGCCCTGGGATTCGCTGATCTGCTTGAGTTCGACGTTGGCCCGGGCCGCAGCGGCTTTGGCCAGGATCAACGCGCGGATGAACTGCACCGGCATAGGTTTGCCGCTGATCGGGAAGTTATCCACGGCGCGCTGGGTTTGCGCGCCATAGAGAGCGTTTTCCGGGACTTGCAGCTCGCCCATGCTGTCGCGCTCAATACGTGTCTTGGTCATCACTGAATCCTTGCACCAGTTCTATAAGAGGAATCGAAGGCTGCAACTCGCAGGTCGCCAGTTGCCAGGTGTAGCTCTGCCAGCGTTTGAGGCGGCATTTGCACAGAGAGAGACGTTCCAGTTCCCGCAAGGGGCGCCAGGCCTGGTCCAGGCAGTAAGTGCGCCAATGCCAGGGCAGCGCGACATCGGCAGCGGTGTCGAGCAGTAAGCGGAAGGAGGTTTCGGCGATGGTCCAGGGAGAGGTTGCCGTGCAACAGGCCAGATACCGGCCTTCGGCCAGGTAATGTTCGATCAGGCGCGGTTCGTCGGGGTCCATCGCGCAGCGGATCTGGCGACTCATCCAGCGCCAGTTTTCGAGGTACGGCTGCTCGTGCAAGGCAGAACTCATAATCCGGGCTCATTCGGTAATGAGATTTATTATTAGATGATAATGAGAACCAAAACAACCCCGAGGACAAAGATCAAAAGATCGCAGCCTTCGGCAGCTCCTACAGGGAACCTCTGTGATTTTTGTAGGAGCTGCCGAAGGCTGCGATCTTTTGATCTTAAAAAAAAAGGCGCGCCACCCAATGGGTGGCGCGCCTTTTTGTGTAACCGATCGGGTTAGCTACCCGCGACGGTCATCCGCTCGATCAACACCGAACCGGTGCGAATGTTGCTGCGCAGCTCCAGGTCATTCCCTACGGCCACGATCTGCTTGAACATGTCGCGCATGTTGCCGGCGATGGTCACTTCCTGGACCGCGAACTGGATTTCTCCGTTCTCGACCCAAAAACCCGCCGCGCCCCGGGAGTAATCGCCGGTGACCATGTTCAGGCCATGGCCCATCAGTTCGGTGACTAGCAAACCACGGCCCATGCGACGCAACAGCGCAGCCTGGTCTTCGTCGCCATGGGTGACGAACAAGTTGTGCACGCCGCCCGCGTTGGCGGTACTCGGCATGCCCAGTTTGCGACCGGAGTACGTGCCAAGGATGTAGGACACCAACACGCCATTTTCGACGAACGGTTTGGCATAGGTTGCCAGGCCATCACCGTCGAACGCCGAACTGCCCATCGCCTGCATCAAGTGTGGACGCTCATCGAGGGTCAGCCATTCCGGGAACAGTTTCTGCCCCAACGTGCCTTCGAGGAACGACGATTTGCGGTACAGGCTGCCACCGGACACCGCCGACAGGAAACTGCCGAACAAACCACCGGCCAGTTCCGCCGAAAACAGCACCGGCACTTCACAGGTCGGCACCGGACGCGCGCCCAGACGGCTCGCCGCCCGTTGCGCGGCGCGCTGGCCGATGCTGACCGGGTCGGCCAGCAAGTTGCCCTGACGGTTCACGTCGTACCAGTAATCGCGCTGCATCTGGCCTTCGGCCTCGGCGATCATCACGCAACTCAGGCTGTGCCGGGTCGAGGCATAGCCGCCGATAAAGCCGTGGCTGTTGCCGTAGACGCGGCAGCCCTGGTGGGTGCTGAGGGTGGTGCCGTCGGCGTTCTTGATCCGGCTGTCGGTAGCAAACGCCGCCGCTTCACAGGTCAGGGCCATTTCGATGGCTTGTTCGGGCGTGATGTCCCATTGGTGGAACAGGTCGAAATCGTGCAGGTCCTTGGCCATCAGCGCGGCATCGGCCAGGCCCGAGGCTTCGTCTTCGGAGGTGTGCTTGGCGATGGCCAGTGCAGCGGCGACGGTTTCGCGAATCGCGTCAGGACCGCTGGCCGAGGTGCTGGCCGAGCCTTTGCGCTGGCCAACGTACAAGGTGATGCCAAAGCCCTGGTCGCGGTTGAATTCGACGGTTTCAACTTCCCGCTGACGCACCGACGTGGACAGGCCCTGCTCCAGCGATACCGCGACTTCACAGGCACTGGCGCCCTGGCGCTTGGCTTCAGCGATGATCTGCTCGACTTGCTCTTGCAGTGCCGGCAACGCTTGTGGGCCGACGCTTTCAACTGCACTCATGCTGTTCTCCACTCAAATTCTGCTTTCGGCTAGGGCCTTCGAGCGACCGGGCCGGACAAGCGGCCCCCGACTGGTTATCATGGCGGCGTTTCTTTGCGGACGGCCACCATGGTTGATTCTTACGACGACTCCCTCGATACGGGAGAAAAAAGCAAATCCCAGGTTAAACGAGAGCTGCATGCTCTGGTTGACCTCGGCGAACGCCTTACAACGCTCAAGCCTGACTTGCTGGCAAAACTGCCGTTGACCGACGCTATGCGCCGGGCCCTGGCCGATGCGCCCAAGCACACCGCGAATATCGCGCGTAAACGGCACCTTATGTTCATCGGCAAACTGATGCGTGATCAGGACACTGACGCCATTCTCATGTTGCTCGATCAACTCGATGCCTCCACCCGGCAGTACAACGAACGTTTCCACGGCCTGGAACGCTGGCGCGATCGTTTGATCGCGGGCGATGACGCGGTCCTGGAGAAGTTCGTGCTCGACTACCCGGAGGCTGACCGTCAACAGTTGCGCTCCCTGATCCGTCAGGCCCAGCACGAACTGGCGACCAACAAGCCACCGGCATCGAGCCGTAAAATCTTCAAGTACATCCGTGAGCTGGACGAGACTCAACGCGGTCTGCGTTAAGTTATCGCGGCCCCTGTAGGAGCTGCCGCAGGCTGCGATCTTTTGACGTTGGTTTTGCAAAATCAAAATCAGGATCAAAAGATCGCAGCCTTCGGCAGCTCCTACATCTCCTTACGACCCTGTGCCACCCACAGTGATCGCATCGATTTTCAGCGTTGGCTGGCCGACACCCACCGGCACCGACTGCCCATCCTTCCCGCACGTCCCCACGCCGCTGTCCAGCGCCAGGTCGTTACCGACCATCGACACCTTGCTCATGGCTTCCGGCCCGTTGCCGATCAACGTCGCGCCTTTGACCGGGGCGGTAATCTTGCCGTCTTCGATCAGGTACGCCTCGCTGGTGGAGAACACGAATTTGCCGCTGGTGATGTCCACCTGGCCGCCGCCGAGGTTCGCGCAGTAGATGCCGCGTTTCACCGAAGCAATGATTTCTGCCGGATCGCTTTCGCCCGCCAGCATGTAGGTGTTGGTCATGCGCGGCATCGGCAGGTGCGCGTAGGACTCGCGACGACCGTTGCCGGTGCGGGCGACGCCCATCAGCCGTGCGTTGAGCTTGTCCTGCATATAACCCTTGAGTACGCCGTTTTCGATCAGCGTGGTGCACTCGGTCGGGGTGCCTTCGTCATCGACGCTCAGCGAACCACGACGCCCGGCCAGGGTGCCGTCATCGACGATGGTGCAGAGCTTGGACGCCACCATCTCGCCCATGCGCCCGCTGTAGGCCGAACTGCCCTTGCGGTTGAAGTCGCCTTCCAGGCCATGGCCGACCGCTTCGTGCAGCAGCACGCCGGACCAGCCCGAACCCAACACCACCGGCAACGTACCGGCCGGCGCCGGAATCGCTTCCAGGTTCACCAGTGCCTGACGCAACGCTTCACGGGCGTAACCCATGGCGCGGTCCTCGCCGAGGAAATAACGGTAATCGGTACGACCACCGCCGCCATGCCCACCGCGCTCGCGGCGACCATTCTGTTCAACGATCACGCTGACGTTGAAACGCACCAATGGCCGCACGTCCGCCGCCAGGCTGCCGTCGGTGGAGGCAACCAGAATGCGTTCCCACACCCCGGCCATGCTCACGGTGACTTGCTGGATACGCGGGTCGAGGGCACGGGTCGCGACGTCGATGCGCTTGAGCAGGTCGACTTTCTCGGCGCGGGTCATCACCTCCAGCGGGTTGTCCGGCCCGTACAACTGGGCGACGTCCTGGGTGGTGAACGCTTGCACCGTGCCGTTCTGCCCGGCGCGGGAGATCGAACGCGCCGCACGGGCCGCCGCGCCCAACGCTTCGAGGGTGATGGCATTGCTGTAGGCAAAACCGGTTTTCTCACCCGATTGCGCCCGCACACCGACGCCCTGGTCGAGGTTGAAGCTGCCTTCCTTGACGATCCCGTCTTCCAGCGCCCAGGACTCGGAAATCTGGCCCTGGAAATACAAATCGGCTGCATCGATGCCCGGGCCGGCCAGATCGCCGAGCACACTTTGCAGGCTCTCGATGGTCACGCCGCCGGGCGCTAACAGGTGATCACTGACTGAGGACAACAACTCGCTCATAGGTTTTACGCCTTAAATTCACGTTCTGAAGCAGGTCGCTGGGCGCCCTGCGAGAAAAAGCGCCGGTGACTGGACACCGGCATCCGCGCCCTGATGGACGCCTGTTCGCTGCTATCGCGTTCGGCCAGCAGCACGGCCTCGCCTTGATCCTGTTGCGCCAGCACGCGACCCCACGGGTCAACGATGGCGGCATGTCCGTAAGTTTCTCGCGGCCCCGGATGGGTGCCACCCTGGGCGGCCGCGAGGATGTAACACTGGGTTTCGATGGCCCGTGCACGGATCAGCACATCCCAGTGGGCCGCACCGGTCACGGCGGTAAAGGCCGACGGCGCGGTGATCAGCTCGGCACCGGCCAGCCGCAATTCGCTGTAGAGCTCCGGGAAACGCAGGTCATAACACACGGTCAGGCCGACTCGACCGACGGGCGTATCCGCCACCACGACGCCACTGCCATAAGCATAGTCATCGGATTCGCGGTAACGCCCGCGATTGTCCGCCACATCGACGTCGAACAGGTGCAGCTTGTCATACCGTGCAACGGTTTCGCCGTGGTCATTCACCAGCAGCGAACAGGCGTGCACCTTCGCCGTCGGCTGATCCACCGGCGGCAACGGCAACGTGCCGGCGACAATCCATAACTTGAGGGCGCGGGCGGTCTGTTTCAACCACGGCAGGATCGGGCCGTCGCCCAACGCCTCGGCACGACCGATGTCAGCGATGTCCCGACGGCCCATGGCCGCGAAGTTTTCCGGCAACACCGCCAGACGAGCTCCAGCATTTGCCGCTTGCTCAAGCAGGCGACGGGCCTGGGCCAGATTGGCCAGCACATCGCTCTGGCTGACCATTTGAATCACCGCTACAGACATGGCCTTTCCCTTATCTGGAATCAACACATACCCGTAGGAGCTGCCGCAGGCTGCGATCTTTTGATCTTGAAAAAAACAAGATCAAAAGATCGCAGCCTTCGGCAGCTCCTACAGGGGGCTTACGGCCATGCTACTCCATCGGTTTGGAGAGAGGCTTTTGAAAATAAAGCGTCAAAAAGGCTTGTCCAGGGTGATCTTCGGCTCTTTCCACGGACCTTTGACGGTGTATTTGACGCTGGCGAAACGCGCCACACGGTCGCCGATCAGTTTGTCGATCAGGAACAACGCCCCGCCAATCGCCGGCGCGCCGACAATCAGCGCGGCAATCGGCAGGTTGTTGGTCAGCGGCAACGTCACCAGCAACTTGGCGTCCACCTGATCACCGACCAGGTCCAGCGTGCCATTGAGTTCAAGGTTGCTCGACGGCCCCGTCATCAGGATCGGTTCACGAGTGACGTAAACCCCGTTGCTGGCCACCAACAGACCTTTGACCCGGTCGTAGCTCAGGCCTTTGCCGAACAGGTCGGAGAAGTCCAGGCGCAGACGCCGGCCGATGGAGTTGAAGTTGAGCAAGCCGAACACTCGCAACGCCTGGGCACTGCCCTCGACTTCGACGAACTGACCTTTATTGAGTGACGCATCGAGGCTGCCGGAGAAACGCTTGGTGGCCAGCCACGCTGGCGAACCCGGCCAGCGGCCATCGACATCCATATGGAATTCTTCACTGGTCACGCTCGGCGCAAAGCCCCAGCCCTTGAGCACATCAGCCAGGTTCTTGCCGCTGATCCGGCCCTTGTACCAACTGCTGGTGGCGCCCGGCGTGCCTTCCCAGCCGCCGTTGCCCTGCAACAGAATGCCCTTGAGGCCCATGTCCAGGGTATTGAGCGTGATGCCTTTGGCGGTCGGGCGGACTTTCAGCGACCAGGCACCCACCAGGTCATTGCCCTGGAACAGTTGATTGATGGTGATATCCAGCGCCGGGATTTTCGTCGGGTCCACGGAGACCAGCGGGTCCGGCGAGTTTTCGTCGGCCAGTACCGTCGGATCGGGCGCCGGCAGCTTCACGTACTGCAGGTTGATCGCAATCGGCGCGGCTTTCGCATCCGCAATACTGACGCTGCCCTTGGCCTGCTGACTGTCGAGCTGCAAGGCCCAGACCGAGGGTTTGCGGGTCAATTGCACCGAAGCCTGATCGAGGGTCGTGCCAAAACCGCTGAGTTTGCCGACCTTGAAGTCCGCGCCGCTGAGCAACTGCTTGGCGCTGCCCCCCGGGTCCTGGCCAGCGTACTTGTCCACCAGGTCCTTCCAAGGGCCGACATCCAGTTCCGACAGCACACCGCTGACCCGCAGGCCTTTGGAGGCCGGCAGCACGGCATCGCCGCTGCCGAGGAACAATTCACCGCGACCGTCGGCGAAATTGCCCGGCGGTGCGGCGAAGGTGAAGTTCGCCAGTTCACCGTAAGTGACCCAATAACGCCGCTCCTGGCCTTGCAGGGTCATGCGGAACACCGTGTCGCGGCCCACGTCGGCGGCCATGCCGAACGGTGCCGGCAAATCGACGGCGACGCCTTTGAGGTTGGAACTGACCATCAACTGGCTGTCGGCGCCATTGAGGTTCAGTTGCAGTTGATACGGCACCACGCCAGACACCGGCAACGGCTGGGTCACGTTGAGCCAGTCGGTGAGCTTCTTGACCTCAACCTGACCGCTCGCGCTGACCCGGGTATTGAGCTTGCCCGGGCTGCCATCGGCGAAAATCTGCGCGCTCACCGGTTTATCGAAGGCGCGGGCGCTGATGTTCTGACCGCTCAGGCCTTTGCTGCTGTCGAAACGGAAATCGCCTTTGAGCTGAGTCAGTTCCAGGGTCGGTTCGGCCAGTTTCAGCCGGGCCTTGGCGGTCTTGAAATCCACCAGAATCTTCGGCAACTCGCCTTTGGCCAAAGGAATATCCAGTTTCAGCTTGCCCTGCAGGTCACCCTCGCCTTCCCAACCGGCGAAGGTGTCAGCGGTGCCGATCGGGGCTTGCTGCAGAATCTTCAGGCCATCGCCCAACCCGCCGGCAAACCCGCCGTCGAGGAACAGGTGGACGTTCTGCCCGGCCGGCGCGTGGGGAATATTGACGTAGATGTCGCTGACTTGCGTGTCGAGCAACTGCCCCTTGCTGGCCAGGATGCGCACGCCGCTGTCTTCGATAAACACATCGCCGCTGACCTTACTGACGTGCGGCCAGCCTGGCTGGAACGCCAGTTCGGTGTCATGCACCTTAAAGAACAGGCTGATGCTGCGCGCGGTGTCTTCGGCGCCATGGTTCAGCGAACCCTGGTACTGGAAGAAGCCCTGGTCCACCGCGCCTTTGAGAATCGCCGTACGCAACCATTCGTCCAGCGCCGGACTGAGGACTTGTGGCAGGTACTTGGCGGTGTATTTACCGTCGCCATCCACCAGCCCGACCCGCAGGTCCATGTAGTCTTCCTGGGTGTGGTCGAAATGCAGGCGGATCAGGAAGTCGCCGGCAATCTTGCCCTCTTCGCCCAGCACTTTCAGGTACGGCGCGATCAGGGTGAAGCCTTCTTGATCAAGCTTCCAGGTCAGCCGGGCATTGGCCTGGAGGTACTGCCATGGCTTGGCGAATATCGGGTCCAGGTGCAGGGAAAAATCCTTGCTGTCCATGCGCAGCTCGCCGTGACCGAGGTCGCCGCTGATACTGCCGCTGACATTTCGTGCCGCCGGCGCGCCGTGATAGGCGTCGAAGCCGACCCGTTCCAGGTTGGCGGCAAAACTGAACTTGGTGTCGTCGGTGGCATTGGGCCGCAAGTCGACCAGCACGTTGCGTAAGGCGCCGGTGACCTTAAGCTTGTCGACCGCGGTGGCAACCCCTTCAGGCAAGGGTCCCAGCGCATTGATCAGCGGCGTGAGCGGGGTCAGGTCCAGGCGATCGGCTTGCAGGTGCCAGAGTTCTTCGGTCTTGTCCGTGGCTTCGGTTTGTTTGAGTTGCAGATGGGTTTCCCAGCGCGTGTCACCCAGGTTCATGGCCAGGGAATCAAGGGTCACCAGGGCGCCTTGCGCGCTGCGCTGGAAGTAACCGTTAAGCGCCAGGTTGTGGATCTCGATCGGTTTGCGCTCGGCGTACGCGCCTTTGAGTTGCGGCGCGTTGAGACGAATCGCGGCGCTTTGCACAGCACCCTCGCCCCAATTCAGCCAGAGCTCGCCGCCAGCCTTGATCTCTGAGAAATTCCATTGCCGGGTCAGGCGCCCGGGCAACCATTTCGACCAGTCGCTTTGCGGCAGGCTCAGGTACGCCTCGGCCTGGCCGTCCTTCCAGGCGTTGGCGCGAATGCGGGTACGCAGGCTCATGGCCACGGGCTGACCATCGGGCAGGGTCAGGCGCGCGTAGAGTCGTTGGCGGGTAGCGCCGGTTTTCAGGTTCAGGCCGACGTAAGTCAGCGTCATCGGCGCATGATCCAGCGGCTGCAAGGTGACCTGGCTGTCGAGTACCGACAGTTGCTCAACCATTTGCATGTTGTTGAGCAGTTGCTCCGGGTCCATCGGCTGGTCTTGCCGAACCGGCAGACCTTCCAGCGCCCATTGGCCGTCCGCGCCTTCCTTGAGGCTGATCTTCAGGCCATTGAGCTCCAGATGAGCAATGCGCACTTGCCGGGCCAGCAGGCTGGCCCAGAGGTCTGGCACGGCACGCACGTTGTCCAGACGCAGGGCATTGGTGCCCGCGCCGACCGTCACGTCGTGGGCCAGCAGAATCGGCGCAAAACCGCTCCAACTGCCTTCGAGCCTGCCGATTTGCAGGGGCATGCCCAGGGCGTCACTGGCCTTGGTCTCGATGTCGGCGCGGTATTCGGCCACCAGCGGCGCCAGTTCACGGCCGAGGCTGACGTACAAGGCCATCAGCACCAGAACCAACGCACACAGGCCCAAGCCCCAGCGGGTCAGTGCAGCCAAAAGGCGTGTCAGACGGTCCATGTCAGTTGGCTCCCATGGCAAAAATACTGCATGACGCTGAGGCCAGCCGTTCTAATGGAGGTGAAACACAACGCTTCAGAGCAGCACCACGTCGTATTGTTCCTGGGAATACATGGTTTCGACCTGGAAGCGAATGGTGCGACCGATAAACCCTTCCAGTTCAGCGACGTTGCCCGATTCTTCATCGAGCAAGCGGTCGACCACTTTCTGGTTCGCCAATACACGATAGCCTTCGGCCTGATAGGCGCGGGCTTCGCGCAGGATTTCGCGGAAAATTTCGTAGCAAACCGTTTCCGGGGTCTTCAACTTGCCGCGTCCCTGGCAACTGCTGCACGGTTCGCACAGCACTTGTTCGAGACTTTCGCGGGTGCGCTTGCGGGTCATCTGCACCAGGCCCAACTCGGTGATGCCGATGATGTTGGTCTTGGCGTGATCGCGCTCCAGTTGCTTCTCAAGGGTACGCAGCACCTGGCGCTGGTGCTCTTCGTCTTCCATGTCGATGAAGTCGATGATGATGATCCCGCCCAGGTTGCGCAGGCGCAGCTGACGAGCAATGGCGGTGGCGGCTTCGAGGTTGGTCTTGAAAATGGTTTCTTCAAGGTTGCGATGGCCGACGAACGCCCCGGTGTTGACGTCGATGGTGCTCATGGCTTCCGCCGGGTCCACCACCAGATAACCGCCGGACTTGAGCGGCACCTTGCGTTCCAGGGCTTTCTGGATTTCATCTTCGACGCCGTACAAGTCGAAAATCGGCCGCTCGCCGGGGTAATGCTCAAGGCGATCAGCGATTTCCGGCATCAATTCGGCGACGAACTGTGTGGTTTTCTGGAAGGTTTCCCGGGAGTCGATGCGAATCTTCTCGATCTTCGGGCTCACCAGGTCGCGTAAGGTTCGCAGCGCCAGGCCGAGGTCTTCGTAGATCACGCTCGGGGCGCCGATGGTTTTGATCTGGGCGTTGATCTGGTCCCACAGACGACGCAGGTAGCGGATGTCCATGAGGATTTCATCGGCCCCGGCACCTTCGGCGGCGGTGCGCAGAATGAAGCCGCCAGCCTCCTTGATGCCTTCTTTGGCCACGCAATCGGTGACCACTTGCTTGAGGCGTTCGCGCTCGGCTTCGTCTTCGATTTTCAGGGAAATGCCGACGTGGGCGGTGCGCGGCATGTACACCAGATAGCGCGACGGAATCGACAGCTGCGTGGTCAGGCGCGCGCCTTTGGAGCCGATCGGGTCCTTGGTGACTTGCACAACAAGGCTCTGGCCTTCGTGCACCAGGCTGCTGATGCTTTCCACCGCAGGACCTTCGCGCAGGGAAATTTCCGAAGCATGGATGAACGCGGCGCGGTCCAGGCCGATGTCGACGAACGCCGCCTGCATGCCCGGCAACACCCGCACGACCTTGCCTTTATAGATGTTGCCGACGATCCCGCGCTTTTGCGTGCGTTCGACATGAACCTCTTGCAGAACACCGTTTTCGACCACCGCCACGCGCGATTCCATCGGCGTGATGTTGATCAGAATCTCTTCACTCATGGCAGGGTCTCGTTCAGGCATGTTCACGATAATGGCCGCATCTTGTCAGTACGACGCTTAGCGCGCGTTAAGGGTTTGCCAACAGGGTATGCCGAAACGGCCGAGTAGTTCTGCGGTTTCGCACAGCGGCAGTCCGACCACCGCTGAATAGCTGCCATCGAGCCCGGCGACAAACACCGCGCCCAGTCCCTGAATACCGTAGCCGCCGGCCTTGTCCTTTGGTTCGCCGCTGGCCCAATAGGCTGCTGCTTCCTCGCGACCGATGTTGCGGAAACGTACAAGGCTGCGCACCACCCGGGATTCGCAACGCTCGCCGTCAAGCACGGCAATTGCCGTCAGGACTTCGTGTTCCTGCCCCGACAACATCATAAGCATGGCGCACGCATCGGCTTCGTCCACTGGCTTGCCGAGAATTTTCCCATCCAGCACCACGGCGGTATCCGCGCCCAATACGCAAAATGCTGTATCGCACACGACCACGCCGCGCCCGGCCTCGGCCTTGCCGCGCGCCAGACGCTCGACATAGGCCGAAGGGGTTTCGTTGTTCAGAGGGATTTCATCGATGTCCGCACTGACAGCGGAAAACGGCACGCCGATCTGCGTGAGCAATTCACGCCGACGTGGCGAGCCTGAAGCGAGGTAAAGCAATTTCTGTTTCATCAAGACATCTCCCTGTCGAGGTGCGGGCACATGCCTGACCGAATTAATTGATCTTGTAACGTCGACGCAGACCACGCAAACCGAAGCTGATCCAAGGCCAGAGCAGTGCGCTCACCAGCGCCGGCAGTACTAGCGCCAGGGTGGGTTGACGGTTGCCGGTCAGGGCGCTGAGCCACAGCTGAACCAGTTGGGCCAGGCCGAAGATCACCAGGAGCACCAGGCACTGCTGCCACATCGGGAACATCCGCAGGCGTTGTTGCAGTGACAGCACCAGGAAAGTGATGAGCGTCAGGATCAACGCGTTCTGGCCCAGCAATGTGCCGTAGAGCACGTCTTCAGCCAGCCCCAGGCAAAACGCGGTGACCATGCCGACTGTTTGCGGCAAGGCCAGCACCCAGAACGCCAGCAGCAAGGCCAGCCACAGGGGACGCAGGATTTCCATGAATTGCGGCAACGGAGAGACGCTGAGCAACAGACCGATGGCAAAGGTCAGCCAGACGATCCAGCCGTTTCGGGATGCAGTCGCACCGGCCATTATTCTCTTCCCCCAGTGGTGGCCGGTGCAGAGACAGGCGGTTTGGCAGCCGGTTTGGCGGCCGTCGGTTTGGCGGCAGGCTTGGCCGGATGGGTGCTGGCCGCAGGTTTGGCCGGTGTCGCGGCAGCGGGTGTCGTGGCCGCTGGCGCGGTGGCCGGCGTAGCAGCCGCCGGAGCCGGCACGACCGCTGGAACCGGTTTCGGCACGGTGGCCGGAATGATCGGGCCGCCGCCGTGCTGGTCCAGGGCTTCCTGGGCCTGGGCGGCGTCGTTGGCGCGTTCTTCGGCGGTGCGGCCATCGCTGAACACCAGCAGCAGATAACGGCTGCGGTTAAGGGCGGCGGTCGGCACGGCGCGGACAATCGCGAACGGCTGGCCAGAATCGTGGATCACTTCCTTGACCGTCGCCACCGGGTAACCCGCCGGGAACCGCTGACCGAGGCCGGAGCTAACCAGCAGGTCGCCTTCCTTGATGTCGGCGGTGTCGGCCACATGGCGCAATTCCAGGCGTTCCGGGTTACCGGTGCCGCTGGCAATCGCCCGCAGACCGTTGCGATTCACCTGCACCGGAATGCTGTGGGTCGTATCGGTCAGCAGCAGGACGCGGGAGGTGTACGGCATCAACTCGACCACCTGCCCCATCAAGCCACGGGCATCGAGCACCGGCTGACCGAGGACCACACCATCGCGCTCACCTTTATTGATGATGATGCGATGGGTGAAGGGGTTGGGGTCCATGCCGATCAACTCGGCCACTTCGACCTTCTCGTTGACCAGCACGGAGGAATTGAGCAACTCGCGCAGCCGAACGTTCTGCTCGGTGAGGGCGGCAAGCTTCTGCATGCGGCCCTGCAACAGCAGGTTTTCGGTCTTGAGTTTTTCGTTCTCGGCAACCAGCTCGGTACGGCTGCCAAATTGGCTGGCCACACCTTGCCATAGCCGCTGCGGCAGGTCGGTGATCCAGTAAGACTGCATCAGCACCAGCGACATCTGACTACGCACTGGCTTGAGCAGTGTGAAGCGGGCATCGACCACCATCAGCGCGACCGATAGCACGACCAGCACCAACAAGCGCACGCCCAGTGAGGGGCCTTTGGCGAAAAGCGGTTTAATAAGC
This sequence comes from Janthinobacterium sp. LPB2021202312-11-4, assembly GCF_037049705.1. Classification (NCBI taxonomy): domain Bacteria; kingdom Pseudomonadati; phylum Pseudomonadota; class Betaproteobacteria; order Burkholderiales; family Oxalobacteraceae; genus Janthinobacterium; species Janthinobacterium sp. LPB2021202312-11-4. The sequence continues at coordinate 123,397 of NZ_JBAGKV010000016.1, read as the reverse complement.
CGCTCCTCCCAGGCAAATGTTCTCTTTATTCATACGGCATCAAACCGGCCTGGATGCAGACTGACAGAAGATAAACGCCAACAGGCAGCACTGCAAAGTGCTGCCTGCGCGCTCAACAGCATAGATGCATCGGGCGAGATCACTCGCTCGACAGCAGATCCATGGTGTGTTTATCCATCATTTCCAATGCACGGCCACCGCCGCGAGCCACACAGGTCAGCGGATCTTCGGCAACGATCACCGGCAGACCGGTTTCCTGGGCCAGCAACTTGTCGAGATCGCGCAGCAAGGCGCCACCACCGGTCAGCACCAGGCCACGCTCGGCGATATCGGAAGCCAGTTCCGGCGGCGATTGCTCCAGGGCGCTTTTCACAGCCTGAACGATGGTGGCCAGGGACTCTTGCAGAGCTTCCAGCACTTCATTGGAGTTCAGGGTGAATGCGCGTGGAACGCCTTCCGCCAGGTTACGGCCACGTACGTCGACTTCACGCACTTCGCCGCCTGGGTAGGCCGTACCGATTTCCTGCTTGATGCGCTCGGCGGTGGATTCGCCGATCAGGCTGCCGTAGTTGCGACGCACGTAGGTGATGATCGCTTCGTCGAAGCGGTCGCCGCCAACCCGTACGGATTCGGCGTAAACCACACCGTTCAGGGAGATCAGGGCGATTTCAGTGGTACCGCCACCGATATCGACCACCATCGAGCCGCGTGCTTCTTCAACCGGCAGGCCGGCACCGATCGCAGCAGCCATTGGCTCTTCGATCAGGAACACTTCACGAGCACCGGCACCAAGGGCCGATTCACGGATGGCACGACGCTCCACCTGGGTGGATTTGCACGGAACGCAGATCAGCACGCGAGGGCTTGGCTGCAGAAAGCTGTTTTCGTGAACCTTGTTGATAAAGTACTGCAGCATTTTTTCGCAAACGCTGAAGTCGGCGATCACGCCGTCTTTCATCGGACGAATGGCAGCGATGTTGCCCGGCGTACGGCCAAGCATGCGCTTCGCTTCGGTGCCGACAGCAACGACACTTTTCTGGTTACCGTGTGTCCGAATAGCCACAACGGAGGGCTCATTCAGGACGATTCCGCGCTCGCGCACGTAAATAAGGGTGTTGGCAGTGCCCAGGTCAATGGAAAGATCGCTGGAAAACATGCCACGCAGTTTCTTGAACATGGGAAAGGGACCCTAGGCAACGCGTGGGTAAAAAAGTGCGGCAAACTCTAACAACGACAGGGATTTTGGGCAAGGCGCCAATATGTTAAATTGGCCGCTTTTCTGTGCACCAACCCCCACAATCGCGGCCATATGACCGTAGAAATGCGGTAGTGTTCCGACAATCTAACACACGGACGCCGTCCGTTCTGTTTTCCACTGGAGAATCGCAATGGCGCTTGAACGCTCCGACGTGGAAAAAATCGCACATTTGGCCTGCCTTGGCCTTAATGATGCCGATATTCCACACATCACTTCGGCCCTGAACAGCATTCTCGGCCTGGTCGACGAAATGCAAGCGGTCAATACCGATGGTATCGAGCCGCTGGCCCACCCACTGGAAGCCAGCCAGCGCCTGCGTGCAGACGTTGTGACCGAGACCAATCATCGCGAGGCCTATCAGTCCATCGCACCAGCGGTCGAAAACGGCCTGTACCTGGTTCCGAAAGTCATCGACTAAAGGGAAAGAGCCTGCAATGCATCAAATGACTCTGGCCGAGATCGCCCGCGGTCTCGCCGATAAAAAGTTTTCTTCCGAAGAGCTGACCAAAGTCCTGCTGGCGCGTATTACCCAGCTCGATCCACAGCTCAACAGTTTCATCAGCCTCACCGAAGACCTGGCGCTCCAGCAGGCGAAAGCCGCTGACGCACGCCGGGCCAATGGTGAGAGCGGCGCCCTGCTTGGCGCGCCGATCGCCCACAAAGACCTGTTCTGCACCCAGGGTATCCGCACCAGTTGCGGCTCGAAGATGCTCGACAACTTTAAAGCACCGTACGACGCCACCGTGGTTGCCAAGCTCGCCGCTGCCGGCGCTGTGACGCTGGGCAAGACCAACATGGACGAATTCGCCATGGGTTCGGCCAACGAGTCGAGCTACTACGGCGCGGTGAAAAACCCGTGGAACCTGGAACACGTGCCAGGTGGTTCGTCCGGTGGTTCGGCGGCGGCAGTTGCCGCTCGTCTGTTGCCAGCCGCGACCGCCACCGACACCGGCGGCTCGATCCGCCAACCGGCGGCATTCACCAACCTCACCGGCCTGAAACCGACCTACGGTCGTGTGTCGCGCTGGGGCATGATCGCTTACGCCTCCAGCCTCGATCAGGGCGGCCCGTTGGCGCGCACGGCCGAAGACTGCGCGATTCTGCTGCAAGGCATGGCCGGCTTCGACACCAATGACTCCACCAGCATCGACGAACCGGTGCCGGATTACAGCGCCAGCCTCAATACCTCGCTTAAAGGCCTGCGCATCGGCGTGCCGAAGGAATACTTCAGCGCCGGTCTCGACCCGCGCATCGCCGAGCTGATCCACAACAGCATCAAAGAGCTGGAAAAGCTCGGTGCCGTGATCAAGGAAATCAGCCTGCCGAACATGCAGCACGCAATTCCTGCGTACTACGTGATCGCGCCGGCCGAAGCCTCTTCCAACCTGTCGCGTTTCGACGGCGTGCGCTTCGGCCATCGCTGCGAAAACCCGGTCAACCTGATCGATCTGTACAAGCGCTCCCGTGGCGAAGGTTTCGGCCCGGAAGTGCAGCGCCGGATCATGGTCGGTGCCTACGCGCTATCGGCCGGCTACTACGACGCCTACTACCTGAAGGCGCAGAAGATCCGTCGCCTGGTGAAGAACGACTTCATGGCCGCTTTCACCGAGGTCGACATCATCCTCGGCCCGACCACGCCGAACCCGGCCTGGAAGATTGGCGCCAACAAGAACGACCCGATCGCCGAGTACCTGGAAGACATCTACACCATCACCGCCAACCTTGCGGGCTTGCCTGGCTTGTCCATGCCGGCCGGTTTTGTCGACGGTCTGCCGGTCGGCGTGCAATTGCTCGCTCCGTATTTCCAGGAAGGTCGCCTGTTGAACGTTGCCCACCAGTATCAGTTGAACACTGACTGGCACACCCGCACCCCAACCGGCTTCTGAGGAGAAACACATGCAATGGGAAGTCGTGATCGGGCTGGAGATTCATACCCAGCTCACCACCCGGTCGAAAATCTTTTCCGGTAGTTCCACCACATTCGGCTCCGAGCCGAACACCCAGGCCAGCCTGATCGATCTGGGCATGCCCGGCGTATTGCCGGTGCTGAACCAGGAAGCGGTGCGCATGGCGGTGATGTTCGGCCTGGCCATCGATGCCGAGATCGGCCAGCACAACGTGTTCGCCCGCAAAAACTATTTCTACCCGGACCTGCCCAAGGGCTACCAGATCAGCCAGATGGAATTGCCGATCGTCGGCAAGGGCCACCTGGACATCGCCATGGACGACGGCACGATCAAACGTGTCGGCGTGACCCGTGCGCACCTGGAAGAAGACGCCGGTAAAAGCCTGCACGAAGAGTTCAACGGCGCCACCGGCATCGACCTGAACCGTGCCGGCACGCCGCTGCTGGAAATCGTCTCCGAGCCGGACATGCGCAGCGCCAAGGAAGCCGTGGCCTACGTCAAGACCGTCCACGCGCTGGTGCGTTACCTGGGCATCTGCGACGGCAACATGGCCGAAGGCTCGCTGCGTTGCGACTGCAACGTGTCGATCCGTCCGAAGGGCCAGGTTGAGTTCGGTACGCGCTGCGAGATCAAGAACGTCAACTCGTTCCGTTTCATCGAGAAGGCGATCAACAGCGAAGTGCGTCGTCAGATCGAGCTGATCGAAGACGGCGGCAAGGTGATCCAGCAGACGCGCCTGTACGATCCGAACAAGGACGAAACCCGTCCGATGCGCAGCAAAGAGGAAGCCAACGACTACCGTTACTTCCCCGATCCGGACCTGCTGCCGGTGGTCATCGAAGATTCGTTCCTCGACGACGTGCGCGCCACCCTGCCGGAACTGCCACCGCAGAAACGCGAGCGCTTCCAGGAACAATTCGGTCTGTCGGTGTATGACGCCAGCGTCCTGGCCACCAGCCGCGAGCAAGCCGATTACTTCGAGAAAGTCGCGAGCATCGGCGGCGACGCCAAACTGGCGGCCAACTGGGTCATGGTGGAACTGGGCAGCCTGCTGAACAAACAGGGCCTGGACATCGACCAGTCGCCGGTCTCGGCCGAGCAACTGGGCGGCATGCTGCTGCGCATCACCGACAACACCATCTCCGGCAAAATCGCCAAGGTTGTGTTTGAAGCGATGGCCAACGGCGAAGGCAGCGCGGACGAGATCATCGACAAGCGCGGTTTGAAGCAAGTGACCGACAGCGGCGCGATCTCGGCGGTGCTGGACGAGATGCTCGCGGCCAATGCCGAACAGGTTGAACAGTACCGCGCGGCAGACGAAGCCAAACGCGGCAAGATGTTCGGCTTCTTCGTCGGCCAGGCCATGAAAGCCTCCAAAGGCAAGGCCAACCCGCAACAGGTCAACGAACTGCTGAAAAGCAAGCTCGAAGGCTGATTGCGATGGAGCCAGATCTCAAGCCTGGCTCCATCCCCTGTGGGAGCGGGCTTGCTCGCGAAAGCGTCGTATCAGTCGATATGGCTGTCTACTGGCAGAGCGCTTTCGCGAGCAAGCCCGCTCCCACAATTGTTTTGTGGAAACCCTTTATGAAGCGTCTACTCGGCGCCTGCGCCCTGCTCTCCCTGTTGGCCGGTTGCGCCAGCAACGACATCATCGACCCACACGGTTACGACCAGACCGGCATGGCCTCCTATTACGGTGCCAAGCACCACGGCAAACGGACCGCCAGTGGCGAGCCGTTCAACCAGAATGCCCTGACCGCCGCCCATCGCCAGTTGCCCTTCGGCACGCGGGTGAAGGTAACCAATTTGAACAACGATAAATCCTGCGTGGTGCGCATCAACGATCGCGGCCCGCACACCCGTGGGCGTCTGATCGACCTGTCCCGTGAAGCCGCCTCGCGGCTGGGCATGGTCAGCAGCGGCACCGCGCGGGTTCGCCTGCAAGCCCTCGACGATTGATGGAGCGCCGACCATTTACGGCCTAGAAGACATCCCCCTGCTCAGCCTGATTGAGCTGATCAGCGGCCTGGTTCTACTGATCGCCGGCGCCGAGCTGATGGTCCGCGCCGCCGTGCGCCTGGCCGCGCGCCTGCATGTGCGACCGCTGATCATCGGCCTGACCATCGTCGCCCTCGGCAGCAGCGCCCCGCAAATGGCCGTCAGCCTGCAAGCCATGCTCGCCGAAAACGCCGACATCGCCGTCGGCAGCGTAATCGGCAGCAGCATCTTCAATATCCTCGTCACCCTCGGTTTGTCGGCGCTGATCATTCCGTTGCGGGTGTCGCGGCAACTGGTGCGGCTGGACATTCCGCTGATGATCGGCGCCAGCCTGTTGGTCTGTGTGCTGGCCTGGAACGAAGAACTGACACGCACCGACGGCGTCATCCTGCTCGCCGCGCTGGTGTTGTACCTGGGCCTGTTGCTGCGTCAGTCGCGGCACTCGGCGCGCCCGCCATCAAGCGATGAATCAACGCCGCAAGCGCCGTGGGTCAGCAGTTTGTTGATGATCGTCGCCGGGCTGGCGATGTTGATTTACGCCGGGCATTTGTTACTGGGCGCAGCGGTATCCGTTGCCAGCGACCTGGGGCTGTCGGAGCGGATCATCGGCCTGACCATCGTCGCCATCAGCACTTCCCTGCCGGAACTGGCCACCTCGCTGATCGCCGCCCTGCGCGGGCAACGGGACATCGCGGTGGGCAACGTGATCGGCAGTAACTTGTTCAACCTGTTGGGCGTGCTCGGCTTCACCGCGCTGGTGGCACCGTCGCCGCTGTCGGTTTCGCCTAACGCCCTGGATTTCGATTTGCCGGTGATGCTCGGCGTCGCCGCGTTGTGCCTGCCGGTGTTCTATTCCGGTTATCGGGTGACGCGGGCCGAAGGCCTGCTGTTTCTCGGCTTGTACCTGGCGTATGGGCTGCATGTGGTGTCGTTCACCACCGGCATGCCCCTGGCGGGCAAACTTGAACACCTGATGCTGTTTTTTGTCCTGCCGGCGCTGTTGGCGTTCTTGCTGTTTACGTCGCTGCGCGCCTGGCGTCGCCAACACCACAAGAGGGATGTGCCATGACCGACCACAAGAAGCCTGGCGTTGAAGTTCGCCGCCAAGTGATGGGCGATGCTTTCGTCGACCGCGCACTGGGCAATGCCACCGAGTTCAGCCAGCCGCTACAGGATTTCGTCAACGAACACGCCTGGGGCAGCGTCTGGAACCGTGAGGGCCTGCCGCTGAAAACCCGCAGCCTGATCACCCTCGCCGCGCTGACCGCACTGAAGTGCCCGCAAGAGCTGAAAGGTCACGTGCGCGGTGCGCTGAACAACGGTTGCACCGTGGAAGAGATTCGTGAGGCGCTGCTGCATTGCGCGGTGTATGCCGGTGTGCCGGCGGCGATTGACGCGTTTCGGGCGGCACAGGAAGTGATCGACAGCTACCAGAAGCCTGAATAACTTCGGCGCCTCGAAAAGATCGCAGCCTGCGTAGGAGCTGCCGAAGGCTGCGATCTTTTGATCTTTGCCCTTAAATCCACCCACCCCACTGCAACAAAAAGATCCCGATATTGGTGGTCACCGCCGCCATCAACGTGGTGATCACAATGATCGCGGCCGCCAGTTCATGGTTGCCATTGGCCTGCCGCGCCATGACAAAACTCGCCGCTGCCGTCGGGCTGCCGAAGTACAAAAACAGAATCCCCAACTCCGCCCCGCGAAAGCCCCAGAGCCACGCCCCGAGGGTCGCCAGCACCGGCAGGCCGATCATCTTCACCAGGCTTGAACTCAGCGCCATGTTGCCGCTTTTGCGCAATGCCGCCAGCGACAACGTGCCGCCAATGCAGATCAACGCCAGGGGCAAGGTGGTTTGCGCCAGGTACTGGCCGGACGTCTCCAGCCACCCCGGCAGACTGAGCTTGAAATAGGCAAACGGCGCCGCCGCGATCACGCTGATGATCAACGGATTACTGAAAACGCTTTTGCAGATACTCCACGGATCGGACTTGATCACCGGGCTGTACACCGCCAGCACAATGGTCGAGAGCGTGTTGTAAAACAGGATCACCAGCGCCGCGAGAATCGCACCGAGGGAAATTCCGTAGTCACCGTACATACTCGCCGCCAGCGCGAGGCCGATGACACCGTTGTTCCCGCGAAACGCGCCTTGGGTGTAAATGCCCCGGTCTTCGCGCGGGCACTTCCAGATCGCCCAGCCCCAGGCGATGGCGAAACTCGCCAGGGTCGCGACGGCAAAGTAGATCAGCAGCGCCGGTTGCAACGCCGCGTGCAGGTCGGCATGCAGGATGCCCAGAAACAGCAACGCCGGCATGGTGACGTTGAACACCAGGGCCGACGCGGTGTGGATGAAGTTGTCATTGATCCAGTCGATGCGCTTGAGCAGCACACCCAGAAACAGCATGGCAAACACCGGCGCAGTGATGTTCAGGGTTTCGAGGAAGATAGCCAGCATGCCGGGGGGTCACCTTGGGTGGGCGTCGTTAGGGGGCGAATGATAAGCCAGCAGGTCCCTCGGCGTCTGTTAGGCCGCCTTCGCGAGCAAGCCCGCTCCCACATAGAATCTCCAGTGGACACAAAATTTGCGTACGACTCGATCCAATGTGGGAGCGGGCTTGCCCGCGAAGAACGATAACGCGGTCTTACGTGATCGGCGCCGGGTTGAACAGGGTGATGTCGTTATGCAGCTTATGCTGCTCGGCCCAGGTCTGCTTCTTGCCGCTGGCGACGTCCAGGTAGTAGTGGAACAACTCCCAACCCAAGTCCTCAATCGAAGCCCGCCCGGTGGCGATCCGCCCAGCATCGATATCGATCAAATCCGGCCAGCGCTGCGCCAGTTCAGTCCGGGTCGAGACCTTCACCACCGGCGCCATCGCCAGACCATACGGCGTACCGCGCCCGGTGGTGAACACATGCAGGTTCATCCCCGCCGCCAGTTGCAACGTCCCGCAGACAAAATCACTGGCAGGGGTCGCGCAGAAGATCAGCCCTTTGCGCTTGAAACGCTCGCCAGGGCCGAGCACGCCGTTGATCGCGCTGCTGCCGGATTTGACGATGGAGCCCAGGGACTTCTCGACAATGTTCGACAATCCGCCCTTCTTGTTCCCCGGCGTGGTGTTGGCGCTGCGATCTGCTTCGCCCTTGGCCAGGTATCGGTCGTACCAGTCCATTTCCCGCACCAGTTCCTCGGCGACTTCCTTGGTTTCGGCCCGGGACGTCAGCAGGTAAATCGCATCGCGCACTTCGGTGACTTCGGAAAACATCACCGTCGCGCCGGCCCGCAGCAACAAGTCCGAGGCATAACCCAACGCCGGGTTGGCGGTGATGCCGGAAAACGCATCGCTGCCGCCGCACTGCATGCCCAGGATCAGTTCGGACGCCGGCACGGTTTCCCGGCGACGTTGATCGAGCTTCTTCAAACGGGTTTCGGCCAGCGCCATGATCTGCTCGATCATCTCGGTGAAACCGTGACTCGAATCCTGCAAGCGATACAGCCACGGCTCGCTCAAATCCACCGAGCTGTCGTTGTCGTGCATCACCTGCCCGGCTTGCAACTTCTCGCAACCGAGGCTGATCACCAGCGCTTCGCCGCCCAGGTTCGGGTTGCGCGCCAGGTTGCGCACGGTACGAATCGGGATGTAGGCGTCGGTGGCGGTAATCGCCACGCCACAGCCGTAACTGTGAGTCAGCGCCACCACGTCATCGACGTTCAGATACAGCGGCAGCAACTCGTCCTTGATGCGTTTGACCGCATGGTCGAGCACGCCGGTGACGCACTGTACCGTCGTGGTAATCCCCAGAATATTGCGCGTGCCAACGGTGCCGTCGACATTGCGATAACCCTCGAAGGTAAAGCCTTCCAGCGGTGCCTGCGCCGCCGGCACCTCGGTGGACAGCGGCAGGCTGTCCAGCGGTGGCGCGGTGGGCATGCGCAGTTGATCTTCCTTGACCCAACTGCCGCGCGGGATCGGCTGCAAGGCGTAGCCGATGGTCTGGCCGTAGCGAATCACCTGGCCGCCCTCGGGAATGTCCTCAAGGGTGACCTTGTGGCTCTGCGGCACGAAATCCACCGTCACCAGGCCATCGGGAAACTCGGTGCCGGCCGGCACGCCCTGGTCGTTGACCACGATCACGACATTGTCCCGCTCGTGCAGGCGGATGTAGCGCGGCGAGTCGGAATGTTCAATCAACTGCATGACGCCGCTCCTCAGGAATGCGCTTGAGATAACTTGTTATGGGTTTCAGGACCGCCAAGTGGTGGCTCTTTGAGCACCACACGTTTGATCGGGCCAACGATCACCAGGTAGCTGAACACCGCGACCAGTGCGTTGCAACCGACAAACACCAGCGCCCATTTGAACGACCCGGTGGCGCTGATGATGTAGCCAATCACAATCGGCGTGGTGATGGAGGCGATGTTGCCGAACATGTTGAACAGGCCGCCACTCAAACCGGCGATCTGTTTTGGCGAGGTGTCGGACACCACCGCCCAACCGAGTGCGCCAACGCCTTTACCGAAGAACGCCAGGGCCATGAAGCCGACCACCATCCATTCGATGTCCACGTAGTTGCACGCGACGATGCTGCTCGACACCAGCAAACCGGCAATGATCGGCGCTTTGCGGGCGAAGGTCAGGGAGTGGCCCTTGCGCAGCAGGTAGTCGGAAATCACCCCGCCGAGCACGCCGCCGATAAAGCCGCAGATTGCCGGCAGCGAGGCAATGAAACCGGCCTTGAGGATGGTCATGCCGCGTTCTTGCACCAGGTACACCGGGAACCAGGTCAGGAAGAAGTAGGTGATGCCGTTGATGCAGTATTGACCGAGGTACACGCCGAGCATCATGCGGTTGGTCAGCAACTGGCGGATGTAATCCCACTTCGGCCCATCGACTTTTTTACCTTTGCCCTTGTCCTGGTCCATATCGACCATGCCGCCGTTGTCGGCGATGTGCTTGAACTCGGCCTCGTTGATCATCGGATGCTGGCGCGGGCTGTGGATAACTTTCAGCCAGATCGCCGAGAACACGATGCCGATGCCACCCATCACGATGAAGACGTGCTGCCAGCCGAAGGTGTAGACGATCCAGCCCATCAGCGGTGCGAACAGTACGGTGGCGAAGTATTGCGCCGAGTTGAAAATCGCCGAAGCGGTGCCGCGTTCAGCGGTCGGGAACCAGGCCGCGACAATGCGTGCGTTACCGGGAAAGGATGGCGCTTCGGCCAAGCCCACCAGGAAGCGCAGCATGAACAGCGCAACGATGGCCGTGGACATGCCGAACTCACCGACCCAGCCCTGCAGCACGGTGAACAGCGACCAGGTGAAGATGCTCAATGCGTAAACTTTTTTCGAGCCGAAACGGTCCAGTAGCCAGCCACCGGGAATTTGCCCGGCCACGTAGGCCCAACCGAATGCGGAGAAGATGTAACCGAGGGTGACCGCGTCGATGCCGAGGTCTTTTTGCAGGCTGGAGCCGGCGATAGCGATGGTTGCGCGGTCGGCGTAGTTGATCGTGGTCACCAGAAACAGCATGAGCAGGATCAAATAGCGGACGTGAGTCGGCTTGGTCGATTGCATGTAGATGTACTCCCACTGATTATTTTTATGCGCGGGTGAATCTGTGTGTTCCGTGTATTCCCCGTAGGAGCTGTCGAGTGAAACGAGGCTGCGATCTTTTGATCTTGATCTCGGTGCCCTTGGAGGCGCTAAAGATCAAAAGATCGCAGCCTCGTTTCACTCGGCAGCTCCTACAGGTTTGCGGTGTTGGCGCCACCGAGGTGGCGCCGATGTATCAGGAACCGATGTAGGAGGTCTTCACCACGGTGTAGAACTCTTGTGCATAACGGCCTTGCTCACGTGAGCCATAGGATGAACCTTTACGCCCACCGAACGGAACGTGGTAATCCACGCCGGCGGTCGGCAGGTTGACCATCACCATCCCGGCCTGGGAGTGGCGCTTGAAGTGGTTGGCGTACTTCAGCGAGGTGGTGGCGATGCCCGCCGACAGACCGAATTCGGTGTCGTTGGCCATGGCCAGTGCCGCTTCGTAATCCGCCACGCGAACCACGTTGGCCACCGGGCCGAAGATCTCTTCACGGCTGATGCGCATCGCGGCTTCGCTGTCGGCAAACAGCGTGGGCGCGAGGTAGTAGCCTTCGGTGTCGCAGGTCACCAAGCCACCGCCACTGACCAGACGTGCACCTTCGGACTGGCCGATGTCGATGTACTTCAAGTCTTGTTCCAGTTGAGCTTGCGAGACGACCGGACCGATATCAGTGCCGGCTTTCAAGGCGTGGCCGACCTTGATCGACTTCATGCGCTCGGCCACGGCTTCAACGAACTTGTCGTGAATCCCGGCGGTGACGATGAAGCGGCTGGAAGCGGTGCAACGCTGGCCGGTGGAGTAGAACGCGCTCTGGACCGACAGCTCGACCGCTTGCTTGAGGTCGGCGTCGTCGAGAATGATCTGCGGGTTCTTGCCGCCCATTTCCAACTGGACCTTGGCCTGGCGCGACACGCAGTTGACCGCGATCTGCCGCCCGACACCGACGGAGCCGGTGAAGCTGATGCCGTCGACTTTCGGGCTATTGACCATCGCATCGCCAATCACGCGACCGCTGCCCATCACCAGGTTGAACACGCCGGCCGGGAAGCCTGCGCGGGAGATGATTTCGGCCAACGCCCAGGCGCAACCCGGCACCAGTTCCGCGGGTTTGAGCACCACGCAGTTGCCGTAGGCCAGGGCCGGGGCGATTTTCCACGCGGGGATGGCAATCGGGAAGTTCCACGGAGTGATCAGGCCAACCACGCCCAACGCTTCGCGGGTGACTTCAACGTTAACGCCCGGACGCACCGAGGGCAGGTAGTCGCCGGACAGGCGCAGGCATTCTCCGGCGAAGAATTTGAAGATGTTGCCGGCGCGGGTCACTTCGCCGATGGCTTCGGGCAGGGTCTTGCCCTCTTCCCGGGCCAGCAAGGTGCCGAGTTCTTCGCGACGGGCAAGGATTTCGGTGCCGATTTTATCCAGCGAATCGTGGCGCGCCTGGATGCCCGAAGTGGACCACGCCGGGAACGCGGCGCGAGCGGCGTCGATGGCGGCGTGGACTTGGGCCACGTCGGCCTTGGCGTAGTCGCCGATCTTGTCGCTGAGCTCGGACGGGTTGATGTTGACGGAGTAATCAGCGCCCGCCACCCATTCGCCGTTGATGTAGTTATCAAAACGCTTTGCATCTGCCACGAGATGTTCTCCTCACACAAAAGGCCGCTGATCACTCAGCGGCCTTATTAATCGGGATGGTTACTGCGCACCTTGCTTGTCGATCAGCGCGGCGAGCATTTCGTACTCTTCGCCGGTCAGGTCGGTCAGCGGTGCACGCACAGGACCTGCGTCATAACCGGCAATTTTAGCGCCGGCCTTGACGATGCTCACCGCGTAACCGGATTTACAGTTACGGATGTCCAGGTATGGCAGGAAGAAGTCGTCGATGATCTTGCCGACGGTGGCGTGATCGTCGCGAGCAATGGCGTGGTAGAAATCCATCGCGGTTTTCGGGATGAAGTTGAACACCGCCGAGGAGTAAACCGGCACGCCCAGGGCCTTATAAGCAGCGGCGTAGACTTCGGCGGTCGGCAAACCGCCCAGGTAGCTGAAGCGATCACCGAGGCGGCGACGGATCGACACCATCAACTCGATATCGCCCAGGCCATCCTTGTAGCCGATCAGGTTCGGGCAGCGCTCGGCCAGGCGTTCCAGCAGCGGCGCGGTCAGGCGGCACACGTTGCGGTTGTAGACCACGACGCCGATTTTTACCGATTTGCACACGGCTTCAACGTGGGCGGCAACGCCGTCCTGGCTGGCTTCGGTCAGGTAGTGCGGCAGCAGCAACAGGCCTTTGGCGCCCAGGCGTTCGGCTTCCTGTGCGTATTCGATGGCTTGACGGGTCGAACCGCCAACACCGGCCAGAATCGGCACGCTGGTTTCGCAGGTGTCGACGGCAGTCTTGATGATTTCCGAATATTCGCTGGCCGCCAGAGAGAAGAACTCACCGGTGCCGCCTGCGGCGAACAACGCCGTGGCGCCGTATGGGGCCAGCCATTCGAGACGCTTGATGTAGCCCGCGCGATGGAAATCGCCCTGAGCATTGAAATCGGTGACCGGGAAAGACAACAGGCCGGAAGAGAGGATGGACTTCAGTTCTTGTGGATTCATTATTCGAACACCCTGGGTAGCAACGTTTGTGTGTGAGGAAACCGTTCAGCCTTCGCCGAGTTGTATGTCATCGTACAACTTAAAATATAACCGTCAACTGCATTTCATCGCCGTCCTCAGAATTTGAGTCAGACAAAGTGATTTCTTGACCTAGGAAGATTCTCGGCTAGGCTCGTTTTAACTGTATATACACACAGCTAATGGAGCATCTACCTACGACATATCAAGGAGCTAGAAATGTCAGGTCTACACACAAAACCGAAGGAACAGCCGAAGCAGGCCATCGCCCGTTTCGATGATCTTTTTACCGAACACGGCATTGCCATTACCGGACATGACGATCATCTGGTGCTGCACATTGCCGAGCATCACCGCCATCCGCCGCAATCGACTTCTGCTGCCGGCAACGCCTTGAAAGGCAAGCCCGTACAGAAGTTCGAGGGCGGCGAACACACCGCCATTGGTGATCAAACCCTGCTGCGCTTCGTCGAGAATGCCGCGCCGATCCTCGCCCATGAGGTGCAACTGCACCTGCCCAACGGGCTCGCCCCCACCTACGGTCAGGTACTGGCATTGGGCGGGGATTTTTATGGCATCCCGGATCGGCCGATCAGCGACGGCGCCACCCCGGTGGATCGCCTGAACCGCTTTATTGCCGCGTTCGACACCTTGGCGGTGCTGTCCGCGTCGAACGTCGAGGCGGTAAAAATCCTCGCGGTGATGCAGAAAGAAATTGACGCCGTGAAGCAGGCGATCAAGGACGGTAAACAACCTCACGAAGCCTACGACGCCCTCGGTGATACGTTGTCCGAGGAGTGGAACAAAATCACCGGCGGCGGCAGTTTCGTCTCGGCGCTGTTCCCGTTGGGGCGTTACCTGAAACTGGCGGCGAACAACGCCGACCACTTTGGCGAATGGGCGCAGCAAGCTTACATCGCCGGTCACACCGCTGCGCTGCAACACGCGGCAGCGGCCCACGCCGCCAAGGATGAAAAACAGCTGGAAGTCGCCTACGCGATGAACGCCTTCGCCGACCACTTCCTCACCGACCTGTTTTCCGCCGGCCATCTGCGTGTGCCACGCAAAGCGATGGCGGCAGCGGTGACCCCGAGTGATCTGGGTTCGCTGATTACCCGCTTCATGCACGACGAAGACAGCAAGTTCGGCCTCAATGTGCGCAATGGCAACGGCGAGCAATGGCGTGCGTATGGGGACAAGCGCTACTTCGATGCCATCGACAGCGCCAATCGCCAGCACGTCAACCAAGCGGTCCAAGTGTCGGCGGATGAAGTGTTTGCGGCGTACCTCAGCGGCACGGTTCCGGCCTTCAACAGCTTTGCGGCGTTGAAACAACTGCCGGACCTGCAAGCGCTGCTGAACCTGGCGAGCAACTTCTCACCGCTGTTCCGGCTTGAGGGCAGCAAAGTGCTGCGGCGCAAGGACGTGAACAACCTCAACGACACCGCCACCGTGGACGACTGGTGGGGCTGGAGCACGTATTTGCTGCTCAAGGATTACCACCCAACCGGCAATGTGGCCTGATAAGGAGATCTGAAGATGACGATTAAATTGAAACTGGAATTGGCTTCGAACCAATCGCTGAAGGGTGCGCCGCTGGAGTTGTTGTCCAGGGGTGTACCGATTGCGCGGGGGGTTGTGGATGCTCAGGGGATGGTGGCTTTTGAAGCCAAGGCTGGGGCGGCTGAATTGGCGGTGCGGGTGGATCGGTCGATTTTGAGGGTTGGCTGAGGGTATTGCATCAAGGCATCTGGCCTCTTCGCGAGCAAGCCCGCTCCCAAAATGGGTCTTCGGTGGACACACTATTTGTGAACACCGCCGATCAAATGTGGGAGCGGGCTTGCTCGCGAAAGCGTACTGCCAGGCAACAAATTCTCAACAGGGAAAACCTACCCGCGCTGCGCCTCGGCCTCTTCATGGGCATGACGCAGCCGCTCGCGGCTATTGGTCAAATGCAAACGCATGGCTGCCCGCGCCGCATCGGAATCCTGTCGGGCAATCGCGTCGTAGATCTCTTCGTGCTCACGGCTCAGGCGATTCATGTAGTGCTGCTGATCATCATGGGCCAGGCGCGCGGAGTTCAGCCGCGTGCGCGGAATGATGCTGGTGCCCAGGTGGGTCATGATGTCGGTGAAGTAGCGGTTGCCGGTGGCCAGGGCGATTTGCAGGTGGAACTGGAAGTCCGACGCCACGGCATCGCTGGCATGGGAGGCGCTTTCGTTCAGCGCATCCAGCGCCGCACGCATCAAGGCCAACTGCTCGGCGCTGCGGCGTTGCGCGGCGAGGCCGGCGGATTCCACTTCCAGGCTGATGCGCAATTCGAGGATCGCCAGCACGTCACGCAGGGTAACGACGGTGGCCGGGTCGATACGGAAACCGCTCGGGCTCGGCGTGTCGAGCACGAAGGTGCCGATGCCATGACGGGTTTCAACCTGCCCGGCGGCCTGCAAACGGGAAATTGCTTCACGGACCACGGTGCGGCTGACGCCATGGGCATCCATGATCGCCGACTCGGTGGGCAACTTGTCGCCGCGTTTGAGTTGGCCGTCGCGGATCTGCTCGGACAGCACCGTCACCAGTTCCTGAGCGAGGCTGCGGCGCTTGCGAGGGAGGCGTGGGGCGTCGATCGGGTTTTCCATGGTGAACGTCTGTCTCGAAAATTCGGCTGAAATCGCATCATAGCGCAAGCGGGTTGTACGATCACCGTCGGGCTGCCGGACATGCTCAACCCCCGTAGGAGCTGCCGAAGGCTGCGATCTTTTGATCTTGAAAAATAAAAATCAAAAGATCGCAGCCTTCGGCAGCTCCTACAGGGGATTACGGTGTTTAGGCAGTCACGGCTTGATCCACCAGGTGGCCATTGTCGATGCGGATATGTCGTGGGTGGAAGCGCTTCAAGCTGCTGCGATGGCCGACGCTGACGATGCTCAGCCCCGGCAACTCATCGATCAACGCCTGATACAGCGACGCCTCGTCCTCTTCATCCATCGCCGACGTGGCTTCGTCCATGTACAGCCATTGCGGTGCATACAGCAGCGCGCGGGCGAAGGCCAGTCGTTGCTGTTCACCCGGCGACAACAGACGCTGCCAGTGATTGGCTTCGTCCAGACGCGCCACCAGATGCGGCAAGCGGCAGGTCTCCAGCACTTGCACATAACGCTCGGCCGGATAGGTGTCGCCAGGCTGTGGATAACTCAGGGCTTCACGCAACGTACCAATCGGCAGGTACGGCTTTTGCGGCAGGAACAGATAACGCGCCGCCGGCAACCGAATATTGCCGTGACCCGCCGGCCACAAATGCCCCATCGCCCGCAGCAAAGTGGACTTGCCGCTGCCGGAACGGCCGCTGAGCATGACGCGCTCGCCCTCTTCCACGGTCATGTCGGCATTGGTCAGCAAATGACGACCGTCGGCCAGGTCGAGACCGAGGTTGTGGATTTTCAGCTCAGAACCCTGGTTCTGCACATCAATGGCCGGCGTACGTTCTTCGTTATCGGCCATGGCCTGGCGGAAACTCAGCAGACGATCACAGGTGGCGCGCCACGAGGCGAGGTCCGAATACGCGCTGATAAACCAACTGAAACTCTCTTGCACATTGCCGAACGCCGAGCTGATTTGCATCAGCTCACCGAGTTCGATCTTGCCGGCGAAGTAACGCGGCGCGGCGACGATGAACGGGAAGATGATCGCGATCTGGCTGTAACCGGAGGTAAAGAACGTCAGGCGCTTGGACACCTTCATGATGTCCCAGAAGTTGTGCCAGACCATGCCGAAACGGTTGCTCAGACGACGGTTCTCGTTCGGCTCGCCGTTGTACAGCGCGATGCTTTCGGCGTTCTCGCGCACCCGCACCATGGAGAAACGCAGGTCAGCTTCGAAACGTTGTTGTTGGTTGTTCAGGCCGATCAAGCGACGACCGATCAAATGCGTCAGCCAACTGCCGACCGCCGCGTACACCAGTACGCACCAGAACATGTAGCCAGGAATCTCATAGCCGAACACCTCGATGCTGCCCGACACGCCCCACAAAATGATCGAGAACGACACCAGGCTGACGATGTTGCGAATCAGCCCAAGACCCAGGCTCAGGGTGTTGGAGGTGAAGTTGTTGAGGTCTTCGGAAATCCGCTGGTCCGGGTTATCGGTGTAACCGCCCTGTTCCAACTGATAGTAATTTTTGTCGCCGAGCCAACGGGCGAAGTATTTCTCGGTGAGCCAGGCCCGCCAGCGGATCGTCAGCATCTGCGTCAGGTACAGCCGGTACACCGCGCCGACAATCGCCACGGCGGCAATCGCGCAGAAATACAGAATCAGTTTCCAGAACGCCGCTTCGTCCTTCTTTTGCAGGGCGTTGTAGAAATCCTTGTACCAGGTGTTGAACCACACCGAGATCCCGACGCTGATCAGCGACAGGGCAATCACGGCGATCAGCAGCGTCCAGGCCTTGACCTTCTCTTCGCTGCGCCAGTACGGCGTGGTCATGGCCCAGACTTTGCGGAAAAACTGCCCGCGCACCGCATCGTTGACCGCGGAATATTCAGCGTTCTGATTCATGGATAAGGCTCGATAGAGAAAAGAACACGCACGAACCGATCATAGATGATCGGTTCGGTTTGTCGCGAGGCGTGACCTGCATTCGTTCAGCGCAGGTTCAGCGGCGAACCGGGCGCTTCTGCAGTTTGCGCTGCAGGGTGCGGCGGTGCATGCCCAAGGCGCGGGCCGTGGCGGAGATGTTGCCTTCATGCTCGGTCAGCACACGCTGGATGTGCTCCCACTGGAGGCGGTCCACGGACATCGGGTTTTCCGGCACCAGGGTGTCGAGGTCGGCGTGCTCGGACAGCAACGCCGCCAGCACGTCATCGGCGTCCGCCGGTTTGCACAGGTAATTGCAGGCGCCGCGCTTGATCGCTTCGACAGCGGTGGCGATGCTCGAATAACCGGTGAGGATCACCACGCGCATTTCCGGATCGAGTTCGAGCAGTTTGGGCAGCAACACCAGACCCGAATCGCCGTCCATTTTCAGGTCGAGGGCCGCGTAGTCCGGCAGGTCGGCCTGGGCGATGGTCAGGCCTTCTTCGGCGGAGCCGGCGGTGCTGACGCGAAAACCCCGGCGGGCCATGGCGCGGGCCATCACGCGGGTGAACGTGGCGTCATCGTCTACCAGCAACAAATGCGGCAGTTCTTCGCCTTCTACTTGGATCTCGTCACTCATGTTCGTCTCCTCGGGCGACACGGGGCAGGCGCAGCTCGGTAAGCGTGCCACCTTCCTCATGACTGTAGAGTTTCACTGAGCCGCCGGCGCGAGTCACGCTGGCCTTGCTCAAAAACAGGCCCAGGCCGAAACCTTTGCCCTTGGTGGTAAAAAACGGTTTGCCGATCTGCTCGGCGATGGCCAGCGGCACACCGGCACCGTGATCGCGAATGCTGATGGTCAAGTCTTCGGCATTCCAGTCCAGGGTCACTTGCAGCCCTTCGGGGCAAGCGTCGGCGGCGTTGTTCAGCAAGTTCAGCAGCGCCTGGGTCAGGTCCGGCGGCGGCGCCATACGCGGCACCGTGCCTTGGCCCAGACGCTGGAAGCGGTAACTGGCTTCCGGGCGCATCAGGTGCCAGCGGTTCAGGGCTTCGTCGAGCCAGTCGGTGACGTCCTGCATCTCCACGGCCAGGCGTCGATTGGCTTCGGCGGCACGCACCAGTTGTTGCAAGGTTTCTTTGCAGAGTTTGACCTGATCCTGCAGCACCTTCAGATCGTCCTGCAACAGCGGGTCCGGATGATCCTGTTGCATCTCTTTGAGCAACACGCTCATGGTCGCCAGCGGCGTACCCAATTCATGGGCAGCACCGGCGGCTTGGGTCGCGACGGCCAACAATTGCTGGTCGCGCAGGCCTTCCTCACGGCGGATCGCCCGCAATTCTTCCTGCCGGCGCAGTTCTTCGGCCATGCGCGCGGCGAAGAACGTGATCACGGCGGCGGCCAGGGCGAAACTCAGCCACATCCCGTACACCTGCAGGCTTTCCCGGGCGATCGGGAAGGTTTGCAACGGGTAGAACCGCGCCAGCAGCAGGGTGTACAGGGTCAGGGCGATGCCGGACAGAATCACTGAGAACCGCCACGGCAGGGTCACGGCGGCGATGGTCAGCGGCACCAGGTAATAAGACACGAACGGGTTGGTCGAACCACCGGAGAAATACAGCAAGGCACTGTGGATAAACAGGTCACAGGCCAGTTGCACGGCGTATTCGAGCTCGGTCACCGGCCAGGAGGTGCGCAAGCGAATGGCCGTGAAGGCGCACAGCAGCATCGAGCAGCCGAGGGTCATCGCCAGTTGAAACCAGGGCAATGGCAGCAAATCGAACCAGTAGGCAAGCCCTACGGAACCGGCCTGGGCGGCCAGCACCAAAGTGCGGATGAACGTCAGCCGCCAGAGATTCTGGCGCGTTGCGGAAGTGAGTTGAACGGGGGCGAGCATGAGCTCTCCTGATGA
Organism: Janthinobacterium sp. LPB2021202312-11-4; assembly: GCF_037049705.1. Lineage (NCBI taxonomy): Bacteria > Pseudomonadati > Pseudomonadota > Betaproteobacteria > Burkholderiales > Oxalobacteraceae > Janthinobacterium > Janthinobacterium sp. LPB2021202312-11-4. The sequence goes on along the minus strand of NZ_JBAGKV010000016.1, from coordinate 103,524 downwards.
GCGCTCCAGGCGGATCGCACGGAGTATAACCAAGCACGGGGGCTGACAGGCAAAAGTGCGGCAAACCGCCACATGGCGGGAAGTGATGTGGCGTCTATGAGTACGCCGTCGCGGGCAAGCCTTGCTCCTACAGGTCCGAGGCGTGCACACATCTCTCGTACGCCTCGGACCGGTAGGAGAAAGGCTTGCCCGCGAATGGCTGCTTATCTGTATAGAAGTTGTAACTGGGCGAACCGGATCATAAAAGCTACAGTCTGATGGTTTCACGCAGGCTCGGACTTTAACCCCTGCGCCCCTTCAAGGAGCTTTTCATGCACACACTTCGCCGCAGCGCCGCCCTTCTCGCCCTCAGCGTTGGCACCATCGCCAGCCTCCCGGCCCTGGCCGCCGACGAATTGCATTACAACCAGATCGCCCTGCGCGCCGAAGTCAGCCAGGAAGTGGCCCGCGACCTGATGATCGTGACCCTCTACACCGAAGAACAAAACACCGACCCGGCCAAACTCGCCGCCGACGTCAGCACCACCATGAACAAAGCCCTGGCCCAGGCCAAGCAAGTCAAAGACATCACCCTGCGCCAGGGCAGCCGCAACAGCTACCCGATCTACGACACCAAAGGCCAGAAAATCACCGGCTGGCGTGAACGCGCCGAACTGCGCCTGGAAAGCTCCGACTTCGCCGCCCTGTCGAAACTCACCGGCGAATTGCTCACCGACCTGAAAATGGGCGGCATGGACTTCGCCATCGCCACCCCAACGCGCAAGGCCAGCGAAGACGCGCTGCTCAAAGACGCCGTCACCGCCTTCAAGGCCCGCGCGCAACTGGCCACCGATGCGCTGGGCGGCAAGGGTTACAAAATCGTCAACCTGAACCTCAACAGCAACGGCTATCCACAACCGTACATGCGCGCACCGATGATGATGAAAGCGGCCGCCATGGACTCGGCACCGGTGACGCCGGATGTTGAAGCCGGCACCAGCCAGGTCAGCATGACGGCGGATGGTTCGATTGAAGTGTTGATGACGCCTTAATGAGTTAAGCCTGTATATAAGAGCGGCGATCACTGATGTGATCGCCGTTTTTTATTGCCTGTCGAACACCCGCAAGGGTTTGTAGTGTTTGCCCGGCCGCCTTCGCAGGCAAGCCAGCTCCCACAATTTGACCCAGTACATCCGGGAGAGAATGGTCAGCTGTCAGGCCGCCATCGCGGGCAAGCCTTGCTCCTACAAAAGCAAAAGCAGAAGCAGAAGCAGAAGCAGAAGCAGAAGCAGAGCAGAGCAGAGCAGAGCAGAGCAGAGCAGAGCAGAGCAGAGCAGAGCAGAGCAGAGCAGAGCAGAGCAGAGCAGAGCAGAGCAGAGCAGAGCAGAGCAGAACAGAACAGAACAGAGCAGAGCAGAGCAGCACACACCGCACCGCCCCAAACCACTCATCAGGCCGAGCGTTAGCTCGCCTGCAGCTCTTGATCTTGATCCACCCGCCCCTTCGGGAGGCTGAGTGGAGGTGTTCATCTGGGGGCAGGCGCGCAGCGCCGTGCGACGAAGTCGCACACATCGAGAGGAGGTCGAAGCGAAGCCGACCGGAGGCGATGCCCCCAGATGAATACCGGAACGAAGGAACGCCGAGCCTCAGCGAGGGGCCGGACGCTCGGGGCGAGACCTTTGGTTCCTTTGGGGCGTTTGCCAAAGGGACTCGCCGTAAGGGCGAAACCGCCAGCCGCCGCTACCGCAGAAATGGATATTCACCCCGTCAACAAGAACCTGGTCGGCTATCAGGCCGCCAAGATCGCAGCCTTCGGCAGCTCCTACAGTCAGAACCGAGTACATCCCGAGAAAACCGCCAACTATGCCCAGACACAGGGGTCCCCCTGAAAAAACGATATTTCCGTCCAACCGGTCAACAACGCTACTCTCAGGAGATACCGCTACCCAAATTCCCCGGGGACTCCATGGAAAGAACCACCGTCAAACCACTCCTGCTCGCTATCGCCCTGGCCACCACCGCCCCGTTCGCCCAAGCAGCCACCACCCTGGTCTACTGCTCCGAAGCCAGCCCCGCCGGTTTCGACCCCAGCCAATACACCAGCGGCACCGACTTCGACGCCTCGGCCGAAACCGTCTTCAACCGCCTCACCCAATTCAAACGCGGCGGCACCGAGGTTGAACCCGGATTAGCAACCAGTTGGGACGTGAGCAAGGACGGCCTGAGCTACACCTTCCACCTGCGCGACGGCGTGAAATTCCACACCACCGACTATTTCACCCCGACCCGGGATTTCAACGCCGACGACGTGCTGTTCACCTTCCAGCGCCTGCTCGACCCGCAGAACGCATTCCGCAAGGCCTACCCCGCCGAGTCGCCGTACTTCACCGACATGGACCTGAACAAAACCATCAAAAGCGTCGACAAACTCGACGAGCACACCGTGCGCTTCAGCCTGAACAACATCGACGCCGCGTTCGTGCAAAACCTCGCCATGAGTTTCGCCTCGGTCCAGTCCGCCGAGTACGGCGCGCAGTTGTTGAAGGAAGGCAAAGCTGCGGACATCAACCAGAAACCGGTCGGCACCGGTCCGTTCGTGTTCAAGCGTTATCAGAAGGACTCGCAGATCCGCTACACCGGCAACAAGGCGTACTGGAAACCCGAGGACGTGAAGATCGACAACCTGGTGTTCTCGATCACCCCGGACGCCGCCGTGCGCTTGCAGAAGCTCAAGACCGGCGAGTGCCAGGTCAGCGGCTACCCGCGCCCGGCCGATATCGAAGTGATGGAGAAAGACCCGAACCTGACGGTGCTCAGGCAGGCCGGGTTCAACCTCGGCTTCCTGGCTTACAACGTGACCCATCCGCCGCTGGATCAACTCAAGGTTCGCCAGGCCCTGGACATGGCCATCGACAAGCCGGCCATCATCAAAGCCGTCTACCAAAGCGCTGGCCAACTGGCGCAAAACGCCCTGCCGCCGGCGCAATGGTCGTTTGACCCGAACATCAAGGACGCGCCCCACGACCCGACCAAGGCCAAGGCGCTACTCAAAGAAGCAGGGGTTGCACCCGGTACCACTATTAATTTGTGGGCGATGACCGTGCAACGTGCCTCCAACCCGAATGCGCGGATGTCGGCGCAGATGATCCAGCAGGATTGGGAGAAGGTGGGGATCAAGGCCAACATCGTCAGCTATGAGTGGGGCGAGTACATCAAACGCGCCAAGAATGGCGAGCACGACGCAATGATCTACGGCTGGACCGGCGACAACGGCGACCCGGATAACTGGCTCGGCGTGCTCTACAGCTGCGCTGCGGTGAAAGGTAGCAACTACGCCAAATGGTGCGATCCGGCCTACGACAAACTGGTCCAGCAGGCCAAGCTTTCAACCGACCGTGACGAGCGGGTCAAACTCTATCAACAGGCGCAGAAAATCCTTAAACAACAAGTACCTATTACCCCGATCGCGAACTCGACGGTGTTCCAGCCTTTGCGCAAGGAAGTCACCGACTTCAAGATCAGTCCTTTTGGCCTCACACCCTTCTATGGCGTGGGTATAAATAAGTAACACCGCGCTCCAACCGGGTGCGCAATGCGCCCCGGCCGCCCTCTTGTGGGGCGCCGTTTGCACCGTAAAAAACGTGCGCAAACGGTCAAATGCGTCAATATTTATACATATGCGACATTAAGGTACGTTCGTGCCACTGTTTAAGACCTGTGGCGGTTCTGGATCTTGCAATGGGTATGGCCCCTGCATAAGTATCCGCAGGCACGACTCACGAGGTCGTCCTCAAATTCCAAAAATGACAACAAATCATGAGGCCACCATGCTTAAACACGCGGTCATTCCGTTTTTAGTCGGCGCCAGCTTGTTAGCTGCCGCACCTTTCGCCCAAGCGGCGACTAACCTGGTGTTTTGCTCCGAAGGGAGCCCGGCCGGTTTTGATCCTGGTCAGTACACCACCGGAACCGACTTCGACGCCTCTGCAGAAACCATGTTCAACCGTTTGACCCAGTTCGAACGGGGCGGCACCGCTGTCATTCCTGGTCTGGCGACCAGCTGGGATATCGCCCAGGACGGCCTGACGTACACCTTCCATCTGCGTGAAGGCGTCAAGTTCCACACCACGCCGTACTTCAAGCCAACTCGTGAGTTCAACGCCGACGACGTCCTGTTCACCTTTAATCGCATGATTAACAAGGATGATCCGTTCCGCAAAGCGTACCCGACCGAATTCCCGTACTTCACCGACATGGGGATGGATACCAACATCACCAAGATCGATAAAGTCGACGACCACACCGTCAAGTTCACGCTCAAAGAAGTCGACGCGGCGTTCATCCAGAACATGGCCATGAGCTTCGCCTCCGTGCAGTCCGCCGAGTACGCTGCCCAGCTGCTCAAGGAAGGCAAGGCTGCCGACATCAACCAAAAGCCGATCGGCACTGGTCCGTTCGTGTTCAAGAGCTACCAGAAAGACTCCACCATCCGCTACACCGGGAACAAGGACTACTGGAAGCCTGAAGACGTCAAGATCGACAACCTGATCTTCGCCATCACCACCGACCCGTCGGTACGTATTCAGAAGCTGAAAAAGAACGAGTGCCAGGTCACCCTGTTCCCTCGTCCAGCCGACCTGAAGGCACTGAAAGAAGATCCGACCCTGAAGATGCCTGACCAGGCTGGCTTCAACCTGGGCTACATCGCCTACAACGTGATGGACAAGGTCAAGGGCAGCGACGAAAAGAACCCGCTGGCTGACCTGCGCGTTCGTCAGGCGCTGGACATGGCCGTCAACAAGCCGCAGATCATTGATTCGGTTTACCAGGGCGCGGGCCAATTGGCCGTCAACGCCATGCCGCCGACCCAGTGGTCCTACGACACCACCATCAAGGATGCCAAGTACGACCCTGAGAAAGCCAAAGAGCTGCTCAAGGAAGCTGGCGTCAAAGAAGGCACCGAGATCGTTCTGTGGGCGATGCCGGTACAGCGTCCGTACAACCCGAACGCCAAGCTGATGGCTGAAATGCTGCAGTCCGACTGGAAGAAAATCGGCCTGAACGTGAAGATCACCAGCTACGAGTGGGGCGAGTACATCAAGCGTTCCAAAGGCGGCGAGAACCAGGCCATGATCATTGGCTGGAGCGGCGACAATGGGGACCCGGACAACTGGCTCAACGTTCTGTTCGGCTGCGACTCGCTGAGCGGCAACAACTTCTCCAAGTGGTGTGACAAGAAGTTCGATGGCCTCGTAAAAGAAGCCAAGCGCACGACCGACCAGGCCAAGCGCACCGAGCTGTACAAAGAGGCGCAACACGTCCTCAAAGATGCAGTTCCAATGACACCTATCGCACACTCGACGGTGTATCAACCCATGCGCAACACCGTACAGGACTTCAAGATCAGCCCATTCGGCTTGAACTCGTTCTACGGCGTCAGCGTCAGCAAATAAGGTTTGGCAACGGCGACGTGTTTAACGTCGCCGTTGCTTTATCTGCCGGGAAAGTAGGAATTTTCTGACAGCCAAACCCACTGCGTACCACAGCAGAGGTTTAGGACGCGTCGGTTTTTCCCACAAGCTTTTAGGACCTTTCCGCATTTACTGCCAGACCCACGGCCCATACCGTCGGGATCTGACCAGTTTGTGCGTGGGCTCTCGGTTTGCTGCACGCCATGGTTTGAACTCAATGAAGCCCCACGTCCACGGAAAGGACGGTGGCTCGTTGTTAAACACTAAAAAGAGGGAGCGTCATGCGCCATACCTTGGTTTTATCCGCATTGCTGGGCACCGGCCTGTTGGCCGCCACTTCCGTCAGCCAGGCCGCCAGTAACAGCCTGGTGTTCTGTTCCGAGGGCAGCCCCGCCGGTTTCGACACGGCGCAGTACACCACTGCGACCGATAACGATGCCGCCGAGCCGCTGTACAACCGATTGGCAGAGTTTGAGAAAGGCGCGACCAATGTCGTACCAGGCCTTGCAACGAGCTGGGATATTTCCGAAGACGGCCTCACGTACACCTTTCACCTGCGCGAAGGGGTGAAATTCCACACCACGCCTTACTTCACGCCGACCCGCGATTTCAATGCCGATGACGTGCTGTTCACGTTCAATCGCATGCTCGATCCACAACAACCTTTCCGTAAGGCTTATCCGACCGAGTTCCCGTATTTCAACGGGATGAGCCTGAACAAGAACATCGCCAAGGTCGAGAAGACCGGGCCGCTGACCGTGGTCATGACGCTCAACAGCGTGGACGCCGCGTTCATCCAGAACATCGCCATGAGCTTCGCCGCGATTCTGTCCGCCGAGTACGCCGACAAGCTGCTGGCCGAGGGCAAGCCAAGCGACATCAACCAGAAACCGATCGGCACCGGGCCGTTCGTGTTCAAGAGTTACCAGAAAGACTCGAACATCCGTTACACCGGCAACAAGCAGTACTGGGACCCGAGCCGGGTCAAGCTCGACAACCTGATTTTCGCCATCAACACCGATGCGTCGGTACGGGTGCAGAAGCTCAAGGCCAACGAATGCCAGATCACCCTGCACCCGCGCCCGGCCGACGTAGAAGCACTCAAGAACGACCCGAAACTCAAGCTGATCGAGAAGCCCGGTTTCAACCTCGGTTACATCGCCTACAACGTGCGGCACAAACCGTTCGACCAGCTCGAAGTGCGCCAGGCGCTGGACATGGCGGTGAACAAACAAGGCATTCTCAACGCCGTGTACCAGGGCGCCGGGCAGTTGGCGGTCAACGCCATGCCGCCGACCCAGTGGTCCTACGACGAGACCATCAAGGACGCCGCCTACAACCCGGAAAAAGCCAGGGAGTTGCTCAAGGCTGCCGGCGTCAAGGAAGGCACCGAAATCACCCTCTGGGCCATGCCGGTCCAGCGCCCGTACAACCCCAACGCCAAGTTGATGGCCGAGATGCTTCAGGCTGACTGGGCGAAAATCGGTCTGAAAGTGAAGATCGTCAGCTACGAATGGGGCGAGTACATCAAGCGCACCAAGAATGGCGAACACGACATCAGCCTGATTGGCTGGACCGGTGACAACGGGGACCCGGACAACTGGCTCGGCACGCTGTACAGCTGCGACGCCATTGGCGGCAACAACTACTCCATGTGGTGTGATCCGGCTTACGACAAGCTGATCAAGCAGGCCAAAGTCGTCACCGACCGCGACCAGCGCACCGTGCTTTACAAACAGGCGCAGCAATTGCTCAAGCAGCAAGTGCCGATCACGCCAGTCGCTCACTCGACGGTCAACCAGCCGTTAAGCGCCAAAATCGAAGGGTTCAAGGTGAGCCCCTTCGGTCGTAACGTGTTCTCGGGTGTCAGCATCGATCAATAACCGATAAGCCAAAAACGCTGGGGGCGGATTTCGCCCTCACGCAAGCGTATTGCCGTAATTCGTCAATCCGGCCTACAGCAAACGTTTGCGAAGCGTTGAATGAGTTCTAAACCAATAGCCGGGCCACAAAAAAACCGGCATTAAAAAAAAGAAAGAAAGGAGCTTCACCCATGAAACTGAGCAGCACCGCGATCCTGGCCTTGGCCATCAGCAGCATCACCGCCACGGCGTATGCGGAAACCCAGAGCCAGGAATACACCCCGGTTACGGTCAATACTTCCAGCGCCCAAGCCGATGCAACCGGCTTCCTCGAAGGCTCCACGGTCAAAGGCACGACTCGTAACTGGTACGCCAACGAGCAACTCAAACGTGGCGGCAAGTTCACCTACCGCAAAGACGGTGTAGCCACCCCGACTGATCGCCGGATCAACTGGGTTCAGGGCACCATCGTCAACTTCAGCTCTGGTTTCACTCAGGGCACCGTCGGTGTCAGCACTGAAGTGGCGGCTTACAACGCTGTCGCGCTGGAGCGTAATCGCAAGGACCTGGCGTCCAACAACGGTGGTGCACCGGGTTCGCGTCCAGGCGCCGGCAACAACCGTACCCTGACCAACGAAGGCGGCGACGCTGAAGGCCAGTGGAGCAAACTGGGCCTGGCCAACGTCAAGTTCCGCGTATCGAACACCACCCTGACCGCCGGTCGCCAGAACTTCAGCACGCCAATCGTCGACAACATCGGCAACCGTGCGCTGCCGTCGAGCTTTGAAGGTGTGAGCCTGCACAGCGAAGAGCTGAACAACCTGTCGTTCGACGCTGGCAGCTTCGACCGCGTATCGCCGCGTACCGAAGAGAGCCTGTCGAAATTCCGCTCCGAGTACACCAACAACAACGCCGAGACCGATCGCGTGAGCATCGTCGGCCTGAACTACCAGCCGCTGAAAAGCCTGAAGACCAGCCTGTACGCGTCCAAAGTCGAAGACTTCTGGAACCAGTACTACTTCGGCGCGACCCACGAACTGGGTGACAGCAACGTCCTGAGCCTGACCACCGGCCTGAACTACTACAAAACCGTCGATACCGGCAAAAAGGAAATGGGCGAAATCGACAACGACACCTACTCCCTGTCGTTCGGCCTGACCCACCAGGCCCACAGCCTGACCTTCTCGTACCAGGAAATTAACGGTAACGAGTACTTCGACTACCTGCACGAAACCAACGGCATCTACCTGGCCAACTCCCTGCTGTCCGACTTCAACGGCCCGAACGAAAAATCGTTCCAGATCGCCTACGGTCTGAACATGGCTGAATACGGCGTGCCAGGCCTGAAATTCAACATCTACCAGGCTCGCGGCTGGGGCATCGACGGTACTCACTACACCGGCACCGCCTACGACGTGAAAAACATGGACGGCGAGCACCACTACGAATACGGCATCGGTACTTCGTACGCCGTACAAAGCGGCCCGCTCAAGGCCACCACGATTCGCGCGACCTACACCGCGCACCGTGCCAGCGAAAACCAGTCTGATGGCAGCATCAACGAGTTCCGTCTCGTGACCACCATCCCGTTCAACATTCTGTAAAAACGCCAGCCAGCGGCTGACTCATGACGAGTCGGCCGTTTGGTTTTTATTTGTTCACCGATTGCAGAGGGTTCTTGATGAAAATGCTTCCCCTACGTGCGGCCATCGCTGCCGCGTTGCTGAGTGTCGCTGTTGGCGTCTCGGCCAAACCCTTGGTGGTCTGTACCGAAGCCAGCCCGGAAGGCTTCGACATGGTCCAGTACACGACTGCAGTCACAGCCGATGCGGTGGCCGAAACCATCTTCAATCGTCTGGCGGACTTCAAGCCCGGCACCACCGAAGTGGTCCCGGCACTGGCCGACTCCTGGGACATCAGCGAGGACGGTCTGACCTACACGTTCCACCTGCGCAAAGGCGTCAAGTTCCACACCACCGACTACTTCAAGCCGACCCGCGACATGAATGCCGACGATGTGGTCTGGAGTTTCCAGCGTCAGCTGGACCCGAAACACCCGTGGCACAACAAGTCGAGCGTGGGCTTCCCGTACTTTGAAAGCATGGGCTTCAAGGAACTGCTCAAAAGCGTCGAGAAAGTGGACGACAACACCGTCACCTTCACGTTGACCCGCCGCGAAGCACCGTTCCTGGCTGACATCGCCATGGCCTTCTCTTCGATCTACTCCGCCGAATACGCCGACCAGTTGCTCAAGGCTGACAAGACTGGCGATTTGAACAACAAGCCAATCGGCACCGGCCCGTTCATCTTCCAGCGTTACGCCAAGGATGCTCAGGTCCGCTTCAAGGCCAACCCGGAATACTTCCGTGGCAAGCCGCCGGCAGAAGCACTGATCCTGGCCATCGCCACCGACAACAACGTGCGCCTGCAAAAGCTCAAGGCCAACGAGTGCCAGATCGCGCTGTATCCGAAACCGGATGACATCCCGAGCATCAAGAAAGACCCGAACCTGAAAGTCGATGAAATGAACGCGATGACCGTTTCGTACATCGCCATGAACACCACCCACAAGTACATGAGCGACGTGCGGGTGCGTAAAGCCATCGACATCGCCTTCGACAAAGCGGCTTACGTCAACGCGCTGTTCGGCAAAGGCAATGCGACGGTCGCGGTCAACCCGTACCCGGACACCCTGCTGGGCTACAACCACAAACTGACCAACCCGCCACGTGACCTCGACAAGGCCCGCGCCCTGCTCAAGGAAGCCGGCGTACCGGAAGGCACTACGTTTACCCTGTTCACCCGTAACGGTGGCGGCCCGACCAACCCTAACCCGATGCTCGGCGCGCAGATGATGCAGGCTGACCTGGCCAAGGTCGGGATCAAGATCGATATTCGCGTCATGGAATGGGGCGAAATGCTCAAACGCGCCAAAAACGGCGAGCACGACATGGTGTCTGCCGGATGGGCGGGTGATAACGGCGACCCGGATAACTTCCTGACGCCTATGCTCAGTTGCGAGGCGGCCAAAAACGGCGAAAACTACGCGCGCTGGTGCAGCGAGAAATTCCAGGCGCTGATCGACGAAGCCCGAGCTAAAGTGAACCCGGCCGAACGTGCTGCGCTCTATGAACAAGCCCAAGAGGTCTTTAACCAGGACCAGCCTTGGATCAGCATGGCCCACACCCGTATGTTCACCGCAATGCGCAACAACGTAGAGGGCTACCACATTAGCCCCCTCACCACTAATAACTTCGCCACCACCCAGGTGAAGTAGATAAGAAAACTCCCGGCGTCCCTGACCCCAGGGACGCCAGGCACGCCTAACCGGCTGATGAGGTACCACACAAGATGTTTAGTTTTATTGCCCGCCGACTGGGGCTATTGATCCCCACGTTTTTCGGCATCACCTTGCTGACTTTCGCGTTGATTCGCATGATTCCGGGCGACCCCGTGGAAGTAATGATGGGCGAACGTCGGGTCGACCCCGAAATGCACGCTCAGGCAATGGAACGCCTAGGTCTGAACAAACCCCTGTATGCCCAATACCTGGATTACATCGGCAAGTTGGCCCACGGCGACCTTGGCGAATCGCTGCGTACCCGTGAAAGCGTGTGGAGCGAATTCAAGGTGTTGTTCCCCGCCACCTTCGAGCTGTCGATGGCCGCCCTGTTATTTGCCGGCGTCCTCGGGCTATTGGCCGGTGTGATCGCGGCCTTGAAGCGAGGGTCCCTGTTCGACCATGGGGTCATGGGCATCTCCCTCACGGGATACTCGATGCCGATCTTCTGGTGGGGCCTGATTCTGATTATGTTCTTCTCGGTCAGCCTGGGCTGGACACCGGTCTCCGGGCAGAACGATTTGCTGATCGACGTGGAGCGAAAAACCCACTTCATGCTGATCGACACCTGGCTCAGCGATGAACCGGGCGCGCTACTCGACTACCTGCACCACTTGATCCTGCCAGCCATCGTGCTCGGCACCATTCCGCTCGCTGTCATTGCACGGATGACCCGCTCCTCCATGCTTGAAGTGCTGCGTGAAGACTACATCCGCACCGCCCGGGCCAAAGGCCTGTCGCCGGCACGCGTGGTATTCGTCCACGGCCTGCGCAACGCGCTGATCCCGGTACTGACGGTGGTCGGCCTGCAAGTCGGCACATTGCTGGCCGGTGCAGTCCTGACAGAAACCATCTTCTCCTGGCCCGGCATTGGCAAATGGCTGATCGAAGCCATTGGGGCGCGGGATTATCCGGTGGTGCAAAACGGCATCCTGCTAATTGCCTGCATCGTGATTCTGGTCAACTTCGTAGTGGACGTCCTCTACGGCTTTGCCAACCCACGCATTCGTCACCAGCGCTGAGATCAAGACTAATGAGCACTCCAACCTCCTCAGTAGCAGTCGATCAAAGCCTGCTGTACCCCTCGCCCTACAAAGAGTTCTGGCAAGCGTTTGCCAAGAACAAAGGTGCCGTCGCCGGCCTTATGTTCTTCAGCCTGATCGTGTTTTGTGCGCTGTTTGCCCCTTGGGTAGCGCCGCACAACCCCAGCGAGCAGTACCGTGATTTCCTGCTGACACCTCCCGTCTGGCTTGAAGGCGGCCAATGGCGTTTTTTCCTGGGTACCGATGAACTGGGCCGGGACCTCCTGTCCCGCCTGATCCAGGGTTCACGGCTGTCGCTGCTGATCGGCCTGTCCTCGGTAGTGATGTCGCTGCTTCCCGGCATCCTGATGGGTCTGCTCGCCGGGTTCTTCCCGCGCGTCCTCGGCCCGACCATCATGCGTCTGATGGACATCATGCTGGCCCTGCCGTCCCTGCTGCTGGCCGTGGCGATTGTCGCCATCCTCGGCCCTGGCCTGATCAACACCGTGATCGCCATCGCCGTGGTGTCCCTGCCGTCCTACGTTCGTCTGACCCGTGCTGCGGTGATGGGCGAACTGAACCGCGACTACGTGACCGCCGCGCGCCTCGCTGGCGCCGGCCTGCCGCGCCTGATGTTCATCACCGTGCTGCCCAACTGCATGGCACCGCTGATCGTTCAAGCGACCTTGAGCTTCTCCTCGGCGATTCTCGATGCCGCCGCCCTAGGCTTCCTCGGTCTTGGCGTTCAACCGCCAACCCCTGAGTGGGGCACCATGCTGGCTTCGGCCCGCGACTACATCGAACGCGCCTGGTGGGTCGTCAGTCTGCCTGGTTTGACCATTTTGCTCAGCGTGCTGGCAATCAACTTGATGGGCGACGGCCTGCGCGATGCGCTGGACCCGAAACTCAAGAACGCCGCCTGAGGAGATTCAAATGTCACTGTTAGAAATCAAGAATCTCAACGTTCGCTTTGGCGACAAGAACGCCGTTCCGGTGGTCGACGGGCTCGACATTACCGTGGACAAGGGCGAAGTACTGGCCATCGTTGGCGAGTCGGGTTCGGGTAAATCCGTGACCATGATGGCGCTGATGGGCCTGATCGAGCATCCGGGGATCGTCACCGCCGACGCCCTGAATTTCGACGGCAAGAACATGCTCAAGCTCAGCAACCGTCAGCGTCGGCAAATCGTCGGCAAAGACCTGGCCATGGTCTTCCAGGACCCGATGACCGCGCTGAACCCGAGCTACACCGTCGGTTTCCAGATCGAAGAAGTGCTGCGTCTGCACCTGAAAATGTCCGGCAAGCAAGCGCGCAAGCGTGCCATCGAACTGCTGGAAAAAGTGGAAATCCCAGGCGCCGCCAGCCGTATGGAGGCCTACCCGCACCAATTGTCCGGCGGTATGAGCCAGCGTGTTGCAATCGCCATGGCGATCGCCGGTGAACCGAAACTGCTGATCGCCGACGAACCCACCACGGCCCTCGACGTGACCATCCAGGCCCAGATCATGGACCTGCTGCTGGCGCTGCAAAAAGAGCAGAACATGGGCCTGGTGCTGATCACTCACGACCTCGCGGTCGTGGCTGAAACCGCCCAGCGCGTGTGCGTGATGTACGCCGGCCAAGCGGTCGAAGTCGGTCAAGTGCCACAGTTGTTCGACATTCCGGCGCACCCCTACAGCGAAGCGCTGCTGAAGGCGATTCCCGAGCACAGCCTCGGCGCCACGCGCCTGGCCACGCTGCCGGGTATCGTTCCCGGTCGTTATGACCGCCCGCAAGGTTGCCTGCTGTCGCCGCGCTGCCCGTATGTGCAGGATTCCTGCCGTGCCCAGCGTCCAGGCCTTGACCCGAAAAGCAACAGCCTCGCCCGCTGCTTCTACCCGCTGAACCAGGAGGTGGCGTAATGGCCGTCGTACTTACCGCCCGCGACCTCACCCGTCATTACGAAGTGTCCCGTGGCCTGTTCAAGGGCAATGCGCTGGTTCGCGCCCTCAACGGTGTGTCGTTCGAGCTGGAAGCCGGCAAGACCCTCGCGGTTGTAGGCGAGTCGGGTTGCGGCAAATCCACCCTGGCCCGTGCCCTGACGCTGATCGAAGAACCGTCCTCCGGTTCCTTGAAAATCGCCGGCCAGGAAGTGGCTGGCGCCGACAAGGCCCAGCGCAAGCAACTGCGTAAAGACGTGCAGATGGTGTTCCAGAGCCCCTACGCCTCGTTGAACCCACGGCAGAAAGTCGGTGACCAGCTCGGCGAGCCGTTGCTGATCAACACCAACCTGTCGGCGGCCGAACGTCGCGAGAAAGTCCAGGCGATGATGAAGCAGGTGGGCTTGCGTCCTGAGCACTACCAGCGTTATCCGCACATGTTCTCCGGCGGTCAGCGCCAGCGGATCGCCCTGGCTCGCGCGATGATGCTGCAACCGAAAGTGCTGGTGGCGGACGAACCGACCTCGGCGCTGGACGTGTCGATCCAGGCGCAGGTGCTGAACCTGTTCATGGATTTGCAGCAAGAGTTCAACACCGCCTACGTGTTCATCTCCCACAACCTGGCCGTCGTCCAGCACGTGGCCGATGACGTGATGGTGATGTACCTCGGCCGCCCGGTGGAAATGGGCCCGAAGAACGACATCTACGAGCGTCCGCTGCACCCGTACACCCAGGCGTTGCTGTCGGCCACCCCGACCATTCACCCGGACCCGAACAAGCCGAAAATCAAGATTGTCGGCGAGTTGCCCAACCCGTTGAACCCGCCGTCCGGCTGCGCTTTCCACAAGCGCTGCCCGTACGCCACCGAGCGCTGCAGCACCGAAGAGCCAGCCCTGCGCCCTCTCGATAACCGCCAGGTGGCTTGCCACTACGCCGAGCAATTCCTCGACGGCGTGGCATAAAAAATGTGGGAGCGGGCTTGCTCGCGAAAGCGGTGTGTCAGTCAACAGTGATGTCGACTGACCCGCCCTCTTCGCGAGCAAGCCCGCTCCCACAGGGATTGCAGCTTTACCCGTTAACCAAACCCCTTTTCCTGGATTGCGCATCAGTCCGATAGAAGGGGTTTTCTTTTGTCCGGGGTTTACGACTGGCTATCGCCGTCGTCGTCATCGTCAGTGTCCGGCTCGTCGGTCGTCGAGTCGTCATCACCCTTGCTACCGCCCTGCCCTTCGTCGCCGCCCTCGGATTCCGACTTGGCGATCATCAGACCGCTGCTGTCATGCCCCGGCACCCCATTAAATCCCTGTGGATGGCTTGGGCTGGACGCCCACGCGGCGGACGTGCCGAGGGACAGCATCACCAAAACCTTAAGCAACAGCACAACGCGTTGAAAAATGCTCATAGCCGATTCCATCCTTTCTGAGATGCCGCATGGGTGCCTGACGGCGCATGACCCGCGTGCCGTGGCGCTGAATGAAATCTAGTTCCGATCGGCCGGGTTCTCCAGATAGGACGCTAACGAAGGGTCGGAATTGCCGTTATTGCGCAGATTGGTTTGGAATAACGGTTATGCCGAAAAGATCGCAGCCTTCGGCAGCTCCTACGGGGTGTAACCGATTCCGGGCAGGCGCTGCCGAAGGCTGCGATCTTTTGATCTGCCGCACAAAAAACCCCGCAGCTTTCGCAACGGGGTTTTCGGTGCACCTCACAACCTGCAGGAGCAAAGCTTGCTCGCGATGGCCATTATGAAACCGCCACCGCAGGCAATTCCTGCGCCTACAAATTAATGATGCTCACGGGTCGCGCGGAATTTCACGTCCGGCCAGCGCTCTTCCATCAGCGCCAGGTTGACCCGGGTCGGGGCCAGGTAGGTCAGGTGGCCGCCGCCGTCGATGGCGAGGTTTTCCACAGCCTTGACCTTGAACTCTTCAAGCTTCTTCTTATCGCCGCAATCGATCCAGCGTGCGGAATAAACAGTGATCGGCTCGTACGAGCACTCGACCTTGTATTCCTCTTTCAAGCGGCTGGCGACCACGTCGAACTGCAGCACACCGACGGCGCCGAGGATGATGTCGTTGCTGCGTTCCGGGAAGAACACCTGGGTCGCGCCCTCTTCGGCCAATTGCTGCAAGCCCTGACGCAGTTGCTTGGATTTCAGCGGATCGCGCAGGCGCACGCGGCGGAACAGTTCCGGGGCGAAGTGCGGGATGCCGGTGAAACCCAGGACTTCGCCTTCGGTGAAGGTGTCGCCGATCTGGATCGTGCCGTGGTTGTGCAAACCGATGATGTCGCCGGCAAACGCTTCTTCCAGTTGCTCACGTTCGGAGGAGAAGAAGGTCAGCGCGTCGCCGATCCGCACGTCTTTGCCGGTGCGCACGTGGCGCATCTTCATGCCTTTTTCGTACTTGCCGGAGCAGATCCGCATGAAGGCGATGCGGTCGCGGTGTTTCGGGTCCATGTTCGCCTGGATCTTGAACACGAAACCGGCGAATTTTTCTTCGACCGGCTCCACGGTGCGCTCGTTGGCCACACGGGCCAGGGGTTTCGGCGCCCAGTTGACCACGGCGTCGAGCACGTGATCGACACCGAAGTTGCCCAATGCGGTACCGAAGAACACCGGGGTCAGTTGGCCGTCGAGGAATTCCTGTTGATTGAATTCGTGGCAGGCGCCCTGCACCAGTTCCAGTTGATCAACGAAGCGATCGTATTCGTCACCGAGGTGCGCGCGGGCTTCATCGGAATCGAGCTTCTCGATGATTTTCACATCGGTGCGCTCGTGGCCGTGACCGGCGGTGTACACGATGATGTAGTCGTCGGCGAGGTGATACACGCCTTTGAAATCGCGGTAGCAACCGATCGGCCAGGTGATCGGCGCAGCCTTGATCTTCAGGACCGCTTCGATTTCGTCGAGCAGTTCGATCGGGTCGCGGATGTCACGGTCGAGTTTGTTGATGAAGCTGACAATCGGCGTGTCCCGCAGACGGCAGACGTCCATCAGCGCGATGGTCCGTGGCTCTACACCCTTACCGCCGTCGAGGACCATCAAGGCCGAGTCCACTGCCGTCAGGGTGCGGTAGGTATCTTCGGAGAAGTCTTCGTGGCCCGGGGTGTCGAGCAGGTTGATCATGTGGTCGCGATACGGGAACTGCATGACCGACGTGGTAATCGAGATACCACGCTGCTTTTCCATTTCCATCCAGTCGGAGGTGGCATGGCGGTCGGACTTGCGAGACTTCACCGTGCCCGCAATCGCAATCGCCTTGCCCATCAGCAAGAGCTTCTCGGTGATGGTGGTTTTACCCGCATCGGGGTGGGAAATAATGGCGAAAGTGCGGCGTTTCGCGACTTCGGCGGCCTGGTTGGTCATGGGAAATCGCCTGGCAGGTGATTCAAAAAAGGGCGGCGAGTATAGCGCAAACCGAGCGCCACGGACCACCGCTCGTACCCTCTCCCGAACTCCGCATCCCCCCGTAGGAGCTGCCGAAGGCTGCGATCTTTTGATCTTGGCGTTTACGCGACCACTGAAGATCAAGATCAAAAGATCGCAGCCTTCGGCAGCTCCTACGGTGGCAATTGGATGTTATTTATGGAACCTTTTAAAAGGTGCAGACGTCCACTCCCCTGTTACTGCACTCGTACCAGGGGCTGATAAATCAGCAAGTTAGCCTGACGAGGCTGCGCTTATGGCTCGATTCATGTCCCTTTGCGGACATAGAACGCGCTGCTTCTCGCGAACGTTTTATTCCCGGCAGCCAGTGATGGGATTGCCACACGGGACTGCGTTCGCCGACCAAGAAAAAAAAGGAGTCCGCCTGTGGCTATTCGCTATGGCAAGGGGCTTATAGGAGGTGCGGTTGTCGTCGCACTCCTGGCCCTGCTGGTCCACTGGATTGGCATCAACACGATCGAACATTACCGCGACGATTTGTTGTTTTACCTGCAAGCTCACTTGATTCTCGTCCTTGTCTCCATGCTGGCCGCCCTCGTTGTGGGCATACCCGCCGGTATCTTCCTCAGCCGCCCCAACATGGTGGGCCGCGCTGAACGCTTCATGCAGATCTTCAACATCGGCAACACTGTGCCGCCACTCGCCGTACTGGCCATCGCCCTGGGGATTCTGGGCATCGGCAGCGGTCCCGCGATCTTCGCCCTGTTCCTCGCCTCGCTGCTGCCGATCGTGCGCAACACCTATGAAGGCCTGAAAAACGTCCAGGGTTCGCTGAAAGAAGCCGCTGTCGGCATCGGCATGACCCCGACGCAAGTGCTGTGGCGGGTCGAACTGCCGAACGCGGTGCCGATCATCATCGGTGGCGTGCGTGTGGCGCTGGCGATCAACGTCGGCACCGCACCGCTGGCGTTCCTGATCGGCGCCAACAGCCTGGGCAGCCTGATTTTCCCTGGCATCGCCCTGAACAATCAGCCGCAACTGCTGCTCGGCGCGGCATGCACCGCCCTGCTGGCCTTGCTGCTCGACGGTCTGGTGACACTCGCCAGCCGCCTCTGGCTCGAACGCGGCCTGCGCCCGTCTTAAGCCTCGGCAAAGGAAATTTTATGAAGAAGCTAACCTTGATCATGGGCTGCGTCCTGCTGTTCGCAGGATTTGCCCAAGCCGCTGAAAAACCGGTAATCCGCATCGGCGCCCGGGTGTTCACCGAGCAAACCCTGCTGGCGGAAATCACCTCCCAATACCTGCGCACCAAGGGTTACGACACTCAAGTCACCGGCGGTCTGGGCAGCAACCTGGCCCGCAGCGCCCACGAAAGTGGCCAACTCGACTTGATGTGGGAATACACCGGCGTCTCGCTGGTGGCGTACAACCACGTCACCGACAAGCTCGACAGCGAACAGTCCTACGCCCGGGTGAAAGAACTCGACGCGAAAAAAGGCCTGGTCTGGCTGACGCCGTCGAAATTCAGCAACACCTACGCCCTGGCCCTGCCGGAAACCACCGCCAAGGCTTATCCGCAGATCAACACCATCAGCGAGCTGAACACGGTGTTGCAGGCGGAGCAGAAGGACAATCACCTGGTGGCCCTGGACACCGAGTTCGCCAACCGTTCCGACGGTCTGGACGGCATGGTCAAGCTCTACGGCATGAACCTGACCCGCAAAAATATCCGCCAAATGGACGCCGGACTGGTCTACACCGCCCTGCGTAACGGCCAGGTGTTTACCGGTCTGGTCTACACCACTGACGGTCGATTGAACGCTTTCAAACTCAAACTGCTCGAAGACGACAAGCATTACTTCCCGGACTACACCGCCGCGCCGGTGGTGCGTCAGGTCTACCTCGACGCCCATCCCAAGCTGGCCGAAGAACTCAAGCCACTGGCTGAACTGTTCGACGACGCGACCATGCGAGCGCTCAACGCCCGGGTCGATGTCGATCACGAAAGCCCTTCATCCGTTGCCGCAGATTTCCTGCGCCAGCACCCCATCAACTGAGGAGGAGAAGACATGGAATTTCTGAACGCCTTTTCCCATCTCGACTGGCCGCTGGTCCTGCACCTGACGTTGCAGCACATCACGTTGGTCGGCATTGCGGTGACCCTGGCGATTTTCGCTGGCGTGCCACTGGGCATCCTGATGACACGCTTCCCGTCACTGGCAGGCCCGCTGCAAGCCAGCGCCACGGTGCTGCTGACCGTGCCGTCGATTGCCCTGTTCGGCCTGCTGCTGCCGTTTTACTCCAAATTCGGCCAGGGCCTGGGCCCGATGCCGGCGATCACGGCGGTGTTTTTGTATTCGCTGCTGCCGATCATGCGTAACACCTTCCTGGCCCTGACCGGCGTCGAACCCGGCATTCGCGAAGCCGCCAAGGGCATCGGCATGACCTTCGGCCAGCGCCTGCGCATGGTTGAACTGCCGATCGCGGTGCCGGTGATTCTCGCCGGTGTACGCACCGCCGTGGTCATGAACATCGGTGTCATGACCATCGCCGCGACCATCGGTGCCGGTGGCCTCGGTGTACTTATTCTCGCTTCCATCAGCCGCAGCGACATGTCGATGCTGATCGTCGGCGCCGTGCTGGTCAGTCTCCTGGCCATCTTCGCCGACCTGCTTCTGCAATGGCTGCAACGCACGCTGACTCCAAAAGGACTCCTGAAATGATCGAACTTCAAAACCTCAGCAAAACCTTCCAAAGCAACGGCAAAGACGTGAAAGCCGTGGACTCGGTAAGCCTGACCGTCAATGAAGGCGAAATCTGTGTGTTCCTCGGGCCATCGGGCTGCGGCAAAAGCACCACGCTGAAAATGATCAACCGTTTGATCAAGCCGACCTCCGGCAAGATCCTGATCAACGGCGAAGACACCACCGACCTCGACGAAGTGACCCTGCGTCGCAACATCGGTTATGTGATCCAGCAGATCGGCCTGTTCCCGAACATGACCATCGAGGAAAACATCACCATCGTTCCGCGCCTGTTGGGTTGGGATAAACAGAAATGCCACGACCGCGCCCGCGAGTTGATGAGCATGATCAAGCTCGAGCCCAAGCAGTACCTGACGCGCTACCCGCGTGAATTGTCCGGTGGTCAGCAGCAGCGGATCGGCGTGATTCGCGCACTGGCGGCGGATGCGCCGTTGTTGCTGATGGATGAACCGTTCGGCGCGGTCGACCCGATCAACCGCGAGATGATCCAGAACGAGTTTTTCGAGATGCAACGGGCGCTGAACAAGACCGTGATCATGGTCAGCCACGACATCGACGAGGCGATCAAGCTTGGCGACAAGATTGCGATCTTCCGTGCCGGCAAGCTGTTGCAGATCGATCACCCGGACACCCTTTTGGCGCACCCGGCAGACGACTTTGTCAGCAACTTCGTTGGCCAGGACAGCACGCTCAAGCGTCTGTTGCTGGTGAAAGCCGAGGACGCGGCGGACAACGCGCCATCGGTGAGCCCGGAAACCCCGGTGGCCGAGGCCCTGGAGTTGATGGATGAGCTGGACCGTCGTTATGTGGTGGTGACTTGCGCTGACAACAAGGCATTGGGTTATGTGCGACGTCGCGACCTGCACCGTCAGACCGGTACCTGCGCGCAGTATCTGCGTGAGTTCAACGCCACGGCGGCGTTCGACGAGCATTTGCGCATCCTGCTGTCGCGGATGTACGAGTTCAACCGTTCGTGGCTGCCGGTGATGGATGCCGAGCGGGTGTTCCTCGGGGAAGTGACTCAGGAATCGATTGCCGAGTACCTGAGTTCCGGCAAGTCCCGTGGGGGCAAGACCAGCATTGTGTCGCCGGCCGAGACTGCGGTCGCCTGATCTGACGCCTTCGCGGGCAAGCCTCGCTCCTACGGATGCAGTGTCGTGCTCAACATCACGGCATACCGCAAACCTGTAGGAGCGAGGCTTGCCCGCGAATGGGGCCCACTCGCTTTATCTGAATCCCGCCAAAATCCCCTCATCCGGGGAACATCACACTGTCATGCAGGTCGGTTACATCAGTAACTGTCAGGGACCGCACGACGGAAGCGTGCAAAAACGCGACATTTTTTGTTGATCTCAAGCCCCTCACGCCCTAAAGTTCGCGCCGAACGTCCATGCTGGAAACGATCCATCCGGCTCAAGTACTGACGACGAGACAGCAAGGCCAAGGGAAAGCACCGCTTCCCATGGCCTTTTTGCTTTCGGCGACATGCCTTGGGAAGTAGGCGAACCAAAGTGGGGATACGGAGGACGTTCATTTGCACCCATTGATTACCAACGTTTGCCAGTAGGAGCTCCCAAAACATGTCGATCAACGTCGAAGACTATTTCGCGCGCGATACCTTCAACAAAATGAAGGCGTTCGCCGACAAACAAGAAACCCCGTTCGTGGTGATCGACACCGCGATGATCAGCCAGGCCTATGACGACCTGCGCGCCGGTTTCGAATTCGCCAAGGTCTACTACGCGGTCAAGGCCAACCCGGCCGTCGAAATCATCGACCTGCTCAAAGAGAAAGGTTCGAACTTCGACATCGCGTCGATCTACGAGCTCGATAAAGTGATGAACCAGGGCGTTGGCCCGGATCGCATCAGCTACGGCAACACCATCAAGAAATCCAAGGACATCCGCTACTTCTACGAGAAGGGCGTGCGCCTGTATGCCACCGACTCCGAAGCTGACCTGCGCAACATCGCCAAGGCTGCGCCGGGTTCGAAAGTCTACGTGCGCATCCTCACCGAAGGCTCGACCACCGCTGACTGGCCGTTGTCGCGCAAATTCGGCTGCCAGACCGACATGGCCATGGACCTGCTGATCCTCGCCCGCGACCTGGGCCTGGTGCCGTACGGCATCTCGTTCCACGTCGGCTCGCAACAGCGCGACATCAGCGTCTGGGACGCAGCGATCGCCAAGGTCAAAGTGATCTTCGAACGCCTGAAAGAAGAAGACGGCATTCACCTGAAACTGATCAACATGGGTGGCGGCTTCCCGGCCAACTACATCACCCGCACCAACAGCCTGGAAACCTACGCTGAAGAAATCATCCGTTTCCTCAAGGAAGACTTCGGCGACGACCTGCCGGAAATCATCCTGGAGCCGGGCCGTTCGTTGATCGCCAACGCCGGCATCCTGGTCAGCGAAGTGGTGCTGGTGGCGCGTAAATCCCGTACCGCCGTCGAGCGTTGGGTGTACACGGATGTGGGCAAGTTCTCCGGCCTGATCGAAACCATGGACGAAGCCATCAAGTTCCCGATCTGGACCGAGAAGAAAGGCGAGATGGAAGAAGTGGTCATCGCCGGCCCGACCTGCGACAGCGCCGACATCATGTACGAGAACTACAAGTACGGTTTGCCGCTGAACCTGGCCATTGGCGACCGTTTGTACTGGTTGTCCACCGGTGCCTACACCACCAGTTACAGCGCCGTTGAATTCAATGGCTTCCCGCCGCTGAAATCGTTTTACGTGTAAGCGCTACCGGTAGAACTGAAAAAGCCCATGACAAGTCATGGGCTTTTTTGCACCTGAAATCCGCCCCCGAAACCACCCCGCCCTCGTAGGAGCTGTCGAGTGAAACGAGGCTGCGATCTTTTGATCTTGCTTCTTAAAAAACAAAGTCAAGAGATCGCAGCCTCGTTTCACTCGACAGCTCCTACCAGCTCCTACCAGTTCCTACAGGGGTTTGAGGTCGTGCTCCAGTTCGGCGCAGCGGTGGGCATAATCCGCCGCCAACGCTCGAATGTTCGTATCCGTTGCGCTCGCCAATGCCTTACTCGCGACCCGCAAAAAATTCAGATTCCCGCCGGCCAATGCCTTGCGTAACCAACCCAGCGCTTCTTCGATACTTCCCTCGTCAGCCAGCACCGCCGCATAACTGAACTGCCCACGAAAATCCCCGCCAAGCGCCGAACGTCGATACCAGTCGCGCGCGGCCCGTGGGTCCGCGGGGCAAACTCGTCCGTCTTCCAGATAGCGCCCCAACAGGTTCATCGATTTCGCGTGGCCCAATTCGGCGGCGCGGCGGTACAGACTCAGTGCTTGCGTCTGGTCTTCATCCACACCACGTCCGGTGGCCAGCAGGTTGGCGAAGTTGTACATCGCCCAGTCCAGACCCGCCTCGGCGGCGTGCCGATACTGTTTCGCGGCGAGTATGCCGTCAGCGGTGCAACCCCAACCGTGTTCATGACAGCGACCGAGCATGTTGCGCGCCATCAAGTGCCCGCCCTTGGCCGCGATCCCGAACCAGCGCACGGCCAGCGGCTGATCCTGCTCGATGCCCCGCCCGTCCAGCAGAATCTGCCCGAGCAACGCCTGGGCATCGAGCACGCCTTCGCGGGCTGCCAGCAAAATTGCCTGGGCCGCCCGGGCGGGGCTTTCTTCGAGCATGGCTTTGAGCCGGTCACCGTCGAGGACTTCCTCGCGGCGCAGTTGATAACTCATACCTCGACCCAGCGGCGCAGCAGGTTGTGATAGGTGCCGGTGAGTCGGATCAGCGAAGGGTGGTCGGGCAGGTCCCGGGTCAGTTGCTGGATCGCCCCGTCCATTTCGAACAGCAAGGCGCGCTGGCTGTCTTCGCGCACCAGGCTTTGGGTCCAGAAGAACGACGCGTAACGGCTGCCGCGAGTGACGGCGTTGACTTTGTGCAGGCTGCTGCCCGGGTACAGAACCATGTCGCCGGCCGGCAACTTGACGCGTTGGGTGCCGAAGGTGTCCTGGATTTCCAGTTCGCCGCCGTCATAGTCCTCCGGTTCGCTGAAGAACAACGTCGCCGAGAGGTCGGTGCGCACCCGCTCCATGCTGCCCTTGGGCTGGCGCACGGCGTTGTCGATATGGAAATCGAAACTGCCACCGGCCGTGTAACAGTTCAGTAACGGAGGGAAGACTTTGTGCGGTAACGCAGCGGACATGAACTGCGGATTTTTCCACAGCCGTTCAAGCATCGCCGCACCAATCTCCTTGGCCAGCGGATGGCCTTCAGACAGTTGCAGATTGTGCTTGGCCTTGGCCGACTGGAAACCAGCGGTGATCTTGCCGTCGGCCCAATCCGCCTGTTCCAGCGCCTCGCGGATGCGCTGCACTTCTTCTTTCGCGAACACGCCGGGAATGTGCAACAGCATGGGACGACACCTGGTGGTCAAAGGGGCGCCAATGGTATTGATTCTTATTGCCCGTGTAAAACCCGGGAGACGAACGAAACACCAAAAACCGTAAGGGCAAATTGTAAAGAATGTAAATTCAGTGCAAATGGCAAAGTTTCGCAATTGATACAAATACCTGTTTACCCTATATTCCGCGGCCTCAAATCCTTGGGGAGGGGAATTCACATGTCACGCCAACAACCACAATTACCGGTCAGTTCACCACGTCTGCTTGCGTCTGCCATTGGTATGGCGATCACGGCCGGCTCCGCTGGCCACATGGTGTTCGCTGCTGAAAAGACTGACGACAAAGCGCCGGGCAATGCGATTTCCCTCGACGCTACCGCGATCACTGGCGAAGCCCAGGACGCGACGACTTACAACGTCGAAAAAGCCTCCTCGCCCAAGTACACCGCGCCACTGGTCGACACGCCGCGTTCAGTGACGGTCATCCCGCAACAAGTGCTCAAGGACACCGGCGCCCTGAACATGCAGGATGCGCTGCGCACCGTGCCCGGCATCACCTTCGGCGCTGGCGAAGGCGGCAACCCACAGGGCGACCGTCCGTTCATTCGCGGTTTCGACGCCCAGGGCGACACGTACCTGGATGGCGTGCGCGACACCGGCTCCCAGAGCCGTGAAATTTTCGCCGTCGAATCGATCGAAGTCAGCAAAGGCCCGAACTCGGCCATCGGCGGTCGCGGCGCGGCTGGCGGCAGCATCAACCTGGTGAGCAAAAAGGCGCACCTGGGCGATTCGTTCGACGGTGGTTTCACCTGGGGTTCGGACCAGACCCAGCGTTACACCATGGACGGCAACTATCAGTTTTCCGACACCGCTGCCGGTCGCCTGAACCTGATGAGCCACGAAAGCAATGTTGCCGGTCGCGACAGTGTCGATTACGACCGTTGGGGCATCGCGCCTTCCCTGGCGTTCGGCCTGGGCACCGATACCCGGGTCAACCTCGATTACTACCATCTGGAAAGCAACGACACGCCAGACTCGGGCATCCCGTACACGATCCCGGCCGCCGGCTCGACGGCGCGCACCAAGTCCAACCCGGACAAGCCTTACGCCGGTGGCGACAGCAGCAACTTCTACGGCCTCAACGACCGTGATTTCCGCAAGGGCCGCACCGATACCGCGACCTTCGCCATCGAGCACGATCTGAGCGATTCGCTGACCCTCAAGAACACCCTGCGCCACGGCACCAGCATGCAGGATTACATCCTGACCCAGCCGGACGACAGCAAGGGCAACGTCAACAATGGCAGCGTCTGGCGCCGGGCCAACACCCGTGTGAGCAATACCGAGACCACCACCAACCAGACCGATCTGTTTGGCAATTTCTACGTCGCCGGGTTCAAGAACAGCTTCTCCACCGGTGTCGAATACACCCGTGAAGAGAGCCAGAAATCCTCGTACAACGTTAACGTCGACACCACGCCGAGAACCGCTGCCTCGACCACCAACTGCACCCCGTCGATGATCGGCGCATCGAGTGGCTACAACTGCACCTCGCTGTCCAACCCGAACGCGAACGATCCATGGAACGGTGCGATCTCGCGCAACTACGCCGGCACCGACACCAAGGCCGACACCTACGCGCTGTACGTATTCGACACCCTGGAATTGTCCGAGCAGTGGCTGGTGAACATGGGCCTGCGCTACGACCATTTCGATACCCAGTACAAAACCTATGACAACTCCGGAAACACGGTCGTGACCAAAGGGGTCGCCGCCAAAGGTAAAGACACCAGCGAGTTCGTCACCGGTCAATTCGGCGTGGTGTACAAACCGGCTGAAAACGGCAGCATCTATGCGTCCTACGCGACGTCTGCCACACCACCGGGCAACACCCTGGGGGATGGCATGGAAGGCAACCCACTGGGCGGCACCGCAGATCGCAACGGCAATTTCCTGAGCAGCGACATGGAGCCGGAAACCACCAAGAACTACGAAATCGGCACCAAGTGGGACCTGCTCAACGATCGCCTCTCGCTGACCGCAGACATCTTCCGTACCGAGAAAGAAAACGCTCGTGTTCAAGTCGATACCACGTCGTACGAAAACGCCGGTAAAACCCGCGTGCAAGGTATCGAGCTGTCGGCGTCCGGCAAGATCACTGACAAATGGCAAGTGTTCGCCGGTTACGCCTACATGGACAGCGAGCAAGTTGACGGCGGACCGCTGGGCAGGGCCAACGACGGCAATCAACTGCCGAACACCCCGAAAAACAGCGCCAGCCTGTGGACCACGTATCAAGTCACGCCGAAGCTGACGGTCGGTGGCGGCGCGTTCTATGTCGACGACGTGTTCGGCAGCGTGGCCAACACCACCATGGTTGATTCCTACGTTCGCTACGATGCGATGGCCGCCTACAAGCTGACCAAAAACATCGACCTGCAACTGAACGTGCAGAACCTGACCAACGAAACCTACTACGACAAAGCGTTCTCGACTCACTTCGCCAACCAGGCGGCCGGTCGTACGGCGTTGCTGAGCACCAACTTCCACTTCTGATTGCGCGCTTCATCGCAATCCCCTGTAGGAGCGAAGCTTGCTCGCGAAGGCGTCGTGTCAGTCGACATCGGAACTGCCTGACACACCGCTTTCGCGAGCAAGCTTCTCTCCTACAGGGAATGCGGCGGAGATCAGGTCCTGGCCCCGTTCATTCAATTGAACGGGGCTTTTGTGCGTAAAAAAGAATGCTTCTCGACAAGCCACGGCATAATGCGCGCCGTGATGATTATTTTCGAACGAACAAGGCGAGCGACGTGTTGAAGAAAACCCTGTTCCAGTTGCACTGGTTTTTTGGCATCAGCGCCGGGCTGGTCCTGGCCATGATGGGCATCACCGGGGCAACGGTATCGTTTCAGGATGAAATCCTGCGGGCGCTGAACCCGTCCGTACTGCAAGTCGAGAAACAGGTCGCCGGCGTCCTGCCGCCCGCCGAACTGGTGGAAAAAATCGAAGGCGCCTCGGGCAAGAAAGTCTCGATGCTCTGGGTCGAGACCGACAGCGGTAACGCCGCGCGCGTGATCTTCACCCCGCCTCCGGGGGAACGGCGCGGCGAGATTCGTTACTTCGATCCCTACACCGCCGAGTTTCTGGGCGACGCCACCGGCCAGGACTTCTTCGGTTTGATGCTGCAACTGCACCGTTTCCTCGCCATCGGCGACACCGGTCGGCAGATCACCGGCGCCTGCACATTGATCCTGGTGTTCTTCTGCCTCTCCGGCCTGTACCTGCGCTGGCCGCGCCAATGGAAAAACTGGCGCGCCTGGCTGACCCTGGACTGGAAGAAAAAGGGCCGCAGCTTCAACTGGGACCTGCACTCGGTGGCGGGCACCTGGTGCCTGGTGTTCTACCTGCTGGCAGCGCTGACCGGGTTGTCCTGGTCGTACGAGTGGTACAACAAAGGCCTGACTAAAATCCTGTCTGACGCCCCGCAAAACGAACGAGTACGCAACCGTGGCCCGGCGCCAAGCGGCCCCGCGCCGACCGCCGATTACGCCGCGATGTGGAGCAGCATCTACAGCGCCGCCGGCCCGGCGCTCAGTGCCTATAACGTTCGGATGCCGCCGGTGGCCGGCCAACCGGCCACCGTTTATTACCTGCTGAACACCTCGCCCCACGACCGGGCACTCAACGAAATCAGCCTCGACCCGGCCACCGGCATCGTCAAACGCCACGACCGCTACAGCGACAAAAGCTTCAAGGCGCAATTGCTGACCAGCATTTATGCGCTGCACGTCGGCAGTTACTTCGGCATCGTCGGGCGGATCATCCTGACCCTCAGCGCACTGACCATGCCGCTGTTTTTCGTCACGGGCTGGTTGTTGTACCTGGATCGTCGGCGCAAAAAGCGTCAGATCAAGGACGCGCGCAAAGGCCTCACTCAACCGGGCAACGATGCGCCGGCCTGGCTGATCGGTTTCGCCAGCCAGAGCGGGTTCGCCGAACAACTGGCCTGGCAGACCGCCGGGCAATTGCAGGCCGCCGGGTTGCCGGTGAAGGTTCAGCCACTGGCCAATGTCAGCGAGCAGGACTTGCGGGACTCGAGCAACGCGCTGTTCGTGGTCAGCACCTTCGGCGACGGCGAAGCGCCGGACAGCGCCCGGGGGTTCGAACGCAAAGTGCTGGGCCGGGCGTCGAGCCTGGACAGCCTGAACTACGCGGTGCTCGGTCTCGGTGACCGGCAGTATCAACACTTCTGCGGTTTTGCCCGACGCTTGCACACCTGGCTCGGCGAGCACGGCGGCAAGACCCTGTTTGCCCCGGTGGAAGTCGACAGCGGCGACCCCTACGCCTTGCGTCACTGGCAACAACAACTTGGCCTGCTGACCGGACAGGCACCGGTGGACACCTGGCAAGCGCCGAGCTACGACAACTGGACGCTGGTCAGCCGCGAACTGATGAACCCGGACAGTAGCGGCGCCCCGGTGTACTTGCTCGGCCTCACCGCCCCGAGCACCAGCAGTTGGCTGGCCGGCGACCTGGTGGAAGTCATGCCGCGCAATTGCCCGTGGGCCATCGAACACTTCCTCGATGGCTTGGGCATCGACGGTCGAGCCAGCGTTGAAGTCGAGGGTCTGTCGCAACCTCTGGACCAGGCCCTCGCCACCCGCCAACTGCCGGAAAACCGCACACATCTGGTCGGCCTGCACGCCCATGCGCTGGTCAAAGCGTTGGTGCCGTTGGCGATGCGTGAATACTCCATCGCCTCAATCGCCGCCGACGGCGTGCTGGAACTGATCGTCCGTCAGGAACTGCATCCCGACGGCAGCCTCGGCATCGGCTCCGGCTGGCTGACCGAACATGCGCCCGTGGGCGGCAGCATCAGCCTGCGGGTGCGGCGCAACAGCGGTTTCCATCTGCCAGTGGAGCCGGTGCCGATGATCCTGCTGGGCAACGGCACGGGCCTGGCCGGGCTGCGCAGTTTGCTCAAGGCGCGGATCGCCGACGGGCAGCAACGGCATTGGCTGTTGTTTGGCGAGCGCAATCGCCAGCACGACTTCCTCTGTCGCGATGAGCTGGAAGGCTGGTTGATCGAAGGGGATCTGGAACGTCTGGACCTGGCGTTTTCCCGGGACCAGGCCGAGAAGATCTACGTCCAGGATCGCCTGCGCGAATCCGCCGCCGAGCTGAAGAAATGGCTGGCCGACGGTGCGGTGATTTACATCTGCGGCAGCTTGCAGGGCATGGCGTCGGGCGTGGATCACGTGCTCAACGAAGTGCTCGGGATTGAAGAAGTAGATCGCCTGATCGAACAGGGCCGCTACCGCCGCGACGTTTACTGAGCCCACGGGCGACACTAGCGGCCACCCGATTTCCCCCTGTAGGAGCTGCCGAAGGCTGCGATCTTTTGACTTTGATCTTGCCGAGCCAACATCAAGATCAAAAGATCGCAGCCTTCGGCTGCTCCTACGGGGGATCAACGTCCGTGTTGCGGCGGGTTACCAGCGATAGGTCGCCGAAGCCACCGCCGTGCGCGGGTTGCCGTACAGGCAACGAGTCGCGTCGTAGCAGCCGGAGATGTAGTCGTCGTTGGTCAGGTTGGTGACGTTCAGCGCCAGTTTCCACGGCCCGGTCACGTAGTGCGCCGAAGCGTCGAACACCGTGTAGGCCGGGACTTCCAGCGAGTTGTCCGCCGCCCCCGGATTCTTCCCGACATACCGCACGCCAGCCCCCACCCCGAAGTTTTTCAACCCGCCATCCCGCAAGGTGTAGTCAGCCCACAAAGAGGCCATGTTGCGCGGGATCGGAATAAACGTCGGCGTCTTGCCTTCGCTGACATCGTTGGCCTTGGTGACTTTCACATCCTGATAGGTGTAGCTGGCAATCAGGTCCAGTTCACGGCTCAAACTCGCCGTGCCCTCCAGCTCGAAACCGCGAGAGCGAATCTCCCCGGTCTGCACCGAGTAGTTCGGGTTGACCGGGCTGCTGGTCAGCACGTTGGTCTGGGTGATCTGGAACACCGCCGCCGTCACCGAAGCGTTGCTGCCCTTGGGCGCGAATTTGATCCCGGCTTCGTACTGCTTGGCCTCGGTCGGGTCGAACGCCTTGCCGCTGGCATCAATCCCCGAGTTCGGCGTGAACGCGGTGGAATAGCTGACGTAAGGCGCCAGGCCGTTATCCGCCAGATACACCAGCCCCGCGCGACCGCTGAACGCTTCGTCCTTCTGGTTGACCGTGGTGTTGGCCAGGTGATCCTGGGTTTCGCTGCTGGCCCAGTCGTAACGACCGCTCAAGGTCAGGCGCCAGTGATCGTCAAACTTCAACTGGTCCTGCACGTAGAGACCGGTCTGGTTGAGGGTCGAATCGGTCTTGGTCGGGTAACTGTTGTTCGGGTCGTTGAACACCGAGCGGTCGAACGGTACGAATACCGGGTTGTACACGTTCAGCGGCGCGGCGAGGGCATAGACCTCACGGTCGGTGCTGTCCTGATGCTGGTAATCGAGGCCCAGCAGCACCGTGTGATCGATGCCGGCCACGTTGAAGTCCGCCTGGGCCTGGTTGTCGACGGTCCAGCGTTTATAAGTGAAATCGGCAATCCCGGCCCATTGATCAATGGTGGTCAGCGAACCTTCCTGGAAGCCGCCACCGTAGATCATGTTGTCGCTCAGATCGAGGTGCGAATAGCGCAGGTTCTGCCGCACTTGCCAAGTGTCGTTCAGGCGTTTGGAGAATTCGTAGCCCAGGGAAAACTGCTTCTTTTCGTACTTCTGGAAGTCTTTGTCCGCCGGGAACACATTGCGCTTGATATGGCCGTTGGGGTTGAAGTCGATGGTACCCGCCGACGGGAAAAAGCCGTCGCCGGAGTTGCTGTCGTCGTACAGATACGAGGCCAACAAGGTCAGTCGGGTGTCGTCATCCGGGGCAAACGTCAGCGACGGCGCGAGGGACTGGCGCTTGTCCTGCCACGGCGTGTGAGCGATGTCCTGATCGCGCAACACGCCGACCATGCGGTACGACCACACGCCCTGATCGTCCAGCGCACCGGTGCTGTCGAAACTCACCTGCTTGCGCGCATCGGTGCCGTACTGCACGCCGATTTCATTGGCCGCCACCGCGCTCGGGCGTTTCGACACCTGGTTGATCACACCACCGGGATCGCCCTGCCCGTACAGCACACCGGCCGGCCCGCGCAGCACTTCGACCCGTTCCAGCATGTACGGGTCAACCATCCAGCTCGCCAGGTTGATGGTGGTCGGCAACTGCAAACTGTCGAGGTACGTGGTCGGCGAAAAACCGCGAATCACCGTGTACCAGTCCGAGCGATTGTTGGCGCCGTAACTCGATACGCCGGGGGTATAGCGCAACGCTTCGTTCACTGACTGCACGCCTTGCGCTTCCATTCGCTCGCGGGTGATGACCGAAATCGACTGCGGGGTTTCGTGGATCGGCGTCCCGGTCTTGGTGGCGCTGATGCTGTTTTGCGCGACATAACCGTCGACCGCACCGAACGGACCGTCCTGCACCTCGGGGGCGCTGATCGACAGGCTGTCGAGTTGCACCTGACCGGCGCCCACCGGCAGTGCTTGCAAACGATAGGTCGAGCCGACCTGCACCGCCTCCAGCCCGCTACCACTGAGTAGCCGCGCCAGCGCCATCTCCAGGCTGTAGTTGCCATTGAGGCCGGCGGTCTGCTTGCCACGGGTCAGCGCCGGATCGAACGCCTGGGCCACACCGGCCTGCTCGGCCAACGTGCTCAGGGCAGCCCCCAACTCACCGGCCGGGATGGCGAAGGTCTGCACTCGGGTCTGGGCAGCCGGGGCATTGGCGGCGGCAGCCGGCAACGCAGCGCCGGCCAGGAAGATCGGTAACAGCGCAGCCGCGAGCGGATGCAGCCGAACAACAGGGCGGGTCATGGAGTGATTCCTGGAAGTTGTTTTGGTTTTCTCAGGCCATGACGGGCGAGATGAGCGAAGGGACAGTGCCGCGCTTAATTATTTTTCGCAGCCTCACCACAATCCCCTGTGGGAGCGGGCTTGCTCGCGAAAGCGTCGTGTCAGTCGGCATCAGTGCCTACTGACAGATTGCATTCGCGAGCAAGCCCGCTGCCACAGGTTCTGCGAATGCTCAGCCTGCGGGTTTGATCAGTACGATCCAGTCGGTAAACCGTTGCAGGCGAATCGGCAAACTGGTTTGCAGCGCGGCCAACGCCGCGTCGCTGTCGCCCAGCGGGAACGAGCCCGACACCCGCAACCCGGCCAGCGCTTGACGGTCGTAATGCAGCACGCCTTTGCGATAGCGCGCCAACTCGTCGAGCACATCAACCAACGGCCGGTCATCGACCTTGAGCACACCACGGGTCCAACTCGCCGGATCGCTGTTGCCGGTGGCGGTCGGCGCCTCGACATGATCGGCAAACACCGTGGCTTGCTGGCCGGCAGCGACGCGCACCGACGCTTCGGGTTGCTCGAGCGGACGCGCCGCAATCGCCGACTCAAGGACGGTGACCCGGGTCCGTCCGTCCTCGCGCCGGACCAGAAAACGCGTGCCGAGTGCGGTGACCGTCCCGTGTTCGGTACGCACCACGAAGGGCCGTTGCGGGTCCTTCGCGACCTCGACCCAGAGTTCGCCGCGCCGCAGGTCGATCAGACGTTGCTGACCATCGAAATGCAGATCGACCGCCGTGTCGCTGTTCAATTGCAAATGGCTTTGATCGGACAGCAACAGCTCCCGTCGTTCGCCCACGGAGGTGCGTTGATCCGCCAGCCACACCGGCGCTTGTTTGAGCCCTTGCCAAGCCACACTGGCGGCCATCAACAACGCCAGGCAAGTGCCGGTGCGCCGCAGGGTATTGGCGCGTTTTGGCGCCAGTACACGCTCAAGGGTCTTGCGTGCGCGGGTGTTGGGCAAGCCGTCGAAACGCCCCCACAACAAGGCGAGCCGGGACACGGCCAGCGCATGGCTGGGGTCGGCATCGCGCCATTGCATGAAGGACTGACGCTGCGCTTCGTCCGCCTCACCGGAGTGCAGCAACGACATCCATTGCGCCGCAGCCATCACCACATCGTGGCTCGGTTCATGGCCGGTCATTGGGCGCCGCTGCCGTACAACGCCGAGTAGCAATGCACCATCACCTGCGCGATGTATTGCTTGATCATGCTTTTGGACACGCCAAGGTGTTCGGCGATTTCAGCATGGCTCCAGCCGTCCAGACGATTAAGCAAAAAAGCTTGCCGGGGTTTCTCTGCCAGACCTTCCAGCAATCGGGCAATGGACTCCAGCAACTCAAGGACTTGATGGAACTCCTCGGGGCTGATGCTCGCGGCATCCTCGCTTTCATGGGCCAGCACGGCCAAGTAGGCCCGCTCCAGCTTGCGCCGGCGCTCGCCATCGATCAGCAGGCGAATCGCCGTGGTGGTCAGAAACGCCCGTGGCTCCTGCAAACGCTCCGGCTCGGCCAGGGTCAGCACCCGGATAAACGTGTCCTGCGCCAGGTCCGCCGCTCGATGAGAACAGCCAAGCTTCTTGCGCAGCCAATTCTGCAGCCAGCCGTGATGAGCGCTGTAAAGCAGCGCCAAGAGCTGGTTTCGCGGGGTGTCGATGGAAGGAAGATGAGCGGGCACTGCGGCATCCTGGAGGGGGGGCGACCTACATGAATGCGAATATATTGCATTTGGTAACAAGTGTCACTAAGGCACCGGGAGCGCCTACCTCAGTTTGAACACCCGCGCCTTGTGGGAACGGGCTTGCTCGCAAAGAGGCCACGCCAGTCAACATCTCTATCAACTGGCACACCGCTTTCGCGAGCAAGCCCGCTCCCACAGTGGATCTACGCCATGCTTGAAAGAATCAAGTCGGCGCCAGCTTCTGCTCAAACACACTGACCCCATCCAGATCCCGCAACACCACACTCATCTCCCCGCTCTGCCCATCAATATTTACTTCGCCAAAAAACTGAAACCCGGCGAACGGCGAGGTGTTCTGCGCCGGTGGTGCTTTCTCGAACACCACTTGCGGGCCGAAGGTTTTATCCAGCGGATTGGGCCCGAAGCTCCCGGCGTTCAACGGCCCGGCGACGAATTCCCAGAACGGTTCGAAATCCTGGAAAGCGGCACGCTCCGGGTGATAGTGATGCGCCGCGCAGTAATGCACGTCCGCCGTCAGAAACACAAAATTGCGCACCTGTTGCGCGCGCAGAAAGCCCAGCAACTCGGCGATTTCCAGTTCACGCCCTTGGGCCGGGCCCGGATCGCCGTTGGCCACCGCCTCCCAACGCGCCACACCTGGGCTGACTTCACCATCGGGCACACCGAGGCCGATCGGCATGTCGGCGGCGATGACTTTCCATTGCGCGGTCGAGGCTTTCAACGACGCCTTCAGCCAGTCCAGTTGTTCACGCCCGAGGAACGGTTTTTCCCCGCCCAGATTGTCGTCATTCGCCCCGCGATAACTGCGCATGTCGAGCACAAACACATCAAGCATCGGCCCGTAACCGAGCTGGCGGTAAATCCGCCCGCCGTTGTCGGCACTCTGCAAACGCATCGGCGCGTATTCAAGCCAGGCCTGCCGCGCACGCCCCACCAGGCTGTGGATATCTTTGCTCTTGTAGCGCTCATCGAGCTGCTTGCCCGGCGACCAGTTGTTCACCACTTCGTGGTCGTCCCACTGCCAGATTTGCGGCACCTCAGCGTTGAAGCGGCGGATGTTGTCATCCATCAAGTTGTAGCGGTAATTGCCGCGATATTCGTCGAGGGTTTCGGCGACTTTGCTTTTGGCTTCGCTGGTGATGTTGCGCCACACCCGGCCGCTCTCGGTGGTGAGTTGCGCCGGCACCGGGCCGTCGGCGTAGATGGTGTCGCCGCTGTGGATAAAGAAGTCCGGCAGGCGCAGGCGCATGGCTTCGTAGATGCGCATACCGCCGATGTCCGGGTTGATGCCGAAGCCCTGGCCGACGGTGTCGCCGCTCCAGACAAAACGAATGTCGCGCCGGGCCGTGGGCACGCTGCGCAAATGGCCGAACCAGGGTTCGCTGCTAGTGCCACTTTGGGCATCTTCGAAATGCACACGGTAGAAAATCGCCTGGTCGGCGGGCAGGCCGGTGAGTTCGACGCGAGCGGTGAAATCGCTGCGGGCATCGGCCAAAGGCGAAACGAAACGGCGGGGGTTGGTGAACAGGCTGCGGGTGTCCCATTCCACCACCATCCGCGCGGGGCGGTCGCTGCGGCTCCAGACCATCGCCCGGTCGCCCAGCAGGTCGCCGGACTGCACGCCGTCGGTGAGTTGCGGCCGATCCTTGACCGAAGCGATCACCGCCGGGGCCAGCCCTGGCAACAACAGCCCGGCGCCGACCGCTTGCATGACACGCCGGCGACCGAGGTTGAATTCGCTCATGGTGTTCTCCCTGAAAAAGGAAAAACTTAAGCACGCGCGCATGACGCCCGTGTGAAAACCCGATCCCTTGCAGGAGCGAGGCTTGCCCGCGAAGACGGTTTAACATTCAACACATTTGCTGACTGTCAGGACGCCTTCGCGGGCAAGCCTCGCTCCTACAGGGGCGGTGTCGGCGGTTAGAGGTTGGGTGTCACGCGCTAACGGGTTCTACCGCCAACTCCACCACTTCCGGCCGCTTGAGCAGCGCATACGCCACCGCCGTCAGCAAACTCCCGGCGACAATCGCCAGCAGATACAACAGCGCATGGTTGATCGCATTCGGGATCATCAGCACGAACAAGCCACCGTGGGGCGCCATCAGTTTGCAGCCGAAATACATCGACAACGCCCCAGTCAGCGCACCACCGGCAATGCTCGCCGGAATCACCCGCAACGGGTCTTTGGCGGCAAACGGAATCGCGCCTTCGGAGATAAAGCACAGCCCCAACACCAGCGCCGCTTTACCGGCCTCGCGCTCAGTCTGGGCGAACTTGCGCCGGGCAATAAACGTCGCAATCCCGAGACCAATCGGCGGCACCATACCAGCGGCCATCGTCGCGGCCATCGGTGCATAACTCTGGGACGCCAGCAGCCCCACCGAGAACGCATAAGCCGCTTTATTGATCGGCCCGCCGAGGTCGACGCACATCATGCCGCCGAGCAACACGCCGAGCAGAATCGCGTTGGTGGTGCCCATGCTGTCGAGGAAATGCGTGAGCGCTTCGAGCATTCCCGCCACCGGTTTGCCGACCACGTAAATCATCACCAACCCGGTGAACAGACTCGCCAGCAACGGGATGATCAGGATCGGTTTCAGCGCTTCAAGGCTTTGCGGCAAGCGTGCATAACGATTGATTGCCTTGGCGGCATAACCGGCGATGAAACCGGCAATGATCCCACCGATAAAACCGGCGCCCAACGTACTCGCCAGCAGACCACCAATCATTCCCGGCGCCAGGCCCGGACGGTCGGCGATCGAGTAGGCGATGTACCCCGCCAGCAACGGCACCATCAGCTTGAAGGCGGTCTCGCCACCGATCTGCATCAGCGCGGCGGCGAGGGTGCCCGGTTCCTTGAACGCGGTGATGCCGAACACAAACGACAGCGCGATCATCAACCCGCCCGCCACCACCATCGGCAGCATGAACGACACGCCGGTCAGCAGGTGTTTGTAGACGCCGGTCTTCTCTTGCTTGGCCGGGCCGCTCGCGCCGCTCGACGCGGTTTCCTGCTTGCCTTCGGCCAGGGCTTTATTGAGGGTGGCTTCGGCTTGTTTCAGCGCGATGCCGGTGCCGCAACGGTAGATTTTCTTGCCGGCGAAACGCTCGGTGGCGACTTCGATATCGCAGGCCAGCAGCACCACGTCAGCCTCGGCAATCGCCGCCGCGCTCAGGGGATTACGCGCACCGACCGAGCCTTGGGTTTCGATCTGCAAGTCGTAGCCCAGACGCTTGGCCGCTTGCTGCAAGGCTTCGGCAGCCATGAAGGTGTGGGCAACACCGGTCGGGCACGCGGTGATCGCCACCAGGCGCGGGGCGTTTTTAGCGGCCGCGACCGGTTCGGCGACGGCTTCGGCGGCGACGTAGATTTGCGCCTCTTCAGCGCCACGGCGCAGCACCGCTTCAACATCTTGCAGGGCCTGGGCCGGGGTGCTGCGGAACACCCGTTTGCCGACAAATCGCGACATGTCCACCGGCGCGCTGGTCACCAGCAACACCCATTCGGCGGACGCTAGGGTAGCCGCCGACAATTGGCGTTCCGGGTGCGCCGCGTCATTCACTTCGACGCTGGTGCTCCAGCCCTGACGCTGGGCGGCGGCATCGAGCAGCCGGGCGCACAGCACACTGGTGACCATGCCGTTCGGGCAGGCCGTAACAATGGCTAACTTCATGACAACCCCTCTTATTGTTCTGTCAGGAGGCGCACGCGCACGCCCTGTTCGAGTTGCGCCAACTGCGCGACATCATGGATGCCAAAACCGATCTGCGTGACCGCCATCGCGGCAATCGCCGTGGCCGTGCGCAGGGTCTGTTCAGGCGTGTCGGCGCTGAGCAAACCGTGGAGCATCCCCGCCAGCAGCGAATCACCGGCACCCACCGTACTGGCGACACTGACCTTGGGCGGCGTGGCATGCATCGCCGCGCCGACACTGAACCAGTTCACGCCATCGGCGCCGTGGGAAATCACCACATGCTCGACGCCTTGAGCGTGCAAACGGCTCGCCGCTTCAGCTTGCGCGGCCACGCTAACCACTTCGCAACCGAGCGCATCGGCGAGCTCTTCGGCGTTGGGTTTGATCAACCATGGACCGGCCGCCAGCCCCGCACGCAAGGCTTCGCCGCTGGTATCCAGCGCCACCCTCAAACCAAGATTTTTCAGCCGCGAAATCAACCCTTGCAACCACTGCGGGCTGACGCCGCGCGGCAAACTGCCGGCGACCACCACCGCATCATGCCCCGGCGCGATCTGGTCCAGCCGATCGAGCAACGCCTGTTGCGCCGCTTCACTGACCTGCGGGCCCGGGCCATTGATATCGGTGATCCGCCCGTCGCTTTCCGCCAGTTTGATGTTGCTGCGGGTCTCGCCGGGGACGCGAATGAACGCGTCGGCAAAACCGCGCTTGGCGAACAATGTTTCGAACGCCTGGAGATTGTCTTCACCGAGAAAACCGCTGACCGTCAGTTGATGCCCCAGATCGGCCAGCACCTGCGCGACGTTCACACCTTTGCCAGCGGCGTGGGTGTGCATCTCGTCGCTGCGGTTGACCTGACCGGGCTCCAGCCGTGGCAACTGGACGGTGAGGTCCAATGCCGGGTTGAGGGTCAGGGTTAAAATCTTGGCCATTACAGGGCCTCCACTAATGCGCGCACTTCATTGGCGCTGCCCACGGCCAGGGCCTGTTGAGCAAGGATTTGAGTCTGGGCCAGGCTGAGTTCGCGGATGCGCGCCTTGACCTCGGCGATGCTGCGACCGGAGACGCTGAGCTCATCCACGCCGAGGCCGACCAGCACCGGCACCGCCAACGGGTCCGCCGCCAGTTCGCCGCACACACCGACCCATTTGCCATGGGCATGGGCCGCGCGCACGGTGATGTCGATCAGTTGCAGCACCGCCGGGTGCAAGCCGTCCGCCTGGGCCGACAAGGTCGGGTGGCCACGGTCGATAGCCAGGGTGTATTGGGTCAGGTCATTGGTGCCGACGCTAAAGAAGTCGACCTCTTTCGCCAGAACCGGCGCCAGCAACGCCGCCGACGGCACTTCAATCATGATTCCCAGTTGCAGGTCCGCGACGGGGATTTCCAGGCGCAAACGCTCGGTCATGTCCCGGGCCTGACGCCACTCATCAACGCTGCCGACCATCGGGAACATGATCCGCAACGGACGGTTATCAGCGGCACGCAGCAAGGCGCGCAATTGCGCTTCCATGATGTGCGGACGTTGCAGGGTCAGGCGAATGCCGCGCACGCCGAGGAACGGGTTTTCTTCCTTGGCGATCGGCCAATACGGCAGCGGTTTGTCGCCACCGACGTCGAGGGTGCGCACCACCAAGGGGCGACCCGCCAGGCCATCGAGCACGCGACGGTATTCAACTTCCTGGGTGGCTTCGTCCGGCGCTTGGGAGTGCGCCATGAAAATCAGCTCGGTGCGCAGCAGGCCAATGCCTTCGGCACCCTGCTCCACCGCGCTGGTCACGCCCGCGCTTTCGCCGATGTTGGCGAACACTTCCACGGCATGGCCGTCCGTGGTCAGCGCCGGTTGGTGGCGTTGTTCGGCGGCGGCTTTGAGGCGTGCTTCACGGGTGTCGCGTTCTTCGGTGGCGCGCTGCAACGTCGCGGCATCGGCATCGACGTGCAGGCGACCGCGTTGGCCATCAATCAACAGCGGTGTGCCCGGCGCCAGCAGCAACACCGCTGCACCGGCACCGACCAGCGCTGGAATGCCCAACGCGCGGGCGACGATGGCGCTGTGGGCGGTGGCGCCGCCACGGGCGGTGAGGATGCCGGCGACCCGCGCCGGGTCGAGACGGGCCACGTCGGACGGGCCGACCTCGTCCATCACCAGAATGTACGGTTGCTCCGGTTCGCTCGGGGTTTCGATGCCACACAGTTGCGCCAGCACCCGGCGACCGATATCCCGCAAGTCGGCGGCACGCTCAGCGAGCAAGGCATCTTGCAGCGATTCCTGTTGCTTGGCGGCGGCTTCGATTACCGCCATCCACGCCGCTTCGGCGCTTTCGCCCTGCTTGAGGCGGGTGTCGACTTCATCGGTCAGTTCCGGGTCGTCGAGCATTTCCTGGTGGGTGATGAAGATTTCGCGAATGGCTTTGGATTTGCTGCGTTCGATCAAGCCTTCGATGTCGCGACGGACATCGGTCAGCGCTTGTTTCAGACGCTCGCGTTCGACGGCGGCGGATTCACCGCGCAGCGGGTAATCGATGGCTTGCAGCACTTGAATGTGCGCAGGTCCCATGGCAATTCCGGGGGCTGCGGCGATGGCCTGAATCAGGCTGCCGGATTTTGGCGCGAGCAATACTTCGGCGACATCGGCAAACACTTCGCGCTGCTGACTGACGGCCGGCAGCGGCTCGATTTCTTCGCCGAGGCCCTCTTCGATGGCCGCCAGAAGCGCCGGCAAAGCGTCGGCAGCGATAGTCGGTTCGGCAATAAATTCCAGCACCTGACCGCGACGGGCGCCGAGGCTCAGCAGTTTGCTCAAGCTTTTCACCGACACGGCGCTGTCCGGGCCATCGACGATGCGCACGCGAATTTCGCCTTCAAAACTTTTCGCCAATTGCGCGAGGATCTTCGCCGGGCGCGCGTGCAAACCGTGGGCGTTGGCCAACGCAATGCGTGCGCTCGGCCAGTCGGCCGGCACTTCACCGCCCAGCACTTCAAGGACTTTGCGGCTGCTGGTGGCGCGGCCCAATTCGTGGCCGCGACCTTCGATCAGCAACGCGCACAGGCGTTCGAGCAAGGCCTGATGCGCTTCGCCGAGGCTGGCCAGGCAGAACAGACCGCTCAACGGCTGGCCGAGGTAGCGCATCGGTTTGTCCGGGGTGACGAAGGCCAGGCCCGGACGCTTGACGGTTTGCTCGCTGTGCAGCCACCACAGGCCATCGCCCAGGGGCAGCGCTTCGACTTGTTGCAGCACGGCGGAGAACCCGTTGCTCACGCAATCGGCCTGGCGCAGCAAACGGGCGCCGCGCCAGACCAACTCTTCGAAATCATCGGCGGACACACCGAGGCCGATCATCTGGGCGTCCAGCGCCAGCTCTTGCGGCGCGCCTTGCAGCAGTTTCAGCAGCGCTTCGGCGGAACTGGCGCGACGCAGGGCCTGGCCCAGATCGGTCTCGCCGAGGGCGCGGGTCAGCAGTTGCAACAGGCGCAAATGTTCATCGGATTTGGCGGCGATACCGATCGCCAGGTAGACGATGTGACCATCACCCCAGTCCACGCCTTCGGGGAACTGCATGAGCCGCACGCCGGTGGAAAACACCTGGTCGCGGGTTTCCGGCGTACCGTGGGGGATGGCAATACCTTGACCGAGAAAGGTCGAGCCCTGGGCTTCGCGCGCCTGCAACCCGGCGAGATACCCCTCGGCCACCAGACCATCGGCGACCAGATGCTGGGCCAGCAGTTGCAATGCGGCTGATTTATCCACAGCCGATTGGCCCATGGAAATCTGCTCTATGGTGAGCTCGAGCATGCTTTCTCCTTTTTGGCGCCCTTGGGGTGCCAGGTATTGTTTTGAATGTGTCAGCTTAGGCGCTTGGTCATGACTTTTGGCGGTTTCGCGGCAGAACCGGCCAAAGGCACCTATAACGTAGAAAATACGCTTGCTGAAACGTTTAATCTAGAATGTTTGGCACGTTACTCGATAATGTCTCATCCTTGAAGTCCAACTTGTCGGATGTGTTGCGACAATAGTCGTCTGCCTTAATCAGGTAGGATTGGCAAAAATGTCGGGGCAAGCTCGAAAAAACAAGGAAATCCCGAGTTGAAACTCAGTGATATCGCCCAGTTGGCCGGTGTGTCCGTTACCACCGCCAGCTATGTCATCAATGGCAAGGCCACGCAACAGCGCATCAGCAGCGCGACCGTCGAGCGCGTGCGCGCGGTGGTCGAGCAACATGGCTTTACGCCCAACCCTCAGGCCGCCGGCCTGCGCAGTCGGCATACCCGCACCTTGGGGTTTATTCTGCCGGACCTGGAAAACCCCAGTTACGCGCGAATTGCCAAACTCCTGGAACAAGGCGCCCGGGCCCGGGGCTATCAGTTGCTGATCGCCAGCTCCGACGATGCGCCGGACAGCGAACGGCAGTTGCTCAAACTGTTCCGCGCCCGCCGTTGCGACGCTTTGATCGTCGCCAGTTGCCTGCCGACCGATGACGACAGTTACCGCCAATTGCAGGCCAAAGGCATCCCGATCATCGCCATCGACCGGGTCATGGAGCCCGAGCATTTCTGCTCGGTGATCAGTGACGACCGCGAAGCCAGCCTGCAACTGACCCGCAGCCTGCTCGATCCGCTGCCCAAACAGATCGCGCTGATCGGTGCGCGTCCCGAGCTGAGCATCAGCCAGGAACGGGCCGCCGGGTTCAAAGAAGCGCTGAGCGGGTTCAAAGGCGACATCCTGATCGAACACGGCGAGTCGTTCAGCCGCGAGTGCGGCAAGCAATTGATGGAAGAATTACTCCAACGCCTGGGGCATTTGCCGGATGCGTTGGTGACTACTTCCTACGTGCTGCTACAAGGCGTGTTCGATGCCTTGCATGACTTCCCGCTCAAAACCCGCCCATTGCGCCTCGGCACCTTCGGCGACACGCAGTTGCTGGACTTCCTGCCGCTGCCGGTCAATGCGATGGCCCAGCAGCATCAGTTGATCGCCGACAAAGCCCTGGAATTGGCCCTGGCCGCCATCGAACAGTCGGATTACCAACCCGGCGTGCAGGCCATTGCGCGGACCTTCAAGCAGCGCATTCGCCAGGACTGAACCGTGGAGCTGATCGACAGCCACACTCACCTGGATTTTCCGGACTTCGACGCCGACCGTACGGCGTTGCTGGCCGAAAGCCGTGCCCTCGGGGTGCGGCGGATGGTGGTGCTGGGGGTTTATCAGGGTAATTGGCAGCGGGTTTGGGACCTGGTGCAAAGCGATCCCGATCTGCACGCGGCGTTCGGCTTGCACCCGGTGTATCTGGAAGATCATCGCCCCGAGGACCTGACCGCCCTCGGCGACTGGCTGACCCGGCTGGCCGGCCATCGGCAGTTGTGTGCGGTGGGCGAGATCGGTCTGGATTACTTCATCGAAACCCTCGACCGCGAGCGCCAGCAGGCCTTGTTCGATGCACAACTGCAACTGGCAGTGGACTTCAACTTGCCGGCGCTGATCCATGTGCGCCGCAGCCATGCGGCGGTAATCGCCACGCTCAAGCGGTTTCGCTTGAAACGCGCGGGGATCATCCACGCCTTCGCCGGCAGCCAGGAAGAGGCGCGGGAATACATCAAGCTCGGTTTCAAACTGGGTTTGGGTGGCGCCGCGACCTGGCCTCAAGCCTTGCGCATGCACCGGGTGCTGGCGCAGTTGCCGCTGGCGTCAGTGGTGCTGGAAACCGATTCCCCGGACATGGCGCCCGCCATGTTCCCTGGCCAGCGCAACAGCCCGGCGCACTTGCCGGCGATCTGTTCGGCACTGGCGGACATCATGACCATCAGCCCCGAGCAACTGGCCGCCGCCAGCACGGCCAATGCCTGCGAGTTGTTCAACTGGTAGTCAGTCGAGGTGGGCCTTGGCGGCCTCCAGCGTCAGCGTGATGTGTTGCCGGTGCCGGGCAAACCGAACGACGCCGAAGTAGACCAAAATCGCCAGCAGCGAGAAATTCAGCTGCTCGACCACGCTGAGCAGCCCGATCCATTCCATCATCAACGCCACCAGCAACGCAGTGCAAACCATCACCAAGGTACTGGCGCGCAACAAGGCCAGGGAGTCGAGGGACTTGAAACGCTTGAGCTGCTGCGGATCGTTTAGCTCTAAGGCTTTCTCGCAGTGGGAACAGGTAAACGCTTCGTTGATGGCGATCGCGTTAAGTTGCCAGGGCTCCAGCAGCAACGTGCGCTGGCAATGGGCGCAGCGGCCCAGGATTCCTATCGTAGCAGCAGACATAACCGGGCTTCCTCAGGGCAGGTTAGAGAGACAGATCTTCCTTCATTGAAGACGAAAAAACCGAGCCCGCAGGAAAACAGGAATCTGCCTACAGGAAAAGAGGACAAGTACTACAGATTGTTCGCGCGCTGTCCTTGTAGGAGCGAAGCTTGCTCGCGAACACGGCTGAACATTCAGCATGGATGTTGGCTGACACACCGCATTCGCGAGCAAGCTTTACTCCTATAGGGGTTGAGGGTGATTGTCAGACCCTGAACGCGCTGATCAACTGCTTCAACTCCACCACTTGGGCTGACAACGCCCGGCTGGCGTTCTCGGTCTGATGCGCGCCCTCGGCCGTGCGCTCACCGGCACGGTTGATCTCGACGATGTTCTGGTCAATGTCATGGGCCACGGCGGTTTGCTGCTCCACGGCAGCGGCAATCTGCTGGTTCTGGTCGACGATCATTCCGACGGCGCCGAGGATATTTTCCAGGGCCTGCTGGACCTTTTCCGACTGCCCCACCGTGCCGTTGGCCATTTGATGACTGACGCCCATGGCTTTGACGGCTGCACCGACACCGCCGTGGAGCTTGGCAATCATCTGTTCGATTTCTTCGGTCGATTGCTGGGTGCGCTTGGCCAGGGTCCGGACCTCGTCCGCCACCACCGCAAACCCGCGACCCTGCTCGCCCGCCCGCGCGGCTTCGATGGCGGCGTTCAGCGCCAGCAGGTTGGTTTGCTCGGCGATGCTTTTAATCACGTCCAGCACACGGCTGATGGACTGGCTGTCGCTGGCCAGTTGATTGATCACCAGCACCGATTGGTCGATCTCGCCGGCCAGGGCCGCAATGCTGCCCTGCTGGGATTCCACCAAACCGCGTCCGCTGAGGGTT
Source organism: Janthinobacterium sp. LPB2021202312-11-4 (assembly GCF_037049705.1). Lineage (NCBI taxonomy): Bacteria > Pseudomonadati > Pseudomonadota > Betaproteobacteria > Burkholderiales > Oxalobacteraceae > Janthinobacterium > Janthinobacterium sp. LPB2021202312-11-4. The sequence goes on along the minus strand of NZ_JBAGKV010000016.1, from coordinate 58,941 downwards.
TCGTCGTTGACGCTGTGGGCACTGCTGACCGCTGCGGCGGCACTGCGCGCCACTTCCAGAGAAGTGGCCGACATCTGGTTCATGGCGGTGGCGACTTGTTCAATCTGCGTCCGCTGCCCGGTCACTGCCTGATTGCTCTGGGCGGAAACACTTTCGACCTGGCCGGCCTGGCGCTCGACTTCATCGACGGTGTGGCCGACCCGCTCGATCAAGTCGTGGATTTTCTTCACCGTGCCGTTGAACACCTCACCCAACTCGCCCAGCTCATCGCGGCTGTGGGCGCTGAAGGTTACGGTCATGTCGCCGGCCGCCACTTTGTCCATTACTGCGCCCAGGCGTTTAAGCGTGGTGCGGGTCGACGCGTAGAAACCGCCGTAGAGGTAGAAGATCAAGACAAACACCACCGACAGCGCCACAGCCTGCAAAACCATGTGCGTGCGGTTCTGCTCCAGGCGTTGTTGCAACTGGGTGCCGAGGAATTTCAGGGTGGCTTCATTGAGTTGGTAGGTCTGTTCCATCAGGCCGGTGACTTGATCGTAAAACCCCTGCCACGGCGCATCGAGCGTATCGGCCATCACCACTTGTTCTTCGAACAGTTCGCTGGCCTTTTTCAGCGAGGCCTTGCTGCTGTCGGCCTGCGTGGACAAGGTGTCATGCGCAGCGGTGCTTGAGCCCAACGCGTCGTGCAACTTCAACCCGTACTCGGCCTGAAGTTTTTCGATCTGCGCCAGCAACTCGTCGAACCGGGTGCTCGACGCCGAATTGAGAAAACCCTGCCCCAGGGAAAACGAGCCCATGGCCCGGCCCTCGCCAAGAATCTGCGTGACCGGCGGGGTGACGTTGGTAATGAGTTCGCTGAGCTGGCGCATGTCGCTTTGGGTGTCGCGACTCAGGCCAGCCTGACTGGCGATGATCTGACTGAAAATCTGCGCACTGCCGAGCAACTTGCCGATCAGCGCACTTTTACTTTGCAGGGAGTTTTCCGCTTGCTGGGCCTTGAACGCGGCGATCATTTCATCGCGTTTGCCATCGAAGACCTTGATCTGTTCCGGCTCGGTGCTCATGGCCGCCAGCCCTTGCAGACGGGTCAGAATGCTCTTTTCCAGCGAGCCGATCTTCGTCTCGACATCACCGGCCTTGCCGGACTGCCCGAGGGTAACGTCGATTTGCACGAGATTGTTCAGGGTTTCCAGATCCCGCCGCAGGGTCAGGCTGCTGCCCAGCAGGTCCAGGCTTTGCAGTTCGATTCGGGTGCCCTGGAATTCACGATAGGAATCGCGCACCAAGTAGAAATTGGTCACCAGCATCGGCACCAGGAACAGCACACTGATCAGGCTGAACTTCATGCCGAAGCTCAGGCGGTTCATCAGCGCGACAGCGGGATAGAGCAAGCTCTTCACTGAGAAGTCTCCCTTTTGATTTCTTATTTTTATTGGCAGGCGCGCAGAGACAGCAGATAGCCACTATCGAGCGCTATCTCTGTATAGCTCAAATCGGAGGGAGGTTTTGTAACTTAAGGTTAACGAAAAAGATCGCAGCCTTCGGCAACGCCTACAGAAAAACACTGACCCCCTGTAGGCGCTGTCGAAGGCTGCGATCTTTTGATCTTATGCAGCAATCAGGGAAGTACGGTCCACAACGCAAACCCTGCATACCAGAGCACCGCCGCCCGCAGCAGCAGTTCCCAGATACGGTCCAGGCTGTTGATGCCCTCCGGCCCGACCACTGGCGCCGGAATCTCTCCAGCCACCAGCCCGACCTTTTCGATCAACTGGGCGGCCGTGATGTTCCAGTTCAGCAACTCGTGCAGCATCACCCGGCTGACCGCGACGAAATTGCCGACCAGGGCAAAACTCGCAGCCAGCAAGCGCACCGGCACCCAATCGAAGGCGTGGCGCAGTTGTGCGGCGCGCTCGACCACGGCCGGGTTCTGGCTGTGTTCTTCGGCCAGCGCGAGCAAGCGATAGCTCAGCGCCGCCACCGGACCTAACAGGAAGTACCAGAAAATCACCGCAAAAAAGCTCTGATAGGCCTGCCACAACAGATGCGCCTGCACCCGCTCCAGCAGTTGTTCGCCACTGTCGGCGCAGATGTTCAGGTCGCGATTGGCCACGTGCGCGGCGGCTTGCAAGTCTTCCCGGCGCCAGGCGTCGCGAAACGGTCCGAGCCCGGCCAGCAGATCACCGCGCCCCAGGCTGTAAATCACCACCAACAGGTGCACCGGCAACGCCAGCAAGCCATAGGCCACCGGTTCCAGCACCACCAACAGCAAACCGAGCAACGCCACCGGCGCCAACACCAACAGCAGCAACACCAGCCACGGACGGTTCGCCAGACGCGGGCTGGCCTCAAGCTTGTTCAGCTCGCGAACCCAGCCGCCATCACGCTGAACCCGATGACGCAGGGCCGAGAATTTCTCGATCCAGACCGCCAACAGCAACACCAGAAAACTCATTGTTGTTCCTCTTTTGCCAATGCGGCGCGATAACGTGCCCAGTCGAACGCCGGCCCCGGATCAGTCTTGCGCCCGGGTGCGATGTCGCTATGCCCGCAAATGCGCTGCGCGGTAATGCCGGTGAAGGTGTTTTGCAGCTGTCGGGTCAATGTCGTCAACGCCTGATATTGCGCGTCGGTGAACGGCAGATCATCCGTGCCTTCAAGCTCGATGCCCACGGAAAAATCATTACAGGTTTCACGCCCCTCGAACATCGAGACGCCCGCGTGCCAGGCACGCTCAAGACAGGAGACAAACTGAGTGACGCTGCCGTCACGCTCAATCAGAAAATGCGCAGACACCCGCAGGTCAGCAATCCCTTCAAAGTAGGGATGCTCCGTGACATCCAGACGATTCTGGAAAAACGCCTGCACCTTGCCCGTGGCGAACTGCGCCGGCGGCAGGCTGATGTTGTGGATCACCAGCAGGGAGATTTCATCCGAGGGGCGCGCATTGAAGTTGGGCGAGGGGCAAATATTCACGCCCTGGCACCAACCGCTCGCGGGGTCCAACTGCATACAGGTTCCTTCAACGACGACCGTGTTGGCGAGCAGTATGCCGCGATAGACCCTCCGCGCGCGATCACTTGGCGTGATTGAGGCGCCGCAAGTTGCCGATCACCGATTCCAGGGCCCGATCAAACAGCAACGTATCGTCCAGCGCCCGCACCGCGCCCCGGCGAAATTCCAGGGCCAGGCCGGTGCGACTGCGCTCCAGCACTTTCATGCCGGTGCGGTTGACGAAAATGTAATTGCCGGTGGCTTCGATGATCGCGGCCAGTTTGCAGCGCAGGGTGTTTTCGTCGTCTTCCTGAAATTCCACCCAGCAGCCCATGCGCAGTTGATCGACCTGGCGCAGGCCGGCGTCGTCCGCCGGTAAACGCACCGAAGCCGTCTCCACAGGACCTTCGTCGGCAGTACGCAGAACAATTTCTTCCAGCACCTGGACCATCACCGGCGCATCAACCTGCTCAGGTGTCAGGGTCGGCCGCTCGAACAATTGCACGTGCAAGGCCTCCAGTTCGCTGAAGAATTCACTGGTGGCGAAGGGATCGAACGCCGAGCTGCTCAGGCCATCGCGCAGGGATTTGAGCAGCCCCGGCACCAGCGACAACAGACGCAAACTCGCGTCGGCCTCATCGTGACGCTGCACGCTCCAGATCAATTGCGCCATGGTCTGCACATCGGCGTGCCATTCGGCAGACTGATCGCCGTGCTTGAGGCAGGTCAGCAACAGCACCTTGCTCCAGGCGTCCTGGACGAACGCGACCACCCCTTGCGGCAGCAACTTGCCCAACAAGGCCTCGTTCAACGCTTGCTCGACGCGCTGACGCGCCAGTTCGGTCCGGGCCCGGCCTTCTTCGGCGTCGCGGGTGCGCTGTTCCAGCAACTCGCTGCGACGGCGCTCATCACTGGTAAACGCCAGGAAGTCCGCGAGCAACTCGGAGAAAATCGCCGGATCATCGACAAAATCATTCAACAGGCGCTGAACCACCTGCTCGATGCGCAGGTACAGGCTGTCGCGCTGATGATCGTCGCACTCTCCCCAGCCCATGGCGGCGGCGGCGATTTCATTGAGCAGGCGCCGCGCCGGGTGACTGCTGCGGCTGAAGAAGCTCTTGTCGAGCACCGCGACTTTGAGCATCGGGATCTGCAAACGCCCGATCAGCGCCTTGAGGGAATCCGGCAGATTGCGGTCATCGAGGATGCATTCGAAGAGCATGGCGATCAGGTTGATCACGTCCTCGTCGGCCACCCCGACCACTCGCGACTTGCCGCTTTTGACGCTGACCCGGGTCAGCAGTTGTTCGAGCTGGTTGCGCAGGTCGAAATCGTCCTGTGTCGCCAGGGCCGGGACGTATTGCTGCAGGTGCGAGAGCAGGCGCAGCAGGTCGCGGGTGGAAATCGGCTGGGTCTGGGTGCTGGCTTCGAGGGTCGGCGCGACGCTGCCGCGCACGTGGAACAGCAATTCCTGCAACGCGGCGAAGACTTCCTGCACGCTGTCGTCAATCTGCGTGTTACCTGGGCGGGCAATCGTCTCGACCGGTTCGGCATGGGCACTGGCCGCTGCGCGGTCGGTGACGCGTCTCGCCGGGGCAGGTTTGAGCTCGGGCAACACGCCAGTGGCGATCAGCAGTTGATTGGCCTCGGCGTAGAGCTGATCGGCACTGCTGAGGACGTAGCGATCGAACAGCTTGAGGATGATCAGCTTGACCTTGATCTCCACCCCCAGGTTGCGCCCGGCCTGCAGGAAGTACTCGCACAGCATCGCCGGGCCCAGCGGGTTGTGCTGTTCGAGCAGTTCCTTGCCCAACAACACGCTGAGCCGGGTGGTCAGTTGATCGAGGGCGAAACCTTCGCGGCTCAGCACTTTGCTGACCATCGCCTCTACCGCAACGTTGCGCTCCAGGTCGTCATCGGGCAACGCGGCGCCGGCATCGAACGCCAATGAATGGGGCAACGCGGACTGAAGGCCGTCGTACTGAGTGAGGCTGACGAACGCCTCGAAGAACTGCTCGAGAAACCCGCGCTCGATGCTTTTGCGCTTGAGGCGCAAGTCGCGCATGGCTTCAAAGAAGATGTTCTGCTCGATGTCGTTGCGGGCCCGGTCGGCCATTTCGAACAGGGTGTCGTCGGCGTTATCGAACAGTTCCTGCAAGCCATGCCTGAGCTGTTGTGCAGCCTTGTCGCGAACCTGAAGCAGAATCACAGGCAGGCGGGCGAGCGGCGAGTGAGTCGCCTGATCGGTAGTTGCCTTGTGCAAAGGCACTACATTCCCGTCGTTGTGCATCCAAGCCTCCTGAAACGGTGATTCTTCGGTTCGGTAAGAAAGATCAAGCTGAGCCGTCTCACAGCCGGCGCGCAGTGGGGAAAGATCCACCGCCGTCATTCAATAATCGGGGTTTCAATAAGGACGTCAAAGCTATGACGTCAAATGCAAGGCGAATTATCTGGTAAAACACTCCTTATATGCCAGAGGACTCTTCACTTCCTCTTGAAATAGACGTACAGGGCGGACCCCGGCTTAACGTTTATTACTCAGAAGAATCGACCAAATGCAGGTTTCAGCGCCATGTGAACACCGCGCATGCCTTGGGTTGGCCCGCGCCATGGCCCTATAATCGAGCCACTTTGTTTGTGGAGCCCGTTATGCCGAATCTACGTCTCGCCGATTTGACCGCCGAAATCGAAGCCAACGTGCGCCGTGCGTTGCTCGAAGACATCGGCAGCGGCGACATCACCGCGCAGTTGATCCCCGCCGAACGCCTGGCCAAAGCCACCATCATCACCCGCGACGCGGCCGTCATCGCCGGCACCGCTTGGGTCGACGCTGTTTTTCGGCAACTGGACCCACGGGTTGCGGTGCACTGGCAGGTTCGTGACGGCGAACGGGTCAAGCCCAACCAGGCGCTGTTTCACCTTGAAGGCCCGGCGCGTTCGCTGCTGACGGGTGAACGCTGCGCGCTGAACTTCCTGCAATTGCTGTCGGGCGTTGCGACACGGGCGCAGTTTCTGGCGGATTTCGTCGCCGAGACCCAAGTGAAGCTGCTCGACACCCGCAAAACCCTGCCGGGCCTGCGCCTGGCGCAAAAGTACGCCGTGACCTGTGGCGGCTGCCATAACCACCGCATCGGCCTGTATGACGCTTTCCTGATCAAGGAAAACCATATCGCGGCCTGCGGCGGCATCCCTGAAGCAATCAGGGCCGCGCACAAGATTGCCCCGGGCAAGCCGGTGGAAATCGAAGTGGAAAGTCTGGATGAGCTGAAAGAGGCCCTGGCGGCCGGCGCTGACATCATCATGCTCGATGAACTGAGCCTGGATGACATGCGCGAAGCCGTGCGCCTGAACGGCGGCAAGGCCAAACTGGAGGCCAGCGGCGGAATCAACGAAAGCACGTTGCTGCCGATTGCCGAAACCGGGGTGGATTACATCTCGATTGGCGCGATGACCAAGGATGTGAAGGCCGTGGACCTGTCGATGCGACTCAGCCTCTGATTGACGTTCGCCTGCCGGTACACAGGCCATGTGGGAGCGGGCTTGCTAGCGAAAGCGGTGGGTCAGACGACAAAAATGTCGACTGACACTCCCTCTTCGCGAGCAAGCCCGCTCCCACAGGTTTATCGCCGCGTTTAGACCACCAGATTATTCATCTCGCAGTACTCTTCCCATTCGACGCCCAACACTTCGGCCGCCTCCTTGTGCAGGACCAGGCGCGCCGCCTCGAACTCTTCCGGGGTCGAGGTGTACTTGAGCGTCAGCTCCCACGGCTGCAAGCCTTGTGCTTCGGCTTCATCTTCGAACGCCCATTGGATCTGGTCTTTCTGATCATCGGCGGGCAAGTCCTTGATCTCTTCCATCAACTCGTGCGCGTCCAACGCGTACTTTTTGAGGGCTTCTTCGTGTCTGGCTTCTTGGGTCAATTCTTTAACGGTCATGTCGTTCTCGCTGATCTGGGGAATGGAAGATGGATCTGGATCATCAAGGATCTCTCTGACGCAAAAAACCGTGTAACGCCCGGTTTATCTGGCCTTCAGAACCATTCGGGATCATCTGAAAACAGCTTCGGTGGTGCTCATGCAAGTTCCGAATATAGGACCTTTGGCTGACGATTTATACGCATGTTTACATCAAATCTACAAAAAAACGGCTGACGTCACTGACCACGCTTATTTTGTGCGGCCTACAGGAACATGTTTTAAAAAACGAAGTCATAGCGATGTGCCATATAGGCACTTCACAAGGAATTCAGGTGATGCGCAATTTCCCAAAGCTTCCGTCTACCCTGTTTGCAACCGGCATGGCCGCCCTCCTGCTCGGCAACCTGGCACTGGCCAATACGGCCCAGGCTATCGAGCTCAGCTCTAACACCCCTTCGTTTAACGATACGCTCACCGCCACCCACACCTCATTCGGCAAAACCGTATTGGTCAAAACCAATCTGGAAGTCGATGAGCTGGCAAAGTTACCCGGCAGCGTTAAAAGCAATGCGGCTGAAATCGATACCCTGAAGAAAACCGTCAGTGAACAAGCGCGCCTCATCGAAGAACTCAGACGCACCACCGGCACCAACGTCGGTTCGAGCACCAGTGAAATCACCAGCCTCAAGCGTACCGCCGAGGAACAGAACAAAGACCTCAAAGACCTCGCCAAGCAACTGGAAGAGCTCAAGCGCAACAACGGCACAAGCTCCAGTTCCAGCTCGAGTGAGCTGTCCACTCTCAAGCGCACCATCGAGGAGCAGAATAACGATCTGAAAAAACTCTCTTCGCAGGTGGACGATCTCAAGCGCAATAACAGTTCGAGCTCCAGTTCCAGCTCGAGCGAGGTGAGCGACCTCAAGCGCACGGTTAACGAACAGGACAATGACCTGAAAAAACTCGCCTCGCAGATGGACGACCTCAAGCGCAATAGCGGCTCAAGTTCCAGTTCCAGCTCTGGCGATGTGAGCGACCTCAAGCGCAGTGTCAGCGAACAGCAGAACGACCTGAAAGATATTGCCCGTCAGGTGGACGACCTCAAACGCAGCTCCGGGTCGAGTTCCAGCTCAAGTTCCAGTGATCTGTCCAGCGTGAAGCAAAAAGTCAGTGAGCAGGACAGCCAACAGGATCAGCTCAAACGCTCTGTTGAAGAGCTGAGCCGGAAGGTGAAATAACAGGTAACTTTTTGCCCGAGACAGGAATCGAACCTGCGACCTTCGCGTTACGAGTGCGCTGCTCTACCGGCTGAGCTACACGGGCGGTGAGCTAAACCTAGCACCGGGATTGGGGTCCGGCAACTTGGCGGACCTCTCTTTTTTTTGCCGGAATCGTCAAGATCGCAGCCTTCGGCAGCTCCTACGCGAGACCGGTGCAGGGGCTGCCGAAGGCTGCGATCTTTTGATTTTATGGCACACAGCAAAACGCCCCGAACCAGTCGGGGCGTTTTGTTGTTCAGCGGTTAAGCGCGGGGGTAATTAAACGCCCGACGCCTTGGCTGCTGCCACGTCTTTGATGGACAGCTTGATACGACCGCGGTTGTCCACGTCCAGTACCAGTACTTCCACTTCCTGGCCTTCTTTCAGGATGTCGGTCACTTTCTCAACGCGAGCGTCGCTCAGCATGGAGATGTGAACCAGACCGTCCTTGCCCGGCAGGATGTTGACGAATGCGCCGAAGTCGACGATGCGCTCAACCTTACCGACGTAGATCTTGCCGATTTCAGCTTCTGCGGTGATGCCCAGAACGCGCTGACGTGCTGCTTCAGCCGCTTCCTTGGTTTCGCCGAAGATCTTGATCGAGCCGTCGTCTTCGATGTCGATCGAAGCTTTCGTCTCTTCACAGATCGCACGAATGGTCGCGCCGCCTTTACCGATGACATCACGGATTTTGTCGGTGTCGATTTTCATCGCGATCATGGTCGGAGCATTTTCCGACAGTTCGGTGCGGGACTGACCAATGATCTGGTTCATCTGACCGAGGATGTTCAGGCGCGCTTCCAGGGCTTGGCCCAGAGCGATTTCCATGATTTCTTCGGTGATGCCTTTGATCTTGATGTCCATCTGCAGCGCGGTAACACCTTTGGCGGTACCCGCTACTTTGAAGTCCATGTCGCCGAGGTGGTCTTCGTCACCCAGGATGTCGGTCAGGATGGCGAACTTCTCGCCTTCTTTAACCAGACCCATGGCGATACCGGCAACCGGCGCCTTCATCGGAACACCAGCGTCCATCAGGGCCAGGGAAGCGCCGCAAACGGAAGCCATCGAGCTCGAACCGTTGGATTCGGTGATTTCCGACACCACACGAATGGTGTACGGGAACACGTCGGCAGCAGGCAGCATGGCGGCAATCGAACGACGGGCCAGACGGCCGTGACCGATTTCGCGACGACCAGCGCCACCCATGCGACCACACTCACCTACCGAGAACGGAGGGAAGTTGTAGTGCAGCATGAACGGGTCTTTTTTCTCGCCTTCCAGGGTGTCCAGCAGTTGTGCGTCACGGGCGGTGCCCAGTGTTGCAACGACCAGAGCCTGGGTTTCGCCACGGGTGAACAGTGCCGAACCGTGGGTCTTAGGCAGAACACCGACTTCGATGTTCAAAGGACGTACAGTCTTGGTGTCGCGGCCGTCGATACGTGGCTTGCCGTTTACGATGTTTTCGCGAACGGTGCGGTATTCGATTTCGCCGAAAGCAGCTTTGACTTCGCTGGAAGAAGGCTGGCCTTCTTCACCGGACAGCTTGGCCACAACCTGGTCTTTCAGCTCACCCAGGCGAGCGTAACGGTCGGCCTTGATGGTGATGGTGTAGGCCTGGGAGATCGCGTCGCCGAACTCGGCACGGATAGCGCCCAGCAGCGCGGTGGCTTCTGGCTGTGGAGTCCAGGCCCAGGTTGGCTTGGCGGCTTCAGCGGCCAGTTCTTTAACGGCGTTGATCACAACCTGGAACTCGTCGTGAGCAAACAGTACCGCGCCCAGCATCTGGTCTTCGGTCAGCTCTTTGGCTTCCGATTCAACCATCAACACGGCTTCCGAAGTACCGGCAACGACCATGTCCAGGCTCGAAGCTTTCTGTTGTTCGTAAGTCGGGTTCAGCAGGTAGCCGGTGCTTTCATGGAACGCAACGCGCGCACAGCCGATCGGGCCATCGAAAGGAATACCGGAGATAGCCAGGGCAGCCGAGGTACCGATCATCGCAGCGATGTCCGGATCGGTTTTCTTGCTGGTGGAAACGACGGTGCAGACAACTTGCACTTCGTTCATGAAGCCTTCTGGGAACAGCGGACGGATCGGACGGTCGATCAGTCGGGAAGTCAGGGTTTCTTTCTCGGAAGGACGGCCTTCACGCTTGAAGAAACCGCCAGGGATCTTACCGGCAGCGTAAGTCTTTTCCTGGTAGTGAACGGACAGAGGGAAGAAGCCCTTGCCTGGATCGGCTTGCTTGGCACCAACGACGGTCACCAATACGCTGACGTCGTCGTCAACGGTGACCAATACTGCGCCGGAGGCCTGACGGGCGATACGGCCAGTCTCGAGGGTAACGGTCGACTGACCGAACTGGAATTTTTTGATTACCGGGTTCACGGTGTCCTACCTTCTTTGTGGCTCTTGGGGAACTTGTCTTCTTGCGAAATTCTTGGGCAATGTCGGGAATCGGCCCAACGCCTGTCCAGGGTAAAACGTGTATCCAGATAAAACTTGAGGCTGGGAGCCTGCCATGCGCCAGCGGGAAACCCACTGACGTACGACAGACAACCAACCTCTAGCGCAATCGCTGATTAGCGACGCAGACCCAGGCGACCGATCAGAGCCTGATAACGACCCAGATCCTTGCCTTTCAGGTAGTCCAGCAGCTTACGGCGCTGGTTTACCATGCGGATCAGACCACGACGGGAGTGGTGATCTTTACCGTTGGCCTTGAAGTGACCTTGCAGCTTGTTGATGTTGTGGGTCAGCAGTGCAACTTGCACTTCTGGCGAACCAGTGTCACCAACAGCTTGCTGATAGTCAGCTACGATTTGTGCTTTTTCTTGAACGTCGAGAGCCATGAGGCAATCCTTTTATCAGGAAACTGTTTCAAAGAAACAGCTTCAACAGGCCAGGGACAAATCCCTGTATCTAAAAATGAGTAGTGACCATGCCTGCTAACAGCCACCCTCGCCAGCCTGCTGTTACGCAGACCGGTTTTCGGTCATTCCGACCGAATCAGTCGACGTGGCGCGATGCGCCCGTCTTCGCTCACTTCACCGATACCGATGAAGCGACCGTTGTGATCCTGTACCCGTACCATGCCGAACTTCGGTGCATCCGGGGCTCGTACCGGCTGGCCGTTAAGCCAGTAGAACGAACTGTGCTCCGAGAACTGTAACAGCGGCCAATCCAGCAGGCCGCTGTCCGATGGCATCAGGAAGCGGTCGACCGCCTCGTTTCCGCCTTCGGCGTGTACGGCTTCCAGCTCTTCAAGCGTGACCGTCTGCGCCAGCGTGAAAGGCCCGGCCTGGGTACGTCGCAATTCTGCAACGTAAGCGCCACAACCGAGTTGCTCACCGATATCCTCCACCAGGGTGCGGATATAGGTGCCTTTGCTGCAATCCACCGCAAGCCGCGCAGTATCACCCTCAAAGGCCAGCAATTCCAAGCGCGCAATAGTAACAGAACGCGGTTCGCGCTCCACTACTTCACCTGCACGGGCCAGCTTGTACAGCGGTTGGCCATCACGCTTGAGTGCCGAGTACATCGGCGGTATCTGACTGATTTGCCCACGAAAACCGGGCAAGGCAGCTTCGACATCGGCGCGACCAACGGTCACCGAGCGTTCCAGCAAAACCTCACCTTCGGCATCCGCCGTGGTGGTGGTCTTGCCCAGTTGCGCCAGGGTTTCATAAGCCTTGTCGGAATCGAGCAGGTATTGCGAGAACTTGGTGGCCTCACCGAAGCACAACGGCAGCACGCCGGTGGCCAGCGGATCGAGACTACCGGTGTGCCCGGCCTTCTCGGCGTTCAGCAACCAGCGAACCTTCTGCAACGCCGCGTTGGAGGTGAACCCCAGCGGCTTGTCGAGCAGGATGATGCCGCTGACGTTACGACGGATACGTTTGACCTGAGCCACCGATTACTCCTTGGTGTCTTCGGCTTCAGCCGCAACCGGGTGCTGATTGTCTTCAGCCACCGCACGCTCGATCAGGGCCGACAGGTGCGCGCCACGCACGACGCTTTCGTCGTAGTGGAAGTGCAACTGAGGAACGCTGCGCAACTTCATTTCGCGAGCCAACTGCATGCGCAGGAAACCGGCGGCGGAGTTGAGCACCTTGATGCTTTGCGCGATGTCTTCGGCGTTGTCCTGCCCCATCACGGTGATGAAGATCTTGGCGTGACCGACGTCACGGCTGACTTCAACAGCGGTAATGGTGACCAGGCCGACGCGCGGGTCTTTGACTTCACGACGGATCAGCTGTGCCAGCTCACGCTGCATCTGATCGCCGATACGTTGGGTACGGCTGTATTCTTTTGCCATGTCTTGTTACCTGTTACTGCCTCACGGTGAAACCCGTGGGGTCTGAAAGCGGCAAACGCCCGGCCTGACAAAAGCCAGACCGGGCGTTGCGTTTAGAGTCCTGACGCCGTGCCGCGCACTTGCATGCGGCGGCTCGCCGTGGCCCTTGAAGTGCGCGAGTTAGAGGCTGCGAGCAACCTGAACCTTCTCGTAGACTTCGATCTTGTCGCCAGCTTTGACGTCGTTGTAGCTCTTGACGCCGATACCGCATTCCATGCCGGCACGTACTTCGGAAGCGTCATCTTTAAAGCGGCGCAGGGATTCCAGCTCGCCTTCGAAGATAACGATGTCTTCACGCAGTACACGGATTGGACGGTTACGGTGAACAACACCTTCGATAACCATGCAACCGGCGATCGCGCCAAACTTCGGCGAGCGGAACACGTCACGCACTTCAGCGGTACCCAGGATGTTCTCGCGAACATCGCTGCCCAGCATACCGGTGAGGGCTTTCTTGACGTCTTCGATGATGTCGTAGATCACGTTGTAGTAACGCATATCCAGACCTTCCTGCTCGACGATCCGGCGAGCTCCAGCATCGGCACGCACGTTGAAGCCAAACAGTACAGCGTTGGAGGCCAGTGCCAGGTTAGCGTCGGACTCGGTGATACCACCAACGCCGCCGCCCACTACACGCACTTGCACTTCGTCGTTACCCAGGCCGTTCAAGGCACCGTTCAACGCTTCCAGCGAACCACGGACGTCGGATTTGAGGACGATGTTAAGCGTCTTCTTCTCTGCCTGACCCATGTTCTCGAAGATGTTTTCAAGCTTGCCAGCGTGAGCGCGGGCCAGTTTGACTTCGCGGAACTTGCCTTGACGGAACAGAGCCACTTCACGGGCTTTCTTCTCGTCGGACAGTACGCTCATCTCGTCGCCAGCGTCCGGAGTACCGTCCAGGCCGAGGATCTCGACAGGGATGGAAGGACCGGCTTCCTTGATTGGCTTGCCGTTCTCGTCGAGCATGGCACGTACACGGCCATAGTTCGAACCGACCAGGACCATGTCGCCTTGGCGCAGGGTACCGTCTTGAACCAGAACGGTTGCAACCGGGCCGCGACCTTTGTCGAGACGCGATTCAACCACAACACCACGACCTGGGGCCGATGGGGTCGCTTTCAGTTCCAGAACTTCGGCTTGCAGCAGGACCGCTTCGAGCAACTCGTCCACGCCAGTACCGACTTTCGCCGAAACCGATACGAACGGGGTGTCGCCGCCCCACTCTTCCGAGGTCACGCCGTGAACCGACAGTTCGCTACGGATGCGATCGAGATCGGCGCCCGGCTTGTCGATTTTGTTTACGGCAACGACCAGAGGAACACCGGCAGCCTTGGCGTGCTGGACCGCTTCAATGGTCTGCGGCATCACGCCGTCGTCCGCTGCAACGACCAGGATCACGATGTCAGTCGCCTTGGCACCACGAGCACGCATTGCGGTAAACGCAGCGTGACCCGGGGTATCGAGGAACGTGACCATGCCGCGATCAGTTTCAACGTGGTACGCGCCGATGTGCTGGGTGATACCGCCGGCTTCGCCAGCAGCTACCTTGGCACGACGGATGTAGTCGAGCAGCGAGGTCTTACCGTGGTCAACGTGGCCCATTACGGTCACAACCGGTGCACGGGAGAACGTCTCACCTTCAAACTTCAGGGACTCGGCCAGGGAATCTTCCAGGGCGGTGTCGCTGACCAGGGTCACTTTGTGGCCCAGCTCTTCAGCAACCAGTTGGGCAGTTTCCTGATCCAGTACCTGGTTGATGGTCGCTGGCGTACCCAGTTTGAACATGAACTTGATGATTTCAGCAGCCTTGACCGACATCTGATTGGCGAGATCGCCAACAGTGATGGTCTCGCCGATCTGCACATCACGCACAACAGGGCCGGTTGGGCTCTGGAAACCGTGAGCGTTGCGTTTCTTCAGCTTGGCCTTGCCGCGACCACCACGACGGAAGCCATCGCTTTCTTCGTCGGTAGTACGTGGCGCAACACGTGGAGCAGGCGCTTTCTCTTTAACCGAAGCACGATGCGGAGCGTTTTTGCGCTCACCATCGCCACCGCCGCTGCGACGATTGTTATCGTCGGCACGTGGTTTGTCCGGACGACGCTGATCGTTCGGCTTGCGGTCGGCAGAAGGAGCCGGTGCAGCCGCCACAACCGGTGCGCTTTCGCGAACGGGCTCGGCAACCGCAGCAGGCGCTGCAACAGCGTCGTTACTACCGTTTTGCGCAGCAGCAGGCTGGCGACGCGCTTCTTCTTCGGCGCGACGCTTGGCTTCTTCTTCAGCCTTCTGACGGGCAGCATTTTCTACTGCGCGACGTTCTTCCAGTTCGCGTTTGCGCTCGGCTTCGATTTCTTCCGGGCTGCGCTGAACGAAAACTTTCTTTTTACGCACTTCAACGCTGATGCTTTTGCTGCCAGCAACACGCAGGGTGCTGGTGGTTTTACGCTGCAGCGTGATCTTGCGTGGTTCTTCCACTTTCGCCTTGTGGCTGCTTTTCAAGTGAGTCAGCAAAGATTGCTTCTCACTGTCAGTCACATGTTCTTCGGCGGCGGTGTGCGGCAGACCTGCCTCACGCATCTGCTGCAACAGGCGCTCTACCGGTGTTTTGACCTCATCGGCCAGTTGTTTCACCGTGACTTGCGTCATGCACTTCTCTCCTCAGGCCGCGCCTAATTACTCGAACCAGTGGGCTCGGGCGGCCATGATCAACTTGCCGGCACGATCATCGTCAATGCCGTCGATGTCGAGCAGGTCGTCAATAGACTGCTCGGCCAGGTCTTCGCGGGTAATTACGCCGCGCACCGCCAGTTCCATCGCCAAATCCTTGTCCATACCCTCAAGCGAGAGCAGGTCTTCGGCCGGATGGGCGTCTGCCAGCTTTTCCTCAGTAGCGATGGCTTTGGTCAACAAACGATCCTTGGCGCGAGCGCGAAGCTCGTTGACGGTTTCTTCGTCAAAGCCGTCGATGTTGAGCATTTCTTCCAACGGTACGTAGGCAATCTCTTCCAGGCTGGTGAAGCCTTCATCTACCAGCACCTGCGCCAGGTCTTCGTCGACTTCCAGCTCGTCGATGAAGTTGCGCAGGATGTCGCCGGTTTCTGCTTGCTGCTTAGCCTGGATGTCCGATTCGGTCATCACGTTCAGGGTCCAGCCAGTCAACTGGCTAGCCAGACGCACGTTCTGACCACCACGACCGATGGCCTGAGCCAGATTGTCTGCGCCAACGGCGATGTCCATTGCATGGGCATCTTCGTCAACGATAATTGCCGCCACTTCAGCCGGCGACATTGCATTTATTACGAACTGAGCCGGGTTATCGTCCCACAGGACGATGTCCACACGCTCACCGCCCAACTCACCCGACACTGCCTGGACGCGCGAACCGCGCATACCGATGCAAGCGCCTTGCGGGTCGATGCGTTTGTCCTTGGAGCGGACCGCGATCTTGGCGCGCGAACCCGGATCACGGGACGCTGCCATTACTTCGATCAGGCCTTCAGCGATTTCCGGCACTTCGATGCGGAACAACTCAATCAGCATTTCCGGCGCGGTACGCGACAGGATCAACTGCGGGCCGCGGTTCTCGGTGCGGATTTCCTTGAGCAGCGCACGCAGACGCACGCCAACCCGGAAAGTTTCGCGAGAAATGATGTCTTCACGGGCCAGCAACGCTTCAGCGTTATTGCCCAGATCAACGATCACGTTGTCGCGGGTTACTTTTTTCACGGTGCCGGAGATGATTTCACCCAGGCGCTCGCGATAAGCGTCAACGACTTGCGCGCGCTCGGCTTCGCGAACTTTCTGCACGATGACTTGCTTGGCAGTCTGTGCAGCGATACGGCCGAACTCGATGGATTCAATCTTTTCTTCGACTACATCACCGACCTGAGCACCCGGATGCGTTTCTGCAACCTTGCTCGGCCAGGTTTCGATGGCCGGATCGTCCAGATTGGCTTCTTCGACGACCGTCCAGCGACGGAATGTCTCGTAAGCACCGGTGTGGCGGTTGATTTCCACACGCAGATCGACTTCATCCTCAAAACGTTTTTTGGTAGCAGTGGCCAGAGCCAGCTCCAGCGCTTCAAAAATTACGTTTGCCGGTACGCCCTTTTCATTGGATACCGACTCAACAACCAGCAGTACTTCTTTGCTCATCGTACGCCTCGCCTTTCGCAAGCCATTGGATCCGCGGGATCCGCGTCTCAGTCAAAACTGGGAATAATGTTGGCCTTGTCGATCATATCGATCGGCAACAGGAACTCATGGTCTTCTACCTGCACCACGACGTCCTGCTCTTCTACACCGCGCAGAAGGCCCTGAAAGTTGCGTCGGCCTTCGAAAGGCGAGCGCAGCTTGATCTTCACTTGTTCACCGGCAAATTTTGCAAACTGCTCAATAGTGAACAGCGGGCGTTCCATGCCAGGCGAGGAAACTTCAAGGGTGTACTCAACGGCGATTGGATCTTCAACATCCAGGACACCGCTGATCTGGCGGCTGACGATGGCACAATCGTCCACCAGCACGCCGCCTTCTTTATCGATATAAACGCGCAACATTGAGTGGCGACCTTGAGCCGAAAACTCAATACCCCAGCATTCATAGCCTAGGGCCACGACCACCGGGGCCAGCAAGGCCTGCAACTCTTCTAGCTTGCTCGACACCTGAACCCCCTCGTGCATGTATGTGCATGCTATGCAAAATAAAAAAATGGGCGAAACGCCCATCCTTGAAACGCCGTCGAACAGCGGCGTTGAAAGTGTCCAGCTAACAAAAAGCCCCTTAAAAGGGGCTCCTTAAACTGGTTGCGGGGGCCGGATTTGAACCGACGACCTTCGGGTTATGAGCCCGACGAGCTACCAGACTGCTCCACCCCGCGACAAAGCTGGGGCGGAAGTATACGACCGATCCCTGACAGGGTCAATGTAACCTTCCACCTACAAGAAAGCCCGCAACAGCGGGCTCTCCTGATAATTGGTACCGAGAAGGGGACTCGAACCCCTACACCCTATGGGCACAACCACCTCAAGGTTGCGTGTCTACCAATTCCACCACCTCGGCAATACTACGTTTGAAACCCTTCTTACTTTTGCTCTTGAGCTGGAGGCACGTCAGTCGCTGGAGTAGCCGACTTTTGCTCTTGAAGCACCGGTACATCATCAGAAGCCGGTTTTTGCTTTGGAACTTCCAACACTGCTGGGTTTGGCAAACCTACTTGAGTCAGCTGGTGAGCCTTCTCTTTAGCAAAGTAACCTAACCCCAAGCTGGTTATGAAGAAACCGGCGGCAAGTATAGCAGTAAACTTACTAAGAAAGGTAGAGGAACCTTGGCTTCCGAACACAGTATTTGAAGCACCTGCTCCGAAAGACGCGCCAGCGTCCGCACCCTTACCCTGCTGCAGCAATACCAGAGCAACTACGCCCAATGCACCCAGCAGATGAAAAACGACTACGACTGTTTCCAGCATTTTTTCAGTTTCCCGCGGCGCGACAAATCGCACCGAACTCATCTGCATTCAGGGAAGCTCCACCAATGAGCCCCCCATCGATATCCGGCATGCCGAACAGTTCGACCGCATTGGCCGCCTTCACGCTGCCGCCGTATAGAAGCCGCACACCTCGTGCGACCTCAGAATTCTCTGCCGCCAACTGAGCGCGAATGGCTGCGTGCACATCCTGCGCCTGTTGCGGCGAAGCAGTCAGCCCGGTGCCAATGGCCCAGACCGGCTCGTAAGCGATTACTGCATTTGCAAAAGCACCGACACCCAGCTCCTCGATGATGCTGCCCAGCTGACGCCCGACAACCTCAAGAGTTTTCCCGGCTTCGCGCTGCTCAAGGGTTTCCCCTATGCACAACACCGGAATCAAGCCACATGCCTGTGCCGCTGCGAACTTGCGATTCAGCATACCGTCTCGCTCGCCCATGATCTGGCGGCGCTCGGAGTGCCCGACAAGTACCAGGGAACACCCTGCATCCACCAACTGACTTGGTGCAACTTCGCCAGTCAATGCACCTTGCATGGATTCCACCGCAGAATTCTGCGCGCCGACCAAAATCGACTTTCCTTTCAAGCCATCAATCACTTGATTGATATGCAAGCAAGGCGGGAATACCGCGACATCAACACCGCTCGGCAAGGCCAGATGACGAAGGCCGTTGATCAGCTCAGCGACGCTGGCGCGGGTACCGTGCATCTTCCAGTTACCAGCTACCATAGGGCGACGCATGCTGTACCTCGTCGGTCAAAGTGGGCGCAGATGTTACCCAACACAATCATGGCTGGCAAGCCGAATTCAGGCAGAAACTTCAGTAACCAGTTTTGCCAGCTCTTCGGCGTAGCCGCGAACCTGTGTTTCGTCCTCGCCTTCGACCATGACACGCACCAGCGGCTCTGTCCCGGACTTGCGCAACAACACGCGCCCACGCCCCGCCATCGCTTGGGTGACACGCTCACTGGCTTCCTTGACGGACGGGTGATCGAGCGGGCTCGCACCACCACCGAAACGGACATTGATCAGCACCTGCGGACATTTGCGCAGCGCCTGGCGAGCCTGAGCCAGACCTTCGGAACGACGCCTTAGCGCCATCAACACCTGCAACGCAGCGATAATCGCATCACCGGTCGTGGTGTGATTGAAGCAAACGATATGCCCGGAATTCTCGCCACCCACCAGCCAGTTGCGCTCCAGCAGATCAGCAATCACATAACGGTCGCCAACATTGGCGCGCACAAAAGGAATCGACAGATCCGCCAGGGCGAGTTCCAGCCCCAGGTTACTCATCAAGGTCCCGACTACGCCGCCCTGCAACTTGTCACGCTCATGCAAATCGCGCGCAATGATGAACAGCAGTTCATCACCGTCGACGATAGCGCCGGTGTGATCGACCATCAGAACCCGATCACCATCACCGTCAAAGGCAATGCCCAAATCGGCGTGCTCGGCCAATACAGCAGCTTGCAGCTGACCCATATGGGTCGAACCACAATTGTCATTGATGTTCAGCCCGTTCGGCTGAGCGGAAAGCACAACGACTTCGGCACCCAATTCACGAAATACGCTGGGCGCAACTTTGTAGACAGCGCCATGGGCACAGTCGATCACGATTTTCAGCCCGGTGAAACTGGTGCCGGTCGGGACGCTGCTTTTGCAAAACTCAATGTAACGACCCGAAGCATCGTTGATGCGCGACACTTTGCCAATCTTGCTCGACTCGACCACAGTCATCGGAGTATCGAGCAACTCTTCGATCATCAACTCGACTTCATCCGGAAGCTTGGTGCCCTTACCGGAGAAAAACTTGATGCCGTTGTCATCGTGAGGATTGTGCGAAGCGCTGATCACGATGCCAGCTTCGGCGTGGAACGTGCGCGTGAGATAGGCGATAGCCGGAGTTGGCATAGGCCCCAACAGCATCACGTCAGCCCCTGCGGAGGTAAGCCCGGCTTCCAGCGCCGATTCGAACATGTACCCGGAGATACGCGTGTCCTTGCCTACCAGTACCTTGCAGGCTCCCATCTTGCGAAAGGCCATGCCGGCCGCCCAGCCAAGCTTGAGCATGAAGTCCGGAGTGATCGGATACTGACCGACGCGGCCACGAATCCCATCGGTACCAAAGTATTTTCTAGTCATAAGTGCTCCATCATTCTTATTCGGCTGATTCTACTGCGGCGATCATCCGGACCACATCGACAGTTTCGGCCACATCATGGACGCGCAATATACGCGCCCCCTTGATCGAAGCCAGCACTGCAAGCGCCAGACCGCCATAAAGGCGCTCTCCAACCGGGCGATTCAACGCCTGCCCAATCATGCTTTTTCGCGAAACCCCGACCAACAGGGGCCGCCCCAAGGCATGAAGGACTTCCATATGTTTGAACAAGCTTAGATTGTGCGGCAACGTTTTCGCGAAGCCGAAGCCTGGATCAAGGATGATCCGTTCTGCCGGAATTCCCACCAAAGCACATTGCGCCATTCGCTCGGCAAGAAACTCGCCGACCTCTTTCGTCACGTCCTGATACTGCGGATTGTCCTGCATGTCGCCAGGCTCACCGAGCATGTGCATCAGGCACACAGGAAGACCAGTGGCTGCTGCTGCATCCAGGGCGCCATCACGTCGCAACGAACGCACATCATTGATCAACCCCGCCCCCAGCCGCGCGGTTTCGCGCATGACGGCTGGCGTGGAGGTATCGACCGAGATAATCACATCCAGTTCACGATTGATGCGCTCGACGATCGGCGCAACACGCTCCAGCTCTTCCAGCGGCGAAACCGCCCTGGCGCCAGGTCGGGTCGATTCGCCACCGACATCAATCAGCGTCGCGCCGGCCGCCACCATTGCTTCGGCGTGGCGCAAGGCTGCATCGAGCTGGCTATAGCGGCCACCATCGGAAAAGGAGTCGGGAGTGACATTGAGAATACCCATGACATGCGTCTGGGCCAAATCAAGAACCCGGTTGCCGCAAGGCAACCGGGTCAGGGACTGAACAGAAGTCATTTCAAACCTTAAACGTCAGCAGCCGGACCGCCGATCGGTGTTTCTGGACGCGGGTCCTGCGCTACCGGAGGTGTTCCGGAAGAGCCAGCACCGCCACCCGACCAGTCCCGAGGCTCGCGAGGCGTACGACCCGCCATGATGTCGTCGATCTGATCAGCGTCGATCGTCTCGTACTTCATCAGGGCATCAGCCATGGCGTCGAGCTTGTCTCGATTATCCGTGAGGATCTGCTTGGCCGTGCCGTAGCACTGGTCAATGATGCTGCGTACTTCCGAATCGATCAGCTTGGCCGTCTCACCGGAGAAGCTAGCACTCTGACCGCCGCCGCCACGACCGAGGAACACTTCGCCCTCTTCTTCGGCATACATCAAAGGACCGAGCTTTTCCGAAAGACCCCACTTGGTCACCATGTTCCGTGCGATCTGGCTGGCACGCATGATGTCGTTGGAAGCACCAGTAGTGACACCATCGAAACCCAAGGTCATCTCTTCAGCGATACGGCCACCGTACAGCGAGCAGATCTGGCTGATCAGCGCACGCTTGGACAGGCTGTAACGATCCTCTTCCGGCAGGAACATGGTCACACCCAGCGCACGACCGCGCGGGATAATCGACACCTTGTAAACCGGATCATGCTCAGGCACGACACGACCGACGATAGCGTGGCCAGCCTCGTGATAAGCCGTGTTCTGCTTCTCTTTCTCGGACATGACCATCGATTTGCGCTCGGCGCCCATCATGATCTTGTCTTTGGCCAATTCGAACTCTTTCATCTCGACGATGCGCTTGCCGGTACGGGCAGCGAACAGCGACGCTTCGTTCACCAGGTTGGCCAGGTCGGCACCGGAGAAACCAGGCGTACCACGTGCGATCACGGCCGGAGCGACGTCGTCACCCATTGGCACTTTGCGCATGTGGACCTTGAGAATCTGTTCACGACCACGGATGTCCGGCAAACCGACCACAACCTGACGGTCGAAACGGCCCGGACGCAGCAACGCAGGGTCCAGTACGTCAGGACGGTTGGTGGCGGCGATGACGATGATGCCGTCATTCATTTCGAAGCCATCCATCTCCACCAGCAACTGGTTGAGAGTCTGCTCGCGCTCGTCGTGACCGCCGCCCATGCCGGCGCCACGGTGGCGACCGACGGCGTCGATTTCATCGATGAAGATGATGCATGGCGCATGCTTCTTGGCCTGTTCGAACATATCGCGAACACGGCTGGCACCGACACCAACGAACATTTCGACAAAATCGGAACCGGAGATGGTGAAGAACGGCACCTTGGCTTCGCCAGCAATCGCCTTGGCGAGCAAGGTTTTACCGGTACCCGGAGGGCCGACCATCAGCACGCCGCGAGGAATGCGGCCGCCCAGACGCTGGAACTTGCCCGGATCGCGCAGAAACTCGACCAGTTCACCAACTTCTTCCTTGGCTTCGTCGCAACCGGCAACGTCACCCAAAGTAGTTTTCACCTGATCTTCGGAGAGCAGGCGTGCCTTGCTCTTGCCGAAGCTCATCGGCCCACCCTTACCGCCGCCACCACCCTGCATCTGCCGCATGAAGAACATGAATACGGCGATGATCACCAGGATCGGAAAGCTTGCGACCAGAAGTTGGGTCCAGATGCTTTGCTGTTCAGGCTGCTTACCTTCGACTACCACGTGGTTATCCACCAGGTCGCCGATCAGACCATTGTCCTGGATCGCCGGACGAATGGTCTTGAAGCTGTCGCCATCATTGCGCTTGCCGGTAATCACATAGCCATCCACGGCTACGCGCTCGACCTTGCCATCCTTGACCTGCTGGATGAAGTCGGAATAGTTAAGGGTCTGCGGCTCGTTAGGGCTGGAGAAGTTGTTCATCACCGTCACAAGGACAGCCGCGATGATCAACCACAGGATCAGATTCTTTGCCATATCGTTCAATTAACTACCCTCTGAAGCAAGCTCCGCTACTGGCGCGCGCTTCGCATGATATTCACCGGCCTAACTTACTACATTACCTACGGCTCTGGCAGGCGCCGTCTGTAACCCTTTGTGAAACACTTTCTACACAATATTCGCTAATGCTCACGGGGCGAAATGCGAAAAACCTATCGACCCGCCAAAAAACCTCGATTTACTCACTACGGCCGCGGTAGCCCCAAGCCAGCATGTATTGCTCGCGGGAACTGCCACGGGAAGAGTCCGGCTTGATCATCTGGACCTTGTCGAATTTCTGACGAGCGTCCTTCACGTAAGCATCAAACCCTTCACCCTGAAACACCTTGATCACGAAATTACCACCCGGCTTGAGTATCCGAGCCGCAAGATCAAGAGCCAGCTCACATAGAAACATGGCTTTCGGCATGTCCACCTCAGGCGTACCACTCATATTGGGGGCCATATCGGAAATCACAAGGTCCACCTGCGAATTACCAACGGCCTCAAGGATTTGAGCGAGCACGTCGTCCCGGGTGAAGTCACCCTGAATGAAAGTCACATCCGGAATGCTGTCCATTTCCAGGATGTCCGAGGCGATCAGACGCCCCTGACCACCGATCAGCCGACTAGTGACCTGCGACCAGCCGCCGGGCGCCGCGCCCAGGTCGACAACACTCATACCAGGACGGATCAGTTTGTACTTCTCCTGGACTTCCAGAAGCTTGTAACTCGCACGCGAGCGGTAACCGTCCTTCTGCGCCTGTTTCACATAGGGATCATTGACATGTCTTTGCAGCCACTTAAGGCTTGTCTTGGAACGGGCCACGGGCCACCTCGAAAATAAAACGGGTCGTGATTAACTGGGCGGTCCCGGACTCGCTCGGGTAAACTGGCCGCCGCTTTTTACAAGATCAGACACAGGGGTCAGATTATGCCGCTCACTCAAGAGCAGAAGAAACAGTACAAATCCATTGGCCACCATCTGAAACCAGTTTTGACTGTGGCTGACAACGGTTTGACTGAAGGTGTGTTAGCCGAACTTGAACGCGCGCTGGCGGATCACGAGCTGATTAAAATCAAGCTCAACATCCTCGATCGCGAGTCTCGCCTGGCGAACATTGCAGAACTGTGCAAGGTCGGCAAAGCGGACCTGGTTCAGGTCATCGGCAAGATGGCACTGATTTACCGCAAGAACTTCAGCGTCAACAAGCAGCTGTCGAACGTCCATCGCTTCAAGTGATGGCAAGGGTCAAGGGTGTGCTTCGCGCACCCTGCCACTCCCTCCTGGCAACGGCTGCAACACCAGCAGCAGCCCGGAAAAGCCCAAGACAAGATAGCTGAACGTTTCCCAGCGAACCGCATCCGGCCAACCGAAGCGCACCACGAAATACATCGCGCACGCATACAGCGCCATCAGCAGCAGTTGCCCGCGAATATCCCGCCATAGACTGGCAAGGCCATCGGCCTGAACCAGCACCAAAGCCTGAAAAATCACACACGCCGTGGCGAATCCCACCATCAGCGCATCCAGCATGCCTTCAATTTCGTCGATCAGCAGCGGCGCCAGGCCAATTTTGCCCAACGCCGGCAGCAGACCGATATGCAACAACCACAGGCCACCCACCCACAACATCTGAGTCAGTTGCCAAAGCATGGCGCCCGCACGGAGCGGGCGCCTTCTTTCAGATGTGGCGGACTTCGACAATCTCGTACTCGATAACGCCGCTAGGCGTTTTGACCGCGACCACATCACCTTCTTCCTTGGCGATCAAGGCGCGAGCCAGTGGCGAACCCACCGAAATCTTGCCCAGTTTGAAGTCAGCCTCGTCCTCACCCACGATGTGATAAGTGACGGTTTCGTCGGTCTCGACGTTGGCGATTTCAACGGTGGTGCCGAAAATCACTTTGCCGTTGTGAGGAATGGTCGTGACATCGATGATCACCGCGTTCTGCATGCGGCCTTCAATGTCACGAATCCGCGCCTCGACCATGCCCTGCTGCTCGCGGGCAGCGTGGTATTCGGCGTTTTCCTTCAGGTCACCCAACTCGCGGGCCGTACCGATGTCCTGGCTGAGCTTCGGACGGACGACCTTGGTCAAGTGAGCGTGTTCTTCTTCCAGGGCTTTGGCGCCCTGGACGGTCATTGGGTATTTGATCATGCCTTCAATCCTGCGTGTAGGTCCTGCAAGCGGCGCACGGTCTTCTCGGGACCGAACTTCAGCGCTTCGCAGATAGCTTCGCCAGCAGCAATGGTCGTGGTGCAGTAGATCTTGTGCTGCAAGGCATTACGACGAATGGAGTAGGAATCAGCGATCGACTGACGGCCCTCGGTGGTGTTGATGATCAGGGTGACTTCGTCATTCTTGATCATGTCGACCACGTGCGGACGACCTTCGGTCACCTTGTTCACACGACGCACTTTCAGGCCTGCGGCTTCGATCAGCTTGGCAGTACCGGCGGTGGCGACCACTTCGAAGCCCAAGTTGATCAGATCACGGGCCACGCCTGCAACCAGTGGCTTATCGTCGTCACGCACGCTGATGAACGCAGTACCGCCGGTCGGCAGCACTTCACTAGCGCCCATCTGGGCCTTGGCGAAGGCTTCGCCGAAGGTGTCGCCCACGCCCATCACTTCACCGGTGGACTTCATCTCCGGGCCCAGGATCGGGTCCACGCCAGGGAATTTGGCGAATGGGAACACCGCCTCTTTCACGCTGTAGAAGTTCGGAATGATTTCTTTGGTGAAACCAATTTCTTTCAAGGTTTTACCCGCCATCACGCGAGCCGCGATCATGGCCAGGGAAACACCGATGCACTTGGACACGAACGGTACGGTACGGGAAGCGCGCGGGTTGACTTCGATGACGTAGATGTCTTCGCCTTGCAGCGCCAACTGAACGTTCATCAGACCGACAACGCCCAGTTCCAGGGCCATTTTCTTGACCTGTTCGCGCATCTCGTCCTGGATGTGCCCAGGCAGCGAGTACGGCGGCAGGGAGCACGCGGAGTCACCGGAGTGAACGCCTGCCTGCTCGATGTGTTGCATGATCGCGCCGATCACCACGTCGGTGCCGTCGCAAACCGCATCCACGTCCATTTCGATGGCGCAGTTGAGGAAGTGGTCGAGCAGCACCGGGCTGTCGTTGGACACTTTCACCGCGTCACGCAGGTAGCGCTTGAGCTCTTCTTCTTCGTAAACGATTTCCATCGCGCGGCCGCCCAGTACGTAGGACGGACGAACCACCAGCGGGTAACCGATCTTGGCGGCGGCACGGATCGCTTCGTCTTCGCTGCGCACGGTGGCGTTAGGCGGCTGACGCAGGTTCAGGCGCTCAACCATTTGCTGGAAGCGCTCACGGTCTTCAGCACGGTCGATGGCGTCAGGGCTGGTGCCAATGATCGGCACGCCGGCTTCTTCCAGGGCGCGAGCCAGTTTCAGCGGGGTTTGGCCGCCGTACTGGACGATCACGCCTTTTGGCTTCTCGACCCGGCAGATTTCCAGCACGTCTTCCAGGGTCACTGGTTCGAAGTACAGGCGATCCGAGGTGTCGTAGTCAGTGGACACGGTTTCCGGGTTGCAGTTGACCATGATGGTCTCGTAACCGTCGGCGCGCAGGGCCAGTGCCGCGTGTACGCAGCAGTAGTCGAACTCGATGCCTTGGCCGATACGGTTAGGACCGCCGCCCAGGATCATGATCTTGTCGCGGCCCGACGGCGCGGCTTCGCACTCTTCCTCGTACGTCGAGTAGAGGTAAGCGGTGTCGGTAGCGAACTCGGCCGCGCAGGTATCAACGCGCTTGTAGACCGGGAAGATTTCCAGCTTGTGACGGTGGCGACGCAGGTTTTTCTCGGTCACGCCCAGCAGCTTGGCCAGACGCATGTCGGAGAAGCCTTTGCGCTTGAGGCGGAACATCATGTCTTTGTCGATGCTGGCCAGACCCAGGGTCTTGACCTTCTCTTCTTCCTTGATCAGATCTTCGATCTGCACCAGGAACCACGGGTCGATCATGTTCATGCCGAAGATGTCTTCGACCGACAGGCCGGCGCGGAAGGCGTCAGCCACGTACCAGATACGCTCGGCGCCCGGCACGGTCAGTTCGCGCTTGAGCACGCTCATGCTTTCCGGGTTGCTCAGGTCGAGCTTCTCGTCCAAGCCGCAAACGCCCACTTCCAGACCGCGAAGGGCTTTTTGCAGGGATTCCTGGAAAGTCCGGCCGATGGCCATGACTTCACCGACCGACTTCATTTGCGTGGTCAGGCGCGCATCGGCTTTCGGGAATTTTTCGAAGGCGAAGCGTGGCAGCTTGGTCACGACGTAGTCGATGGACGGCTCGAAGGACGCAGGAGTGGCGCCGCCAGTGATTTCGTTCTGCAATTCGTCCAGGGTGTAGCCGATCGCCAACTTCGCAGCAATACGCGCAATCGGGAAACCGGTGGCTTTCGAGGCCAGGGCCGAGGAACGGGATACCCGTGGATTCATCTCGATGACAACCATACGGCCAGTGTCCGGGCAGATGCCGAACTGGACGTTGGAGCCGCCGGTTTCCACGCCGATCTCACGCAGTACCGCCAAAGAGGCGTTACGCATGATCTGGTATTCCTTGTCCGTCAGGGTCTGTGCTGGCGCAACAGTGATCGAGTCACCGGTGTGCACGCCCATCGGGTCAAAGTTTTCGATGGAGCAGACGATGATGCAGTTGTCCTTCTTATCGCGGACAACCTCCATCTCGTATTCTTTCCAGCCGATCAGGGATTCGTCGATCAGCAGCTCTTTGGTCGGCGACAGGTCCAGACCACGGGCGCAGATTTCTTCGAACTCTTCACGGTTGTAAGCGATACCGCCGCCGGTGCCGCCCATTGTGAAGGACGGACGGATGATGCACGGGAAGCCGAGCTTCTCGAGGACCGTGTTGGCCTCTTCCATGCTGTGGGCAATACCCGAACGCGGGCAGTCCAGGCCGATGGATTTCATCGCCTTGTCGAAGCGCGAACGGTCTTCGGCCTTGTCGATGGTGTCAGCGTTGGCGCCGATCATCTCTACGCCGAACTTCTCCAGAACGCCTTCGCGTTCCAGGTCCAGTGCGCAGTTCAGAGCGGTCTGGCCGCCCATGGTTGGCAGCAACGCGTCCGGACGCTCTTTCTCGATGATCTTGGCAACGGTCTGCCATTTGATCGGCTCGATGTACGTGGCGTCGGCCATGTCCGGGTCGGTCATGATGGTCGCTGGGTTGGAGTTCACCAGGATGACGCGGTAACCCTCTTCGCGCAGGGCTTTGCAGGCCTGGGCGCCGGAGTAGTCGAATTCACAGGCCTGGCCGATAACGATCGGGCCAGCGCCGAGAATCAGGATGCTTTTTATGTCTGTACGTTTTGGCATGGGTTTGTCACTCAAATCCGCAGGTCAGTCGGCAAGCCGTCTTGTTCAATCTGTGAAGCCTTGAGGGGGCCGCCGGTCTCGGGACCACCCTCAAGCTTTGCTGCATCAGTGCCAGCGATTAGCGTCGCTTGGCCATTTCGTTGATGAAGCGATCGAACAGAGGCGCTACGTCGTTCGGGCCAGGGCTGGCTTCAGGGTGACCCTGGAAGCTGAAGGCGCTCTTGTCGGTACGCTCGATCCCTTGCAGGGTGCCGTCGAACAGCGATTTGTGGATCGCCCGGACGTTGGCTGGCAGGGTCGCTTCGTCTACCGCAAAACCGTGGTTCTGGCTGGTGATCATCACAACGCCGGTGTCCAGATCCTGGACCGGGTGGTTGGCACCGTGGTGGCCGTGACCCATTTTCAGGGTCTTGGCGCCGGAAGCCAGAGCCAGCAGTTGGTGACCGAGGCAGATGCCGAATACCGGAATCTCGGTTTCCAGCACGTCCTTGATCGCCTGGATCGCGTAGTCGCAAGGCTCCGGGTCACCCGGGCCGTTGGACAGGAACACGCCGTCCGGCTTCATGGCCAGAACGTCAGCGGCCGGAGTCTGAGCCGGCACTACGGTCACACGGCAACCGCGCTCGACCAGCATGCGCAAGATGTTCAACTTGACGCCGTAGTCGTAGGCAACCACGTGGTACGGCAGCTCGGAGGCGTCGATGGTCGCGTGGCTGTCGGTTTTCAAGTCCCAGACAGTCGAGCGCCACTCGTACTTCTCTTTGGTGCTGACGACTTTCGCCAGGTCCATGCCTTTGAGGCCAGGGAAGCCTTGGGCAGCAGCGATGGCCGCTTCTTCGGAGATGTTATCGCCGGCCATGATGCAGCCGTTCTGCGCGCCTTTCTCACGCAGGAGGCGCGTCAGGCGTCGGGTGTCGATACCCGCGATCGCCACAACGTTGTTGGCTTTCAGGTAGTCGGACAGGGACATCGTGTTACGCCAGTTGCTCGCAACCAGTGGCAGGTCACGGATGACCAGGCCAGCGGACCAGACACGGTCGGACTCGGCATCTTCCGGCGTGGTGCCGGTGTTGCCGATGTGCGGGTAAGTCAGGGTAACGATCTGTTGGGCGTAGGAAGGATCGGTAAGGATTTCCTGATAGCCGGTCATGGCGGTGTTGAACACCACCTCACCAACGGTTTGACCGTCGGCTCCAATGGCTTCGCCGCGAAAAATGCTGCCATCAGCAAGGGCGAGTATGGCTGGCTTAGTCAAGAAGACCTCCCGTAAATAAAGCCTGAAAGGGCGATCGCAGGTTGTAAAAAAGCGGAGTGACGTATGGACACGTCACCCCGCTTCTTCACTGAATTATTCTGCGCGCTTTTAGTGGACACACTAAAGCTGTAGCTTACAGAAAAAGGCATTTTTGGTCTACCGCCAATGAGCCTTAAAGGCCGGGGAATGCGACAGGACGTCGCTTGGCAGTGTAAAACCGGGCTCAAAACACTGTTTGAACCCGATTTCGGGGCGCATCTTAACGCAGATCGAGCACGTCTTGCATGTCGTAAAGGCCAGGCTCGCGCCCATCAAGCCACAATGCAGCACGCACCGCGCCTTTGGCGAAGGTCATGCGACTGGATGCCTTGTGCGTGATCTCAAGGCGCTCGCCCTCGCAAGCGAACAGCACCGTATGATCGCCAACCACATCACCACCGCGAACAGTCGCGAAGCCGATGGTATCCCGCTCACGGGCACCGGTATGACCTTCACGACCATAGACCGCGACCTTCTGCAGATCACGATCCAACGCACTGGCGATCACCTCCCCCATGCGCAGGGCCGTACCTGAAGGTGCATCGATCTTGTGCCGATGGTGCGCCTCGATGATTTCGATATCCGCCTCATCACCCAGCACACGTGCCGCCATATCCAGCAACTTCAGCGACAGATTCACACCCACACTGAAGTTAGCCGCGAACACGATCGGAATATCCTTGCCCGCCTCAACCAGCAACTGCTTCTGCGCAGCATCCAGCCCGGTCGTACCGATCACCATGGCCTTGCCTGACTTGCGGCAGAACGCCAGGTTTTTCAGCATGACTTCCGGCAGCGTGAAGTCGATCAACACATCGAACTCTTCCGCCACCGACTCCACATGACCGGACAACGGCACGCCGATACGACCCAGCGAAGCCAGCTCACCGGCATCCACGCCAATCAGCGTGCTGCCAGGACGCACGATGGCCGCCGTCAGACCGGTCAGCGGCGCGCGCTGCTGCACGGCCTCGACCAGGATTTTGCCCATGCGCCCGGCAGCGCCCATCACAGCTATACGTCGCATGCCGACTCCTTACAAATCGCCGAAGAAGCGTTTCACGCCTTCGAACCAACCGGTGGTTTTCGGCGAATGGCTGTTGTCGTCCGCCAGGGAGCTGCGGAACTCTTCCAGCAATTCGCGCTGACGACGACCCAGGTTGACCGGGGTTTCGACCGCTACACGACACATCAAGTCGCCAGCACCGCCGCCACGCACCGGCGCAACGCCTTTGCCGCGAACGCGGAACTGCTTGCCGGTCTGAGTCCCTTCCGGGATTTTCAGTTTGACCCGACCGTCGAGGGTCGGAATCTCCAGCTCGCCGCCCAACGCCGCATCGACGAAGCTGATTGGCACTTCGCAGAACAGGTGCTTGCCGTCGCGCTGGAAGATCGCGTGCTCGCGCACATTGATCACAACGTACAGGTCGCCGGTCGGGCCGCCCTGAGCGCCCGCCTCGCCTTCGCCGGACAGGCGAATGCGATCACCGGTATCAACACCGGCCGGCACTTTGACGGAAAGGGTTTTGTATTCTTCGACACGACCTTCGCCGTGGCAGGAATCGCACGGGTCGGAAATGATCTTGCCTTGGCCATGGCAGCGCGGACAAGTTTGCTGCACCGAGAAGAAACCTTGCTGCATGCGGACCTGACCGATACCGCCACAGGTTGGGCAAGTGATCGGCGCAGAGCCTTTCTTGGCGCCCGAACCGTCGCACGGCTTGCAGTTGACCAGTGTCGGAACACGGATATTCACGGTCGTGCCGCGCACCGCTTCTTCCAGGTTCAGCTCCAGGGTGTAGCGCAAGTCGCTGCCGCGCTGAGCGCCGCCACGGGAACCGCCGCGACCGCCACCGAAGAAGTCACTGAAGACATCGCCAAAGATGTCGGAGAAGTTCTGACCGCCAAACCCGGCACCGCCGCCACCCATGCTCGGGTCGACACCGGCATGACCGTACTGGTCGTATGCCGCGCGCTTGCTGGAATCGGACAGTACTTCGTAGGCCTCGTTGGCCTCTTTGAACATCTCTTCCGACGCTTTGTCGTCAGGATTACGGTCCGGGTGGTGCTTCATCGCCAGGCGACGGTAGGCCTTTTTCAGGTCCGCTTCGCTTGAGCCGCGCTCAACACCCAACACTTCGTAATAGTCACGCTTTGCCATAAGTCTTTGCACTCTTAAGGACGTCCGGCAAACCCCTCCTGAGCTCTGCCAAA
This sequence comes from Janthinobacterium sp. LPB2021202312-11-4, assembly GCF_037049705.1. Lineage (NCBI taxonomy): Bacteria > Pseudomonadati > Pseudomonadota > Betaproteobacteria > Burkholderiales > Oxalobacteraceae > Janthinobacterium > Janthinobacterium sp. LPB2021202312-11-4. Next base: position 27,108 of record NZ_JBAGKV010000016.1, on the reverse strand, counting down.
CTCGTTGAGCCCCAATACAGGCCCGGACCCAACTCACGTCAATTCAACGATCCTGGTCTTTGATTCATTGCGGTACTTGCGGCTCGAAAAGCAGGAGCATTCCCGGCCATACCACCAACACGCGAGCGTTGTCGCATGCTGTAAAAATTCGCTTACTCCAGACACGCCAACGCGGGAGCAAGCTCCCGCGCGGCGACATCCTACCAGTCACCGCCTAAAGGCAGTCAACCGGCCGACCAACAACTTACTTGTGGTCTTTGACTTCTTCGAACTCAGCATCGACAACGTCGTCAGCTTTTTCGGCTTTTTCGTCGTGCGGTGCAGCGCCTTCAGCGGGCTGAGCCTGCTCGGCGTACATTTTCTGAGCCACTGGCGCGGAGACTTTCGACAGCTCTTCAACCTTGGCGTCGATTGCAGCCTTGTCGTCGCCTTTGACGGCGGCTTCCAGGGCAACAACAGCAGCTTCGATTGCAGTCTTCTCTTTAGCGGTCACTTTATCGCCAGCATCAGCGATCATTTTGCGCGTCGAGTGAACCAGTGCATCGCCCTGGTTACGGGCAGCGGCCAGTTCTTCGAACTGACGATCTGCGTCGGCGTTGGTTTCAGCATCGCGAATCATCTGCTGAATCTCTTCCTCGGACAGACCGGAGTTGGCCTTGATCACGATCGACTGAGTCTTGCCAGTAGCCTTGTCCTTGGCGCCTACGTGCAGAATGCCGTTAGCGTCGATGTCGAAGGTCACTTCGATTTGTGGCACGCCACGTGGTGCTGGTGGAATCTCGGCCAGGTCGAACTTGCCCAGGGACTTGTTCTGAGCCGCTTGCTTACGCTCACCTTGCAGCACGTGAATGGTCACGGCGCCCTGGTTGTCGTCGGCAGTCGAGAACACTTGCGATTTCTTGGTAGGAATCGTGGTGTTTTTCTCGATCAGCGCGGTCATCACGCCGCCCATGGTTTCGATACCCAGGGTCAGCGGGCTAACGTCCAGCAGCAGAACGTCTTTCACGTCGCCGGCCAATACTGCGCCCTGAATAGCAGCGCCCATCGCAACTGCTTCGTCCGGGTTCACGTCTTTACGTGCTTCTTTACCGAAGAACTCGGTCACCAGCTTCTGAACCAGTGGCATACGGGTCTGACCGCCAACCAGGATCACGTCGTTGATCGCGCCAACGTCGATACCGGAGTCTTTCAGAGCGATGCGGCATGGTTCGATGGTGCGTTGAACCAGGTCTTCAACCAGCGCTTCAAGCTTGGCGCGGGAGATTTTCACGTTCAAGTGCTTAGGACCGGTGGCGTCTGCAGTGATGTACGGCAGGTTCACGTCGGTCGAATTGCTCGAAGACAGTTCGATCTTGGCTTTTTCAGCGGCTTCTTTCAGGCGCTGCATGGCCAGCGGGTCACCCTTAAGGTTCATGCCGCTTTCTTTCTTGAATTCGTCAACGAGGTAGTCGATCAGACGAATGTCAAAGTCTTCACCGCCCAGGAACGTGTCACCGTTGGTGGCCAGAACTTCGAACTGGTGCTCGCCATCGACTTCAGCGATTTCGATCACGGAAACGTCGAAAGTACCGCCACCCAGGTCGTAAACGATCACGGTGTGATCGCCTTTCGCCTTGTCCATGCCGTAAGCCAGAGCGGCCGCGGTTGGTTCGTTGATGATACGTTTAACGTCCAGGCCCGCGATGCGGCCGGCGTCTTTGGTCGCCTGACGCTGGCTGTCGTTGAAGTAGGCCGGAACGGTAATCACCGCTTCGGTCACTGGCTCGCCGAGGTAGTCTTCGGCGGTCTTCTTCATTTTCTTCAGGATTTCAGCCGAGATCTGTGGCGGCGACATTTTCTGGCCGTTCACTTCAACCCAAGCGTCGCCATTGTCAGCCTTGGCGATTTTGTACGGGACCATCTTGATGTCTTTCTGTACGACTTCTTCGTCGAACTTACGACCGATCAGACGCTTCACCGCGTACAGGGTGTTGTGCGGATTGGTCACAGCCTGACGCTTGGCCGACTGGCCAACCAGGATTTCACCGTCGTTGGCGTAAGCCACGATCGACGGAGTAGTACGGGTGCCTTCAGCGTTTTCAATAACTTTGGCTACGCCGTTTTCCAGCACGGAGACGCAGGAGTTGGTGGTCCCCAGGTCGATACCGATAATTTTGCCCATGTTAACTCTCCCGAAACTTTGGATTTGGTTGCCGCAGCAGTGGTGGCTAACTGCGGTAGCACTTAAACGCTTGACTTCTAAATGGGGGCCTTGCGGCTAATTTCAAGCCTGCTCATCAATCGAAGGCGAAACCGGCGCTGGAGCCTTGCTGACCACAACCATGGCCGGGCGCAGCAAGCGACCGTTGAGCTGATAGCCCTTCTGAAACACCTTGAGCACGCTGTTCGGCTCGACATCGGCGCTTTCTTGCATGGCCATCGCCTGGTGATGAACGGCGTTGAACGGTTCGCCATGCGGATCGATCGCTTCCAGCTGATAACGCTTCAGGGTGTCCTGGAACATTTTCAGGGTCAGCTCGATGCCTTCGCGCATTGGGCGGATGCTTTCGTCGTCCGGGTTGGACAACTCCAGGCCACGCTCCAGGCTGTCGATGATCGGCAGCAGGTCGCCAGCGAATTTTTCCAGCGCAAACTTGTGAGCCTTTTCAACATCCTGCTCGGCGCGACGGCGGACGTTCTGCAGATCAGCCGCTACACGCAAAGCCTGATCCTGCGCACCTGCCAGTTGCTCTTCGAGCACTTGTACACGAGCCGCCAAGTCTTCACCCGAAGCCTCGGCGTCTAGATTTTGCGTATCCACTGTCTGTTCGTCAGCCATAGATTTCTCCTTTCAATATCGTCCGCGAGCTCAACTCGCGCTTCTGCCCAGCTATATGGGGCCGCAAAATTCAGCTTCAAGGGGTTTGCCGCGATTAACCCTACAAAAAGAGCTGCATTGTCATTCCCTGATGCGCTAACGATTTCGTCGGACCAAGCAAATCGAGCTAACGCAGGGCATTGTCAGCCGCAAATAAAACACTGTATAAATAACCAGACCTAAAGCCTGGGAGCGGCCTTTATGCTGGTGCACCTGTCCGTACACAACTACGCCATCGTTGAACATCTCGATCTCGAGCTCGATCGCGGGATGAGCGTGATCACAGGGGAAACCGGCGCCGGCAAGTCGATCATGCTCGACGCCCTGGGCCTGACCCTGGGCGATCGCGCCGACAGCGGCGTTGTCCGCCCCGGCGCCGACAAGGCCGACATCCTGGCGACTTTTGACCTGGTCGACATCCCGGAAGCCAGCGCGTGGCTGGCCGAACGCGACCTCGAAAGCGACGGCCCGTGCATCTTGCGCCGGGTGATCACCGCCGAAGGTCGTTCACGTGGCTATATCAATGGCACGCCCTGCCCCCTCGGCGACCTCAAGTCCCTGGGCGAGCTGCTGATCGACATCCACAGCCAGCACGAACACCAATCCCTGCTCAAGACCGACACCCACCGCCACCTGCTGGATGAATACGCCGGCGCGACCGACCTTGCCCGCCAGGTGCAATTGGCGGCCCAGCGCTGGCGCCAGACCCGCCAGGAATTGGAGCGCCTGTCCAACTCCGGCGACGAGCAACGTGCTCGCCACCAACTGCTGAGCTATCAGCTCGAAGAACTGGAAAACCTCGGCCTCGGCGAAAACGAACTGGAACAACTGGAGCAGGAACACAAGAACCTGACCAATGCCGAAACCTTGCTGGGCATTTGCCGACAAGTGGTCGAGCAATGCAGCGAAAGCGACTCCGGCAATGTGCTGAACGCGCTGACCGCCAGCCTCAATCGCTTGTCGAGCGTCAACAACTCGATAGGCGCCCTGGGCGAAGCGAGCAGCCTGCTGACCAGCGCGCAGATTCAAGTGGAAGAAGCCGTCGGCGAACTCAACCGCTTCCTCGACAACTTCGACGCCGACCCGGCGCGCCTGCAATACCTGGAAGAACGCCTCGATGCGATCTACACCCTGGCACGCAAACACCGCATTCAGCCAACCGAAGTCGCTGAAATGCAGCAAAAGTTGCTGGATGAAATCGAAACCCTGAACGCCAACGACGAATCCATCGAACGCCTGAGCGATGAACTGGCGTCCTACGCTCGTCATTATCAAGAGAAGGCGCGCGACCTCAGCGACCTGCGCCATCAGGCCTCAGGCAGCCTGGCCAGCGCCGTGGAGCAGGAAATCCAGCGTCTGGGCATGCCCGGCGGGCGCTTCACCATCGAACTACGCCCCAACAGCAGCAATGAATTGCTGCCCAATGGGCTTGAACAGGTAGAACTACTGGTCAGCGCCAATCCCGGGCAACCGATGAAGGCATTGGCGAAAGTAGCGTCGGGGGGTGAACTTTCACGCATCAGCCTGGCGATTCAGGTCATCACTGCACAAACTTCCCGGGTGCCAACCCTGGTATTCGACGAAGTAGACGTGGGTATCGGCGGCCCGACAGCCGAAATCGTAGGTCAGTTGCTGCGCCGACTCGGTGAGCGCGGGCAAGTACTGACGGTCACTCACTTGCCGCAAGTGGCAGCGCAAGGTCACCAGCATCTGTTTGTGCACAAGGTGCGCGGCGAGGATGCGACCCACACGGCCGTGTCCAAGCTGAGCAAGAATGATCGCGTCGAAGAAGTCGCCCGAATGCTGGGGGGCATCGATCTGACGAAGGAGTCCCTGGCTCACGCGAAGAAAATGGTCATCACCGCAAAAATTTAAGCTTGGCAGAAAGCACGAAGGCGACCCTGGGGTCGCCTTCGCTCGTTTCGCGAACATTAATGTTCGCGCGACATGCTTACTTTTTCTTGCGTACGTACAGCACGAGATTGTGATCCACCATCTCGAAGCCGTACTTATCGACGATTGCCTTCTGAAGACGCTCGATTTCTTCGTCGAAGAATTCGATCACTTCACTGGTTTCGACGTTGACCATATGGTCGTGATGCTTGCCATCGTCCAGTTCGAAGACAGCATGACCGCCGTCGAAGTTGTGTCGCACCACAAGGCCAGCTGCCTCGAACTGAGTCAGTACACGGTAAACCGTGGCCAGACCGACGTCCTCACCAGCCTCCATCAGCGCCTTGTAAACATCCTCGGCACTCATGTGGCGTTGCTCGGCGGAATCGAGCATTTGCAGAATTTTGACCCGTGGCAGGGTCACTTTGAGGCCGGCTTTGCGTAGTTCGCTATTTTCAACCATGGTCAGCTTTCTCGCGATGCTGCTTCGCAGCTTCTCTTAATGCGGGTATGATCGGCGTTTACGTTGTCCCAGCCAAGATAGTGGAAGTCGCCCACCGATGCAAAACACCAAGCTCTTGCTAACCAGTTTCACCTTCGTGGGACTGCTCGCACTCGCCGGTTGTTCATTCCCCGGGGTTTACAAAATCGACATCCAGCAGGGCAATGTCGTCACGCAGGACATGATAGACCAGTTACGCCCGGGAATGACCCGTCGGCAAGTACGGTTTATCATGGGCAACCCTCTGCTGACCGACACGTTCCATGCCGATCGCTGGGATTACCTGTATAGCCTGCAACCGGGTGGTGGTGAACGCCAACAGGAACGCATAAGCGTTATCTTCAACCCTAATGACCAGCTTGTCAGCTTGTCGGGCGATTTTATGCCTGGCGTAAGCCGCGACGAAGCCATTCTCGGCAAGGAACCCGGCACTCCTGTGACCGCTCCTGCAGCAAACACCGAGAAGCCAAAACCGGAAAAACCGGTGAAACCAGGTTCGTTGCTGGACCAGATTCAGAAGGACGTCGACGGCGTAGAAACCGTTCCAGTCCCGACGCCAGCACCTCTGGACACCACGCCGCAATAATTTGCGACGCAATAAAAAACCCGGCATGCCCGGGTTTTTTATTGTCTGGTGATTATCAAATCACTGATTTCTCGCCTTGGCCTCGGCAGCCTTGGCGGCGCGCAAGCGACGGACCTCTTTCGGATCAGCGAGCAGCGGGCGGTAAATCTCGATTCGATCACCCGCCCGAACCTCATAAGAGTCCGGATCAGCGATCACCTTGCCGAAGATCCCAACCGGGCAACTGGTCAGATCCAACCCAGGAAACTCGGCACCGATGCCGGACTTGAGCAGCATAGCCCGAACCATCGACCCCACCGGCACAGACACCGCCAACAGCACCTGACGATCCTCGGCGGCATACACCACCTCAACCTCGATCATCGACTCAACCATGCATCTGCTTGGCGCGCTGGCAAAATGCGTCCACCAGCGTGTTCGCCGCATGATTAAACAACGGCCCCAGGGTCGCACGCACGATCGGCCCGGCGTAATCGAACGACAGATCCAGGCTGATCTTGCACGCCTTCTCGCCCAATGGCTTGAACACCCAGACGCCGTGCAACTGATTGAACGGGCCTTCTTCTAGATTCATCTCAATCGAATGCCCGGGCACCAGCGTATTACGGGTCACAAAATGCTGACTCAAGCCCCCCTTCGCCACACCAACGCTGGCGCGCATGTGCTCAGGGGAGCTGTCCAGGACTTCGGCCGCCGAGCACCACGGCAGGAATTCCGGATAACGCGCCACGTCGTTGACCAGGTCATAGAGGGCTTGCGCCGGATACGGCAGCAGGGCCGAACGTTGAATATGGGTCGTCATGTCAGCGTCACTTCCACAGCTGGGCGGCAAACACTACAAGAATGCCGATGGGCGCCACATAGCGCATCAAGAACAGGGACAGGCCGAACAACACGGGACTGCGGATCGACAACTCGTCGCGCACCGCTTCACGGCCCATGATCCAGCCTGCAAACACCACGAAACACAAACCACCGAGTGGCAACATGATCCGCGAGGTGAAGAAGTCGATCACCCCAAAGAAGTCCAGGCCACCGGCCGCGCCCCATTGGTAGAGATGGAACATCCCGCCTTCGTTCACGAAAAATTTGGCTTCCTTCCAGATATTGAAGGAGAACACCGTGCCCAGGCCGACGAACCAGCAGGTAAATGCCAGCCAGAATGTCACCCACGCGCGGCTGATTTTTGTGCGTTCGACCAGGTAAGCCACCATAGGCTCGAGCAGCGAAATCGCCGAACTCCAGGCTGCAACCGCGACCAGCACAAAGAACACTACGCCCATCAACTGGCCGAACGCTACGTTACCGAAGGCAAATGGAAGGCTGACGAACATCAGGCCAGGGCCTTCGCTCGGGTTCAGGCCAGCGGCGAACACAATCGGAAACAATGCCAGGCCGGCGACCAGCGAAACAAAGGTATCGAGCAACGCCACGCCGACCACGGTGCCGGAAATCGACGAGTTCTTCGGCATGTAAGCGCCGTAAATCATGATCGACCCCACGCCCACGCTCAGGGAGAAGAACGCATGCCCCATCGCCGGCAGCAAGCCGTCGAGGACTTTTTCCGGGTGGAAGTCGAACATGAAATGCACGCCTTCCATGAAGTGGCCGGTGGTCATGCTGTAACCCAGCAGCACCAGAATCATCACGAACAGCAGCGGCATCATGATCCGCAGGCTGCGTTCAAGCCCGGCGACTACGCCTTTAGCGATCACCACAGCGGACAGCAGCATAAAAATCGTGTGCCAAAGTGTCAGGCGCCACGGGTCGGCGATCACATTGCCGAAATAAGCACCAACCTGGTCCGGTGTCACACCCTGGAAGTCGCCACGCCCCATATCAATGATGTAATCCAGCGACCAACCGCCGACCACACTATAGAAAGACAGGATCAGCAACGCCGTGATCATCCCGGCGAATGCGCCCCAGGACCACTTGCCCGAATGCCCCGCCTCGATCGCCAACACCTTCAAGGCGTTGGCCGGACTTTGCCGGGCGCGGCGGCCAATCAGGGTTTCAGCCAGCATGACCGGCACACCGATCAGCGCGATGCAGGCCAAAAACATCAGCACGAACGCACCGCCGCCATAGACGCCGACCATGTACGGGAATTTCCAGATGCTACCCAGCCCCACGGCCGAACCGGTCGCGGCGAGTATGAAGACCCAGCGGCTAGCCCAACTGCCGTGGACAGAAACCTTGTCTGTCGACATCGTTATCACGCCCAAGCGTTCAAAAAAGAGGCCGCATTGTCCGGGATTCAATCAACCTGCTCAAGCACGTAGCGATACCGTAGCCGACTCGCGTGCAACTCCCTATAATGCCGCCCCTATGGCTAAACAGAAGAAACACCCAACAGGGACCATCGCGCAGAATAAAAAGGCGCGACACGATTACTTCATCGAACACAAGTTCGAGGCTGGTCTGGTCCTGGCCGGCTGGGAAGTAAAAAGTCTGCGGGCAAGCAAGCTGCAGTTGGTTGACAGCTATGTGCTGCTCAAGGATGGCGAAGCCTGGCTGCTCGGCAGTCATATCACGCCACTGATGACCGCCAGCACGCACGTCATCGCTGATCCGACCCGCACCCGAAAGTTGCTGCTCAACCGCCGCGAGCTGGAAAAGCTCGCCACTGCGGTTCAGCAAAAAGGCTATGCCTGCGTGTGCCTGTCCTGGTACTGGAGCAAGCACATGGTCAAGTGCGAGATCGCGCTGGGCAAGGGCAAGAAGGAATACGACAAGCGTGATACCGAGCGCGAACGCGACGCCGGTCGCGAGTTGCAGCGCGCGGTGCGGAACAAGGGCAAGGAAGATTAATTTTCCTGCCTGAGTTTTGTGGCGCCGGCGAAAAGATCGCAGCCTGCGGCAACTCCTACATGGATACATGATCTATGTAGGAGCTGCCGCAGGCTGCGATCTTTCGCGTTTGAACGCAATCACATCCCCTTGCGCCGCTCCGCCCGAGCCATGCGCTGCACCTCCTGACGCACCTCTTCCAGCACTTCCTGCACATACAAAATATGTCGGCTGGAGATTTCCCGCGCCTGCTCCGCCCGTCCTTCGATAATCGCCAGGTACAACTCGCGGTGCTGACTGATCAGCATGTCCCGCGTCTCAGTACGTTGTTTGTACATGCCACCGATGTTGGTCACCACGTTGCGCTTGAGCAGGTCGAACAATCCGCGAATGGTGTGCAGCAACACCGCGTTATGACTGGCCTCGGCAATCGCCAAGTGAAATTTCGCATCCGCCGCGCCCTCCTCCACCCGGCTCACTTCATCGTGACGCGTGTAGCAATCCTGCAACTCTTCGAACGCCGCCGTCAGCCGTTCGCGATCCACATCAGTGGCGCGCAACGCCGCGTAATAGGCACAGGACGCTTCCAGGGTGTGGCGAAACTCGAGTAAATCACGCTGGGCTTCAGGGTTGCTTTCCAGCAGATGCAGCAGCGGATCGCTGAACGTCGACCCCAGAGAGTCCACCACATAATTGCCGCCGCCCTGGCGACTGACCAGCAAGCCCTTGGCCGCCAGTTTCTGAATGGCTTCGCGCAACGAGGGGCGTGACACGCCGAACTGCTCGGCCAATGCGCGTTCGGCCGGCAAGCGTTCACCTGACTTCAGCGTGCCCTCGAGAATCATCCCCTCAAGCCGCTCGACAATATCGTCAGACAAACGGCGCTGACGAATTTGATCAAACCCCATAACTCATTTCTCCACGATCCCGGCCGCTCGCCGGGCTCTCTATTCTGGCCTATCGGCGCCTTCGCAGCACCTACCGGACGACGCTTGAGCGGACAGATCAGATGCGTTCTGCACCGCTTATTCGACAAAAGTTTTAGGGCGGCAAATTGACACACCGCATACAAGGCTTTTACCCTAGCCAACAGCGATTGTAAATTGGTATTACCAATTAACCAAGAACGCTGACAGTGCCTGACCAACAACAATTAGGGGCCACCCCATATGCAAACCTGGCAACAGCTCTACAGCCCGCTCGGCAGTCTCGGCGTGTCCGCGCTCGCGGCCGTCATCCCAATCGTATTTTTCTTCCTGGCCTTGGCCGTGTTCCGCCTCAAAGGCCATGTGGCCGGTAGCATCACCCTGGCCTTGGCCATCATCGTGGCGATCTTCGCGTTCCAGATGCCGGTCGATATGGCCTTCGCCGCTGCCGGGTATGGTTTCGCCTACGGCTTGTGGCCGATTGCCTGGATCATCGTCGCGGCGGTGTTCCTCTACAAACTGACGGTCAAGAGCGGCCAGTTCGAAGTGATCCGCAGCTCCGTGCTGTCGATCACCGACGACCAGCGCCTGCAAGTGCTGCTGATCGGCTTCTGCTTCGGTGCGTTCCTGGAAGGTGCAGCCGGTTTCGGTGCGCCGGTAGCGATTACCGCCGCACTGCTCGTAGGACTTGGCTTCAACCCGCTGTACGCCGCTGGCCTGTGCCTGATCGCCAACACCGCACCGGTTGCGTTCGGCGCCTTGGGCATTCCGATCATCGTGGCCGGGCAAGTGACGGGCATCGACGCGTTCAAGATCGGCGCCATGACCGGCCGCCAACTGCCGCTGCTGTCGCTGTTCGTGCCGTTCTGGCTGGTGTTCATGATGGACGGCCTGCGCGGCGTTCGCGAAACCTGGCCAGCCGCGCTGGTGGCGGGCTTGAGCTTTGCCATCACCCAGTACTTCACTTCGAACTTCATCGGCCCGGAACTGCCGGACATCACCTCGGCGCTGGTCAGCCTGATTTCCCTGACCCTGTTCCTGAAAGTCTGGCAACCGCGCCGCGCCGCCGGCCAACACATCGCCGGTGCCGTTTCGGCGTCCGTGGTGACCGCCAGCGTCGGCGGTTTCGGCCAGAAGCGCACAACCGTGGCTTCGCCCTACAGCCTGCTGGCAATTTTCAAGGCCTGGTCGCCGTTCCTGATCCTCACCGTACTGGTCACGATCTGGACCCTGAAACCGTTCAAGGCGATGTTTGCCGCTGGCGGTTCGATGTACAGCTGGGTGTTCAACTTCGCCATCCCGCACCTGGACCAGATGGTGATCAAGGTCGCGCCGATCGTGACGGTACCGACCGCGATTCCGGCCGTGTTCAAACTTGATCCGATTTCCGCGACCGGCACGGCGATTTTCTTCTCGGCGCTGATCTCGATGCTGGTGCTGAAGATCAACTTCAAAATTGGTCTTACCACTTTGAAAGAGACCTTCTACGAATTGCGCTGGCCGATTCTGTCCATCGGCATGGTGCTGGCGTTCGCCTTCGTCACCAACTACTCGGGCATGTCTTCGACCATGGCCCTGGTATTGGCGGCGACCGGCGCAGCGTTCCCGTTCTTCTCGCCGTTCCTCGGCTGGCTGGGCGTGTTCCTGACTGGCTCCGACACCTCGTCCAACGCGCTGTTCAGCTCGTTGCAAGCAACCACCGCGCACCAGATCGGTGTCAGCGATGTGTTGCTGGTGGCCGCGAACACCAGCGGCGGCGTGACCGGCAAGATGATCTCGCCGCAATCGATCGCCGTGGCCTGCGCCGCGACCGGGCTGGTGGGCAAGGAATCGGATCTGTTCCGCTTCACCCTCAAGCACAGCCTGTTCTTCGCAACGATCGTTGGCCTGATCACCTACATCCAGGCCTATTGGCTCACCGGGATGCTGGTGCACTAAGGACTACAGACAGCGCCGAAAAAACCGACGCCGGACCACGATTCCGGCGTCAGCTATTCACAACCCGGTCTGTAAGGCTGCTGAAAGCTTCCGGCTCTATATTCAGCAGCCTCAACGGACGGATAACCGGGACCACCCGGAGACACGCCTGATGAGCGAGCTTTTTTACAACGCAGTGCCGAACGCCACCCGCGTCGCCCCGCCACTGTCCGAGCCTCGGCAATACCCCAGCGAAAAACCGTCACGGGTCTACCTGTTCGGGACCTGCGTGGTGGATTTGTTCTACCCCGAAGCCGGGATGGACGCGATCCACCTGCTGGAACGCGAAGGCATCCGTGTCGACTACCCGCAAGGGCAAAGCTGCTGCGGGCAACCCGCCTACACCTCGGGTTACACCGAACAGGCCCGGGTCGTGGCGCGCTCGCAACTGGCATTGTTTGCCGGGGATTTTCCGGTGGTGGTGCCTTCAGGTTCTTGCGCGGGCATGTTGCGCGAACACTACGCCGACTTGTTCAAGGACGAGCCGGAGACGTTGATACAAGTCCAGGCCCTGGCGGCCCGGACGTATGAGTTGGCGGAGTTCCTGCTGTTTGTCTGCAAGGTGCAGCTCAAGGACAGCGGCGAGCCGGTGAAAGTGGCGCTGCACACATCGTGCTCGGCACGCCGGGAGATGAACACCCACCTGCACGGCCGCGCGTTGTTGGCGCAGTTGGGCAACGTGGAACGCGTCGATCACAGCCACGAAAGTGAATGCTGTGGCTTTGGTGGGACTTTCAGCGTCCGTATGCCAGACATTTCCGGCGCGATGGTAGCTGACAAGACCCGGTCGTTGAAGGAATCCGGCGCGCATCAGGTACTCAGTGCCGACTGCGGTTGCTTGATGAACATCAACGGCTCGCTGGAAAAACAGAAGGAAGCGCTGCGCGGCCAACACCTGGCCAGTTTCCTTTGGCAGCGCACCGGAGGTGTTCAATGAACGCTTCCGCGATTATTCCTACGGTCGCCGTAGAAGAAGACTTTCGCGCCCGCGCTCACGAGGCGTTGGCTGACAAGCAACTGCGAAATAACTTTCGCAGCGCGATGGATTCACTGATGACAAAACGGGCAGCGTCCTTCAGCGATGCCCACGAAAGAGAACATTTACGCGTGCTGGGCAATGCTGTCCGCGCCCGTGCGTTATCCAAGTTGCCCGACCTGCTCGAGCAACTTGAACAGAACCTGACCCGCAACGGTGTGACAGTGCACTGGGCGGAAACGGTGGACGAGGCCAATGGCATCGTCTTATCGATCATCCGCGCTCACGAGGGGCGGCAAGTGATCAAGGGCAAATCGATGGTCAGCGAAGAGATGGAAATGAATCATTTCCTCGCTGATCAAGGCATTGAATGCCTGGAATCGGACATGGGCGAGTACATCGTCCAGCTCGACCACGAGAAGCCTTCACACATCATTATGCCGGCGATCCACAAGAACGCCGGTCAGGTCGCGTCCTTGTTCCACGACAAACTTGGCGTGGAATACACCAAGGACGTTGACCAACTCATTCAGATCGGTCGCAAAGTCTTGCGACAGAAATTCTTCGAAGCGGACATCGGCGTCTCCGGTGTCAACTTCGCCGTGGCCGAAACCGGCACCCTGCTGCTGGTGGAAAACGAAGGCAACGGGCGCATGACCACCACGGTCCCGCCGGTGCACATCGCCGTTACCGGCATCGAAAAAGTCGTGGAAAACCTGCGGGACGTGGTGCCGTTGCTGTCGCTGCTGACCCGCTCCGCGCTGGGCCAGCCGATCACCACCTACGTCAACATGATCTCCGGCCCGCGCAAGGCTCATGAACTCGACGGCCCACAGGAAGTGCACCTGGTATTGCTCGACAACGGTCGCAGCCAGGCCTTTGCCGACAGCGAATTGCGCCAGACCCTGAACTGCATCCGCTGCGGCGCCTGTATGAATCATTGCCCGGTCTATACCCGAATCGGCGGCCACGCCTATGGGGAGGTTTACCCAGGGCCTATCGGAAAAATCATCACCCCGCACATGGTCGGTCTGGCGAAAGTCCCGGATCACCCGAGTGCCTCGTCGTTGTGCGGCGCCTGCGGTGAAGTCTGCCCGGTAAAAATTCCTATCCCCGCCTTGCTGCGACGCCTGCGGGAAGAGAACGTCAAAGCCCCGGACAGCCCGCATCAAGTGATGCGCGGCCAGGGCAGCAAGTATTCGCGCAAGGAGCGTTTTATCTGGAACGCCTGGGCCAGACTCAACAGCTCGCCGACGCTCTATCGCCTGTTCGGTTTCTTCGCCACGCGCCTGCGCGCCCTCGCGCCGAGCAACGTCGGCCCGTGGACACAAAACCACAGCGCACCAAAACCCGCTGCCCGCTCGCTGCATGACATGGCCCGTGAGCATCTGGCCAAACAGGGAGACCGTTGATGAGCGCCAAGCAAAACATCCTCGCCAAGTTACGGAAAAGTCTGACCGGCACCACTCCAGTGCCTGACGACTTCAACGTCGAACTGGTGACTGCGCCCTACACCTACACACCCGAGCAACGCATCCCGCAACTGCGCAAGCTGATGGAAGCGGTGCACACCGAAATCCATCAGACCACGGGCAAAGATTGGCCCGAATTACTGGCGCAGCTTTTAAGGGATCGTCAGTTGCCGAGCCTGTTGATCGCGCCGACAACGCCCCATGGTCAACGTGTCACTCAGCACTGGTCGAAAAATCCTGATCTGCCAACGCTCAAATCCTACAACCGCCCGATCGAGGAATGGAAAGCCGAACTGTTTAACGACACCCCGGCGAGCCTGACCACAACTCTCGGCGCCATTGCTGCCACAGGTAGTTTGATTGTCTGGCCAACGCGGGAAGAACCGCGCTTGATGAGCCTCGTGCCGCCGGTGCATTTCGCTTTGCTCAAGGCCAGCGAAATCCGCGACAACTTCTATCAAGTGCAGCAGAAGTTTGAGTGGGCTCAAGGCATGCCGACCAACGCGTTGCTGGTATCCGGCCCGTCGAAAACCGCCGACATCGAGCAAGTGCTAGCCTACGGCGCCCACGGCCCGAAAGACTTGGTTGTGTTGATCCTGGAGGACGAATGACATTACCGACGACTTTCCTGCGTGATGCGCAGCAACTGATCCCGCAAGAGCGACGTTTCGACGACCCGCTGTCGACGCTGGCCTTCGGTACCGACGCCAGTTTCTATCGGCTGATTCCGCAACTGGTGATCCGCGTCGAGTCCGAAGACGAAGTGGTCGCCCTGCTGAAACTGGCGCAACGGGATCAGGTGCCTGTGACCTTCCGTGCGGCCGGCACCAGTCTTTCCGGGCAAGCCATCAGCGATTCGGTGTTGATCGTACTGGGGGACAACTGGAACGGCCGCGAGATTCGTGGCCAGGGCATGCAGATTCGTCTGCAACCGGGCGTGATCGGCGCTCAAGCCAACGCGTGGCTGGCGCCGTTCGGACGCAAGATCGGTCCGGACCCGGCCTCGATCAATGCCTGCAAAATCGGCGGCATCGTCGCCAACAACGCCAGCGGCATGTGCTGCGGCACGGCGCAAAATACTTATCACACCCTGGCCGGCATTCGCTTGGTGCTGGCTGACGGGAGTCGTCTCGACACCGAAGATGCGGCCAGTGTGACGGCGTTTCGTCAGAGCCACGCTTCACTGCTTGAACGCCTGGCAAGCCTGGGCCGCGAGACCCGCGCCAATTCCGAATTGGCCGCGAGAATTCGCCACAAATACCGTCTGAAAAATACCACTGGCCTGTCGCTCAATGCCCTGGTGGATTTCGACGAGCCTGTGGATATCTTGAGCCACTTGCTGGTGGGCTCCGAAGGCACTCTCGGGTTCATCAGCGCGGTGACCTACGACACGGTGATCGACCACCCGAACAAGGCCTCGGCGCTGATCGTATTCCCGGACGTAGAAACCTGCTGCAACGCGGTCACCGTGCTGAAAAGCCAACCGGTGTCGGCCGTGGAACTGCTGGACCGCCGCAGCCTGCGCTCGGTGCAGGACAAACCCGGCATGCCCGCTTTCGTACAGCAACTGTCGAATAATGCCTGCGCCCTGCTGATCGAATCCCGCGCCGCTTCGTCCACATTACTACGCGAACAACTGGCGCAGGTCATGAGGTCCCTAAGCGCGTTCCCGGTGGAGAAGCAGGTCGATTTCACCGAAGACCCGGTGGAAAACGCCCGGCTCTGGGCGATCCGCAAGGACACCTTCCCCGCCGTCGGCGCGGTGCGCAAAACCGGGACCACGGTGATCATCGAAGACGTGACCTTCCCGGTGGAACAACTGGCCATCGGCGTGAACCGCTTGATCGAGTTGTTCGACAAACATCACTACGACGAGGCGATCCTTTTCGGACACGCCCTGGAAGGTAATCTGCATTTTGTCTTCACTCAAGGCTTCAACAACCCGGAAGAAGTCGCACGCTACCAGGCGTTCATGGACGACGTGGCGCAACTGGTGGCCGTGGAGTTCGGTGGATCATTGAAGGCGGAACACGGTACCGGTCGCAACATGGCGCCCTTCGTCGAACTGGAATGGGGCAGCGACGCCTATCAGTTGATGTGGCAACTCAAACGCTTGCTCGACCCGAACGGCATTTTGAATCCGGACGTGGTGCTCAGCGAAGACCCGCAGATTCACCTCAAACACCTGAAACCGTTGCCCGCCGCCGACGAGATTGTGGATAAGTGCATCGAGTGCGGGTTCTGCGAACCGGTCTGCCCGTCAAAAGGCCTGACCCTGAGCCCGCGCCAGCGCATCGTGATCTGGCGGGACATTCAGGCGAAGAAACGCGCCGGCGTCGACACCTGCGAACTCGAAGCTGCTTACGAATACCAAGGCATCGACACCTGCGCCGCCACCGGGCTGTGTGCACAGCGCTGCCCTGTAGGAATCAATACCGGCGAGCTGGTGAAAAAGCTTCGCAGCCGTCAGGCGACGCACACGAAAACCGCCAACTGGCTGGAAGGAAATTTCGCCACCGCGCTGCAAGGTGCGCGTTTCACCCTACATGTGGCCAACGGTGCGCGGATGCTGCTGGGTGCGCCGCGTTTGGCGAAACTCTCGGCAACGCTGACGCGACTGTCCAAAGGCCAGATCCCGCAATGGACCAACGCCATGCCGCAGCCGGAAAAAGCCATCCGCTTCAGTCCGACCGTGTCCGACGAACGTCCTCGGGTGGTGTACCTCGTGGCCTGCGTCTCGCGGGTAATGGGCCCGGCGGCCGGTGATAAAGAGCAAATGTCGCTGTACGACAAAACCCGTGGCTTGCTGGAAAAGGCCGGTTACCAAGTGGTCTTTCCGGACAACCAGGACAGCCTCTGCTGCGGTCAGCCGTTCGCCTCCAAGGGCTACGCCGAGCAAGCCGAACACAAGCGCCAGGAACTGATTGGCGCGTTGCTGCACGCCAGTCGCGGCGGGCTCGATCCGATCTATTGCGACACCAGCCCCTGCACCCTGCGCCTGGTTCAAGACCTCGGCGACGTTCGGCTGGACCTGTACGACCCGGTGCGTTTCATCCGTACGCATTTGATGGATCGGCTGGATTTCACGCCGCAGGAAGCACCGATTGCGGTGCACGTCACCTGCAGCACTCAACACATGGGCGAGAGCCAGGCGCTAATCGATCTGGCGCGTAAATGCAGCAATAACGTGGTCATCCCGGAAGGCATTCATTGCTGCGGGTTTGCCGGGGACAAGGGCTTCACCACGCCGGAGTTGAATGCGCATTCGCTGCGCACCCTCAAGGATGCGGTGCAGCATTGCAGCGAGGGGATTTCCACCAGCCGCACCTGTGAGATTGGTCTGACGCAACACGGTGGAATTGACTACCACGGGTTGGTCTATCTGGTGGATCGGGTGACCCGGGCGAGGGCCTGCTGAAGAAAAATAGAACCCTGACGCGACGCCGCAGTCCACTGATCAAGCCCCGCAATTGCGGGGCCTTCCCCAAACTCGGCAGCCCGTCCTGATGGCCAGCGATGCCTGGACCCTCAGTTCAAGGAGATACACATGAAACGTTCTGTACTGTTAGGTCTGTTCGTTACTGCCTCGCTGATGGCGTCCACCTCGTTTGCCGCCGACGACCTCTGCGCGGTCAACTTGAAAACGATTGAAAATGCCAAGGCACAGATTTCTCCGGAGATGTCTGATCAGGTAATGGAAAGCGTCAAGCAAGCCAAGGCCGATCAGGCAAAAGGCACCAAAGAAGGGACTGATGATTGCATCGCTGAGACCACCCAAACTATTCAGGACATCAAGAACGCGAATAAAGGCGGGAAGTAACCTGCCTCAGTGCCGACCTTCAGGTTGGCGTTGTTAGCGCACACTGCACAGGCTTGTTGCTCATCAAGATTCACCGAGCAACAGGCCTGTGGTCGTTTCGGATTCCCAAAACCGAATTACTGAGCCGCGGCGTAGTCTTTTAAGAAGGCCTCATCAATCGTGGCTTTTTCGACCTCGGCCGAGCCGCCCGTTCATACGGCCCACCGAGACCATCAGTTCAAGGAGATTTCCATGAAACGTACCGCACTCGCTGGTCTGTTCATGTCTGCTGCAATGTTGGCCTCGCCCGTATTTGCGGCGGACAACAACCTATGTACGAGCAAGCTGCAAGAGCTCGAAGCCAAAGTGAATACGCTGCCAGCGACCGCCAATAACGTCGCGGAGATCAAAAGACTGCTGGCCAGCGCCAAAGCGTCTCAGGCTTCCAAAGATGACAAAAAATGCGCCACCGAGGCCAGCCAGGCGTTGTCGATGGCAAACTGAACCACCAAACCAACCCGTAATCGTTTGCAACCAACCTTGCGGTTGGCCTTCTGACGCGTGTTGGCGTACACTGCGCAGGCTTGTTGCTCACTTTGATTCACCGAGCAACAGGCACGGGGCCGTTTAGGATTCGACGCCGGTCGCGAAACTTTAGGTGCATGCCGAGTTGGTAACAGAACTCGTAAATCCACTGTTGCAACTACTTATAGTTGCCAATGACGAAACCTACGGCCAGGAATTCTCTCTCGCTGCGTAAGCAGCTTTAGATCCTGAGCTTCTGGTACCTTCGGGTCCAGCAATCACCAGGGGATGTCTGTAAACCCAAAGTGATTGTCATATAGAACAGAATCGCCGTGCAGTACGTTGTGGACGAAGCGGCTAAAACTTACACAACTCGCCCAAAGCACCCTGCCCTTCGGGTCGCTGAGGGTTAACTTAATAGAAACGGCTACGCATGTAGTACCGACAGCGGAGTACTGGCGGACGGGGGTTCAAATCCCCCCGGCTCCACCAACTTTACATCTAAAGACGTCCGAGGACGTCTTTTTTTGTGCCTGAAAACCAGCAAAATCAAGGCCTTAGGGTCTATTGGCGTCCATAGACGTCCGGCACAATCCACGCCACCTGGTATTCCAGATGGTATTCCAAGCCCTTCAGTGGTAATTTTTGGAATACCAATTGATGTCATGGAATACCTCATGTGCGCCCAAGCCACCCGCCTCTCAGACCGCCAGCTCAAAGCGGTAAAGCCCAAAGACAAGGACTACGTCCTCAGCGATGGAGACGGCTTACAGCTGCGCGTTAGGGTCAATGGCTCTACGCTCTGGAACTTCAACTACCGGCAGCCGATTACCAAAAACCGCATCAATATGGGCCTCGGCACCTACCCAGAACTCTCGCTCGCGCAAGCCCGAAAGAAAACGGTTGAAGCCAGAGAGCTTCTCGCTCAGGGCATCGACCCGAAAGAACAACGTACCGATCTGGAACAGACAAAGAGACAAGCAACCGAGCACACATTCGAGAACGTGGCGGCTGCCTGGTTTGAACTGAAAAAAGATTCGGTCACTCAGGCTTATGCCGAGGACATCTGGCGCTCACTCACGCTGCATGTCTTTCCATCGCTTGGCTCAACACCAATCTCTCAGCTCAATGCCCCGAGAGTCATCGAGCTGCTGCGCCCCCTGGAAACCAAAGGCAGCCTGGAGACAGTGAAACGACTGACTCAACGACTCAACGAGATCATGACCTACGGCGTGAACTCGGGAATGATCTTCGCCAACCCTCTCAGTGGCATCCGGGCCGTTTTCAAAAAGCCGAAAAAACAGAACATGGCTGCTCTCCGTCCCGAGGAGCTGCCAGAGTTGATGATTGCTATTGCCAATGCCAGCATAAAAAGAACAACACGCTGCCTGATCGAATGGCAGCTTCACACAATGACCCGCCCTGCCGAAGCCGCTACGACGTCTTGGGCTGACATCGACCTCGAAAAGAAAATCTGGACAATCCCTGCCGAGCGAATGAAGAAGCGACGCGCTCACGTCATACCGCTTACCGAGCAAGCGCTTGCTTTGCTAGAGACGATCAAGCCCTACAGCGGACATAGAGAGTTCGTCTTCCCAGCCGATAGAGACCCACGAGATCATTGCAACAGCCAGACAGCAAATATGGCATTAAAACGAATGGGCTTTGAAGGCCGGTTGGTGAGCCACGGCATGCGCTCCATGGCCAGTACCATCCTGAACGAAAAAGGTTGGGACCCTGAGCTGATTGAGGTCGCACTTGCGCACGTCGACAAAGATGAAGTGCGGAGCGCCTACAATCGTGCGGATTACATTGAAAGGCGGCGCCCGATGATGGTTTGGTGGAGCGAGCATATTCAGCATGCGGCTACCGGAAACTTGTCGGTTTCAGCCATTCAGGGAACAAGGGGCCTGAAACTGGTATCGATACGCTGAACGACACCTCTGGTGTTCCGGATAACCGCGCGAACTTGATGATGATGCAGTCATGCCTCATACCAGATTTTTGCTGGTCGCAAATGCGAAAGCTGGCACCTTCCTGCTGACTTTGTCCGGCGTTGATGGCGGAGCTGGACGGCCTGTCCATCCCTGCTCATTCACTTGTCCAGCGATACCGTCTGCACGATTTTTTCGAACTCAACTAGCATCTCAGGTTGATTTTGGGTGAGGAAACGGATGATCGCCTCATTATCCACTAGCTTCACTAGATAACCCTTGGCTAGCACAAGATTGAGCACGTCTTGACCGTACGATTGCTCAACCAGCTTAAACTGTCCTTGCAGGTTTCCCATTTCACGCTCCATTTTGGCCATCTGCTCGGGCGTGGCACCACCGAGCTTGCGGGGTTTGGCATCGCCCACCAGCAAATTGCTTGGCGTAGCGGCCATGAGAGCCTGAGCGTAAGGCACGGTGATATTGTTGGTAGCCACCAGCAGCTCCACGCACTCCACCTGCCTGATCGGTTTGAGTTTGCGCAGCACCGCGCCGATTTCGGCGGAAAAGTGCTGATCCCTAAGCAGCTCGGCCGCTTCATCGCATACGCCATCTAGCAGATTCATTTTTTTGACAATGTGACTGATGTCGACGTTTAACGCCTTGGCCAGCCTGGCCGGTGTCACGCCGCGCTCGACCGCACGCCGAATCATGAAGTGTTCTTGAATGGTGGAAAGACGATTGATCCGGTTGTTATAGGTGTAGGTCTCATCGTCCGTGGCAACCAGGCACGGCGCATCGATGAAGCCCAATTGCTTTAGCACCAACAAGCGAATGTGCCCATCCAGCAACGTATGCTGGTTAGATTGATTGTCGGCCTTGCTGACTGTCAGCGGCTCGATTAAACCGACAGCATCAATCGACGACTGAATCTGCTTATATTTTTTAGAGCCGATCAACCCTTCAGGTGTTTTGCGCGAGGGCAGGATCAGAGCCAACGAAACTGATAGTGGCTGCGGAACAAAACCAAGAGGCAATTGGCTCATGTCGTGTGGGCTCCTACCCAAACTCGCTCGGCGAGGTATTTCGGCAGCGTATCCAATCCTTCAGCACGCAGCAGGTTGGTGAAATTGTCATCGGACAGCAACTGGCGTAGAGCCTCGATCACAAAGAGCAACCGCTGTTGAGCGAACTCGGCCTTTTTGACCATGAGTTTTTGCCGCTCTACCTCTTTCTGATAGCTACGGATCAAACTGGATGAGGTGACCGCAGCCGCCTTGCGCGGTGTGCCACGCGCGATGGATCGCCCCAGTGAACGGCGGCGCTCAATGACCCGACGAGCCTGGATCAGTTGTTTGCCACGCAACTTCCCCGATTCATAAGCATCTTGCAGGGCAGCCTGTACTTCCGTATCACTGCCTGCTCCCGCGATAGCGAGCGCGGCGTTCAGCGGAATACGCCCGCTTTCAACCGCCACCAACAGGCGCTCCTCACCACTTTTGAGCAACTGAAGAATGCCATAGACATAGTCGGCGCTAAGGCCGGTTTTCTGGGCAATGGTCTTTTTGTCATAGCCTTGGTCACGTAACTGCTCGATACCCGCCAGCAACTCCAGAGGACGGCATTGGCGGCGTGCAATATTCTCCGCCAGACTCATAAGGAAGGCGTCCTCGTCGCTGACACTCACCACCATAGCCGGAATACTGCTTTCACCCAACGTACTGTAGGCTTTGAGCCGTCCTTCACCGCAAATTAGCAGGTAACGCTCTGATCCATCTGCGTCGGGTCGAGGGGTCACCGTGATCGGTTTCTTGAGACCGATATTTTTGATGTTACCGACAATTTCGTCGAACACCCGTCCGTTTCGCTCTCGAGTATTCAGTACCTCAATGAACTCAAGCGGAATCATTTTCAGTTCTCTGGTCAGATGCTCCTTGCTCATCCCGCCCTCCTGATACGTGCGCGCGCGGCCATGCCGTAGAGATAATCCAGACTCTCGAAGCGATAACTCTCGAATTCAATGCCGTTGTGATCGGCAAGATTGAAACCCTGCTGGCCGAAGTCCAACCGTGGCAGCAGGTAATAGTCGAGCGGCGCCTGATTGGTTTCGTCCAGTCGGACGGCGACCGTGATGTCAGGGGCCAGGCTAGTGTCGAAGCGAACCTTCCACCGCCTGCGCCCGCTGTCCAGCAACTGGCATCGTGACAGGACCAGCGAGATGCTGAACTCCCGATTGACCGTCAGTAGGTCGGTGGCGGGATCGCGCTCGATCAACCCACCGATATCGGCAATCACGTGCTCGGTCTGACTGACAATTTCCGGATGTAGCCGTCGCAAAAAACGATTGATCTCGAGGAAGCGATAGTCTCGATCCGGCGTGAATCCTACGACCTGGTAGGCACTGATCAAACTACCGAAACGGTGGATATAGGCCGAGGCCGACGGCATCCCCTCCGTCTCATCGATGATGAGACCCGAAAGGAAGCCGCGATACTGGTATAGATTGCGCAGTTTCTCGATCAGTTCTTCATTGCTGAACCGATGCGCCCGAGCGCGAAGAATACCTTGGGCGGTATAGAACGCCTCCGGTGACACGATGGCCTCGAACGCACCTTCCTTCTTGATCCACATATCCGGCTGGTTGGTGATCCGGTGTTTTTTTAACTTGAAGGAAATCCTGTTGTAGACATTGTTACCGACGTATTTTTCATTGCTCAGCACTTCGCGCACAGTGGCCCGTGTCCAGTCCCGATCCTGATCGGTGTGAATGCCATGGTTGTTAAGGCGGGAGGCGATTTGGGATTCGGGTAAACCTTCATCTATGAACCAGCGATAGATCTGGTTCACCGTCTGCACTTCGGTGTCAGGCCCTGGCATCAAGATCACGCGGTCGGTTTGCAGGCTCTTGTGCTCGCCCCGCGCCAGCTCACTTTTGATTGAGCCAGCCTGATCGATCAGGACTCGCCGCAGGCCGTAACCCGCAGGCCCCCCTTGGCGATAGCCCAGCTCGATCAGTCGGCACTGGCCCGCGAACACCTTGGCCGACAGTTCCCTGCTGTACTCGCCCGCCATCGCGCGCTTGACGCCCTTGACGATGGTCGAAACTGGAGAGCCGTCGTTTTCAAACTGCTCTGCACAGTAGGCAAACTGAATACCCGCCCGGCGGCAGATGTACTCGTAATAGGCACTTTCGTCAGCATCTTGGAATCGCCCCCAGCGACTGACGTCATAGACCAGAATGATCTGGAAGTCTGCCGCTCCAGACTCGACGTCTTTGATCAGCTGCTGCAAGGCCTGTCGGCCATCGATGCGCAGCCCACTTTTGCCTTGGTCGGCATAGGTACGGACGATCTGCATACCGCGCTGATCGGCGTACTCCCGAATCTTGTCAGATTGGTTTTCGGTCGAGTACTGCTGGTGCTCAGTGGACATTCTGACGTATTCGGCGGCACGTAATGCCACCGGTCGATCCGACATCGCCGGTGAAGAATTATCTGACTGCATAGGACCCGATCGCTCGCCGTTATTCTTGTGCTTGCTCTCGGGCCTGCCTTTCACATCTTCACGCGGGCCTCGGACAGAGAAAAAATGACCGAAGCGCACTTCGTTGAGATAGCTGCCACGCAGGATGATCGAGAACTCATTTGGATTCGTAATTAACGCCTGACCAGCAAAATGACCATCACGTCCTATCTTTGCACGAGTCCTTTTTGCACGGGCAACGGATGTTCAACGGGGGTGATCTCGACGATCCACGCCTCACTACTA
Organism: Janthinobacterium sp. LPB2021202312-11-4; assembly: GCF_037049705.1. Lineage (NCBI taxonomy): Bacteria > Pseudomonadati > Pseudomonadota > Betaproteobacteria > Burkholderiales > Oxalobacteraceae > Janthinobacterium > Janthinobacterium sp. LPB2021202312-11-4. The sequence goes on along the minus strand of NZ_JBAGKV010000016.1, from coordinate 3,103 downwards.
GCTGCGTCATCACTGGGGATTAGCTCAATTCTGTAGAGCCCGGAGCGCAGCGCCATGCCCGGTGACACGTCCATCTTTGCAAGATCTACTTCCTGTGGCAGATAGTGTTTGGAGCGCTGGCGGGATTTGTTTCGTTTGACGGAATCGGGATTGGCTTCCCGATAATTGCGCCAATATTCCGGATGGCGATCTAGCCATGCGCGCTGATTGCGGCTCTGGTTATCCCGATAATCAGGATCGGTTTGCATCTTGTCGCGTTGCCAGCGCTGGCGTCGGGCTCGCTGACAGGCTGGTAGCGAACAGTAGGTTTGATTGGGTACTTGGGGACGTTTTTTGAACGACAGGCCACAACAAGCGCAGATTTTGTTGGACATCAAAGCTCTCCATATGACAACTCATATGGGTACTGTTGACCGACGGCGTGCAACTCGCATTGTTCGAAGAATTTTGTTTTGGCTTATTGGCGATAATCAGGCAGAGAGAGACCTATTTTGAATGGACGAATCAACCCGCCTTCCAGTTGATCCATTGAAACGAATTTCGCACCTATATCACGACACTGAATATCCCTCATGGAACTCGCCCCATGTCACTTCAGTGCCCTTGCTGTAACTCCAAAAAAATCGCGTCCCTCAGAACTGCCATGACCGTTGCCGCCGTCCTTGGCTCCATCGCCGGCGCTGCACGAGGCGCGAGCGCCGCACTCGCCAGCAGTCAAATCGGGGCCACTCTCGGCGCCCTTATCCGCCCACCTGGTTTCAGTATCGGTTCAGTCTCTAGCGCCATCCTCGGTGGACTGGCTGGCGGTGCCGGTGGCTGCGCGCTTGGCGCTCAACTCGGCGAAAAACTAGATCGCCATGTGCTGGCGAACAACCTGTGTCTGGCCTGCGGGCATCGCTTCAACCTGCCCACTTAATCGGCGCACCTTTCAACTTCCCCACATCAATCCGGTCGGTGCTGCGTAATGCGCAGCGCTTATGCCGACCTGCATCCAAAGGAATCTCTCCCATGGCTCATCTCATCGAACAAATGGCTTACGTTGGCGCTACCCCTTGGCATGGCCTGGGCAGTCGCCTCACCGAAAAACAACCGCTGGAAGTCTGGCAGCGTGAGGCGGGGATGGATTGGCAGATCCAGGACAGCCCGGTTCATTTCAAGGCCGAGGCGGCTGGCCACCTGGGCAGCATTCACACTTTCCCGGAACAAAAAGTGTTGTATCGCTCCGATACCAAAGCCCCGTTGTCAGTGGTCTCGCATCGTTATCAGGTCGTGCAACCTCGTGAGGTCCTAGAGTTCTACCGAGACCTGACCGAGCTCTCCGGATACGAGCTGGAAACCGCTGGAGTGCTGAAAGGGGGACGCAAGTTCTGGGCGCTCGCCAGAACCGGTCAGGCCACGGCGCTAAAGGGCAATGATCAGGTCAAAGGCTACCTGCTGCTGGCCACTTCCTGCGACGGCACACTGGCCACTACAGCGACACCTACCACGGTGCGCGTGGTTTGCAACAACACCTTAAGCATTTCCCTGAACGGCGCCACTCACGCCATCAAGGTTCCACACAGCACCCGCTTTGATCCGCGCACGGTCAAAAAGCAACTGGGCATCGCCGTCTCGCAATGGGACGAATTCATGTACCGAATGCGCACCCTCGCCGAACGCAAGGTTCAGACGAAAGAAGCCCTCGGCTTTTTCATGAACGTGCTGTGCGACACCAGCGCCCATGCCCCAATTCCTGATGCATTACCCAATAAGCGGGCGATGGAGAAGGTCCAAACACTATACGAAGGCAAAGGCCGAGGCGCGGAACTGGAGTCCGCACGCGGCACCGCCTGGGGCTTGCTCAACGCCGTGACCGAGTACGTGGATCACGAACGCCGCGCTCGAAGCTCGGAGTACCGAATGGATTCCGCCTGGTTTGGACAAGGGGCGGTGATCAAACAAAAAGCCCTGCATGCCGCCCTGCAACTCGTGGCCTGAGCCCAAGGAGATTCGGGATGAAACTGCACAAGCTCAAGGCCAGTGACATTGCTGGCCAGTACCACATAGATTCGCCCGTCAGCGAAAGCGACATTCTGCGCATGGCGCAACAGTTGGCGCGTCAACGCCTGGCCAAAGGTAGGTTACTGACCTCTCCCGATCAAGTCATCAGCCACCTGCAAGTGCTCCTGCAACACTATGAGCACGAAGTGTTTGCGCTGCTACTGCTCGACAGCAAACACCGCGTGCTCAGCTTTCAGGAGTTGTTTCGCGGCACCCTGGATGAAGCCAGCGTCCATCCACGGGAAGTCGTGAAGCTAGTGTTGGCGCACAACGCGGCGGCGGTGGTCCTGGTGCACAACCATCCCTCTGGCGACCCCGAACCCAGCCAAGCAGACCGCCAGCTGACAAAGGCGCTGAAAGAGGCACTCTTCTTGGTGGGCACCCGGACACTCGACCATGTCGTGGTCGGTTTGGAAGGCTGTGTATCGTTCGCCGAACGCGGCTATCTCTAAATACCTTCCCAGCCAACACCGTCCCTCACTCACTCACTAAATGCCCATGAAAGGAAAATCGTCCATGCACGTGCTTCAGTTTTTTCTCACTCTGTTCCTCTTCATTTGCTTGCTCGCCGGTAGCAGCGTGTTGGTGGCGGCCCTCTGCCTGATGGCGCGCTTCCCACTTTTGCTCATAACAGTAGCGTTGACTTGTTTGCTGTTCTGGAGATTAGTTTCCTCCAAGAGCATCAGAGACTTCTGCGACATTGACAGGCAACACGGGATAAAAACTTGAAACCGCTTTGGCCGATCAGAGTCCAGCGTCAACAAGCAAATCAGACGGTTTGCACCGCATAGCCGTTGAAATCCGAAGAATGTTGAGAAATGTAACGTTCCTCTCTCCTCGCTCGATCTTCCCCATGTGGGAACGATCAATCCCGGAGGCATCCGCCAGGGCTTCTTGCGAAAGGGCCTGCTCAAGCCGTCGTGCGCGCACTGCCGCACCAAGCTTAACTAAATAGCCGTCTTTATCGAGGTTCGCTGAGATTCTTGCCATGAAAGAAATCGTCGCGCTATGATGCGTTTACAGCCACGGTATTTAAGACCCTTTTTTTGATCTCGGCCTCTAG
>NZ_JBAGKV010000015.1:0-177688 GCF_037049705.1 Janthinobacterium sp. LPB2021202312-11-4 | reverse complement strand
AAGGGTGTCAAAGTTCATGCAGAACTTTATGCAACTAAGCCTAGTTATTGCCCGGCAAAAAATATCGGGCGGAAGTGGACTCGAGTTGTGGGCGAAGTCAGCCGCGAATGTAGGAAGTTGCCAGGTGCTTTTCAGCAGGCAAAAAAAGCCCCGCCAAATTGGCGGGGTTGAGGTACGAGCGTGGCGCTCGGAAATCGTCAAACGCGACAGGCCCTCCGGTGAAGGAGGGCCGGCCGGTGTTACAGCAGGATGGTGCGGATGTCCGCCAGCAGGTCGCTCAGACGCTTGGTGAAGCGTGCAGCAGCGGCGCCGTTGATCACACGGTGATCGTAGGACAGCGACAGCGGCAGCATCAGTTTCGGCTGGAAGGCTTTGCCGTCCCAGACTGGCTGGATGGTTGCCTTGGAAACACCGAGGATCGCCACTTCCGGCGCGTTGACGATCGGCGTGAAGCCGGTGCCGCCAATGTGGCCGAGGCTGGAAATGGTGAAGCAGGCGCCTTGCATGTCGTCAGCGGTGAGCTTCTTGTCGCGGGCCTTGGCGGCCAGCACAGCGGCTTCGGCTGCCAGTTGCAACAGGCTCTTTTGGTCGACGTTCTTGATGACCGGTACCAGCAGGCCATCCGGAGTGTCGACCGCGAAGCCGATGTTCACGTACTTCTTGCGGATGATCGCCTTGCCGCTTGGTGCCAGCGAACTGTTGAAGTCCGGCAGTTCCTTGAGCAGGTGCGCGCACGACTTGAGCAGCAGCGGCAGGATGGTCAGCTTGACGCCGGCCTTCTCTGCAACGGCTTTCTGCGCGATGCGGAACGCTTCCAGGTCGGTGATATCAGCCGAATCGAACTGAGTCACGTGCGGGATGTTCAACCAGCTACGGTGCAGGCTCGACGCGCCGATTTGCATCAGGCGAGTCATCGGCACTTCTTCGGTTTCGCCGAAGCGGCTGAAGTCCACGACCGGAATCGGCGGGATGCCCGCGCCGCCGGTAGCGCCAGCGGCAGCGGCCGGTGCTTCCTTGGCCTTCTGCATCATGGCTTTGACGTAAACCTGCACGTCTTCTTTGAGCACACGACCGTGCGGGCCGCTTGGGCTGACCGCGTTCAGCTCGACGCCGAATTCACGGGCCAGTTGGCGTACTGCCGGGCCGGCGTGAACCTTGGCGCCCGATTTGACCGGGGCAGCAGCCACCGGTGCGGCAGGCGCAGCAGCCGGAGCCGACGCAACAGGTGCAGCGGCCGCCGGAGCAGCAGCGGCAGGTGCTGGAGCAGCAGCAGGCGCAACGCCTTTGACTTTCAGCTTGAGGATCAGGTCGCCGGTACCGACTTCGTCATCCAGCTTGATGGAAACGCTTTCCACCACACCAGCGGCAGGCGATGGAATTTCCATGCTCGCCTTGTCGGATTCCAGGGTGATCAGCGACTGGTCGGCGGTGACGGTGTCGCCAGCCTTGACCAGCACTTCGATGATCTTGGCCTTGCCCGACGAACCGATGTCCGGGACATGAATGTCCTGGACAGTGTCGGCCACCGGAGCAGCCGGCGCCGCAGCGGCTGGCGCTGGAGCAGCGGCGGCCGGCGCAGCAGCCTGAGCCGGCGCGGCCGCAGCAGGGGCCGCAGCACCCGCCACTTTCAACGCCAGGATCAGGTCGCCAGTGCCGACTTCGTCGTTCAGCTTGACGCTGATGCTTTCGACCACGCCAGCGGCAGGCGATGGAATTTCCATGCTCGCCTTGTCGGATTCCAGGGTGATCAGCGATTGATCAGCCTCGACGGTGTCGCCGACCTTGACCTGGATCTCGATGATCTGGGCCTTGCCCGACGAGCCGATGTCCGGCACGTGAACTTGCTGAACGGAAGCAGCGGCCGGCGCGGCAGCAGGAGCAGCAGGCGCCGCAACCGGTGCAGCTTCAGCTTTGGCGGCCGGTGCAGCAGCGGCAGCGGCAGGCGCAGGGGCCGCAGCAGCGGCACCTTCGACTTCCAGCTCCAGCAGTTCGTCGCCTTCTTTCAGGCGATCGCCCAGCTTCACTTTCAAGGCTTTGACGATGCCGGCCTTGGGAGCAGGAATTTCCATGCTCGCCTTGTCCGATTCCAGCGTCAGGATGCTCTGGTCGGCTTCGACACGGTCGCCGACCTTCACAAAGAGTTCGATTACTTCACCTTCACCGCTGCCGATGTCAGGTACTCGAATGAGTTCGCTCACAGATTGTCTCCTCAGCAGTCCAGTGGGTTGCGTTTTTCCGGGTTGATCCCGAACTTGACGATGGCTTCAGCCACCACCTTAGGTTCGATATCACCACGGTCAGCCAAGGCTTCCAGGGCTGCCAACACCACGAAATGACGGTCGACTTCGAAGAAGTGACGCAGCTTCTTACGGCTGTCACTGCGGCCGAAACCATCGGTGCCCAGGACTTTGAATTCCTTGGACGGGACCCACTGACGAATTTGTTCAGCGAACAGCTTCATGTAGTCGGTAGACGCGATGACCGGACCTTTACGGCCGTTCAGGCACTCTTCGACGTAGCTCAGCTTAGGCTTTTGGCCTGGGTGCAGACGGTTGCTGCGCTCGACGGCCAGGCCGTCGCGACGCAGTTCGTTGAAGCTGGTAACGCTCCACACGTCAGCGCCGATGTTGAACTCTTCGCGCAGGATCTTCGCCGCTTCACGGACTTCACGCAGGATGGTGCCGGAGCCCATCAGCTGAACGTGGTGCGCCGCTTCGCGGGTGTCTTCCTCGAGCAGGTACATGCCCTTGATGATGCCTTCCTCGACACCGGCCGGCATGGCCGGCTGCTGGTAGGACTCGTTCATCACGGTGATGTAGTAGAAAACGTCCTGCTGCTCTTCGGTCATCTTCTTCATGCCGTCCTGGATGATCACCGCCAGCTCATAGCCGTAGGTTGGATCAAAGGTGCGGCAGTTCGGGATGGTGCCGGCCAGGATGTGGCTGTGACCATCTTCGTGTTGCAGTCCTTCGCCGTTCAGCGTGGTCCGGCCGGCGGTGCCGCCGATCAGGAAGCCACGGGTACGGCTGTCGCCAGCGGCCCAGGCGAGGTCGCCGATACGCTGGAAGCCGAACATCGAGTAGAAGATGTAGAACGGCAGCATTGGCTGGTTGTGGCTGGAGTACGAAGTACCGGCAGCGATGAAGGAGCTCATGGCGCCCGCTTCGTTGATGCCTTCTTCGAGGATCTGGCCCTTCTTGTCTTCGCGGTAGAACATCACCTGGTCTTTATCGACTGGCTCGTAGAGCTGGCCGACGGACGAGTAGATGCCCAACTGACGGAACATGCCTTCCATACCGAAGGTACGGGCTTCGTCCGGGATGATCGGCACGATGCGCGGACCGATTTCCTTGTCCTTGACCAGTTGCGCCAGGATGCGCACGAACGCCATGGTGGTGGAAATTTCACGGTCGCCCGAGCCGTCGAGGATGGCCTTGAGGGTATCGAGCGACGGGGTCGGCACGCTGAAGCTTTCGGCGCGACGCTGTGGCACGAAACCGCCCAGTGCAGTGCGGCGCTCGCTCAGGTAGCGGGCTTCGGCGCTGTTTGGCTCTGGCTTGAAGAACGGCAGGTTCTCCAGCTCTTCGTCTTTGACCGGGATGTCGAAACGATCGCGGAACAACTTCAGGCTGTCGACATCGACTTTCTTGGTGTTGTGCGCGGTGTTTTTCGCTTCGCCGGCACCGGTGCCATAACCTTTGATGGTCTTGGCCAGGATGACGGTCGGTTGTTCTTTGTGGTTGACCGCTTCGTGGTACGCCGCGTAGACCTTGTACGGGTCGTGGCCGCCACGGTTGAGTTTCCAGATCTCGTCGTCGGACAAGTCTGCAACCATCGCCTTGAGTTCCGGCGAGTTGAAGAAGTGTTCACGTACGAACGCGCCGTCTTTGGCTTTGTAGTTCTGGTACTCGCCGTCGATGACTTCGTCCATGCGACGTTGCAGGATGCCGTCGACGTCTTTGGCCAGCAGTGGGTCCCAGAAACGGCCCCAGATGACTTTGGTCACGTTCCACTGAGCACCGCGGAACACGCCTTCGAGTTCCTGGATGATCTTGCCGTTGCCGCGAACCGGGCCGTCGAGGCGCTGCAGGTTGCAGTTGATGACGAAGATCAGGTTGTCGAGCTTCTCGCGGCCAGCCAGGGAGATGGCGCCCAGGGATTCCGGCTCGTCACACTCGCCGTCGCCCAGGAAGCACCAGACTTTCTGCTTGCCTTCCGGAATGAAGCCGCGGGCTTCCAGGTACTTCATGAAGCGTGCCTGGTAGATCGCCTGGATCGGGCCAAGGCCCATCGATACAGTCGGGAACTGCCAGAAATCAGGCATCAGCCAAGGGTGCGGATAGGACGAAAGGCCCTGGCCGTCGACTTCCTGGCGGAAGTTGTTCATTTGTTCTTCGGTGATGCGACCTTCCATGAACGCACGGGCGTAAACGCCTGGCGAGGTGTGGCCCTGGAAGTAGATCAGGTCGCCGCCGTGTTCGTCGGTCGGGGCCTGGAAGAAGTAGTTGAAGCCGATGTCATACAGGGTGGCGCTGGAGGCGAAGCTGGAGATGTGACCGCCCAGGTCCGAATCTTTCAGGTTCGTACGCATCACCATGGCCATCGCGTTCCAGCGAACCAGCGAGCGAATGCGGCGTTCCATGAACAGGTCGCCAGGCATGCGTGCTTCGTGGGTCACAGGAATGGTGTTGCGGTATGGCGTAGTGATGGCGTAAGGCAGTTGCGAACCGCTACGGGTCGCCAATTCGCCCATACGGGTCATCAGATAATGAGCGCGGTCTTCGCCTTCTTTGTCGAGAACCGATTCCAGGGCGTCCAGCCATTCCTGGGTTTCGACGGGATCGAGGTCTTGCATGGCTTGCTCCAGGGCGGAAAGGCTTCCAGAATCGGTTGCCTGAGTTTGCGACTGGCCTTGTGGGCAGACGATATAAATTCTTGGATTGCCGAGAGGTTGTTCCGGCGGCGTGTAGTTTTACTACAAATCAACGGGCATTTCAGCCTTTCGAATGTATAGACGAGTAGTAAAACTACAGATGAATGGCTTGTGGCCTCCGGCTGCGTTGTGAGAATAATCGTTAAGGTTGGTCTTTTGCCAACCAGAAAAGGTGAAAGCTTGATGTTGGCTGCCAAAATAAAAGAAATTTCAGCTATTTCTAACCTTTGTTCGACAGTCGGTCACGTAGCGGGTTTTCAAGAATCACTACATGCAGCCCTTCACACGCCGATCAAGGATAGACCATGACCCTGCCTTCGCTTGCCGAACTGCCCGCCATTCTCCAGCCGTTGGTCACCCGCGCCGAGCAGTCGTTGCGCGCCGCTGTGGCCTTATTAGAAGACGACCATGGCCTGTCCACCTGGACGCCGGAACGCTGGGCGCAATTCGCCCGGGTCAGCGCCGCCAGCGACTTCGTGATTGAACAGAGTGTTCGTGACCCTTTGATGTTGCTGGGGCTGGTGCAGTCTGGCGAACTCGATCGCCGCTTCGCGCCGGGCGAACTGTGTGGCCAGATTGCGGCAGCGGTGAATGCCGCTGAAACCGAAGACGAACTCGGCCGCGCCCTGCGCCGCCAGCGCACCCGCCAGCAAGTGCGGATCATCTGGCGCGACCTGACCCGCCAGGCCGATCTGGTCCAGACCTGCCGCGACCTCTCGGACATGGCCGATGCCAGCATCGATCAGGCCTATCAGTGGTTGTACGCGCGGCACTGCCAGCAGTTCGGCGTGCCCACCGGCCGGCGCAGCGGCGAGCCGCAGCAAATGGTCATCCTCGGCATGGGCAAGCTCGGCGCGGTGGAGCTGAATCTGTCCTCCGACATCGACCTGATCTTCGCTTACCCCGAGGGCGGCGAAACCGTGGGCGTGAAGCGCTCGCTGGATAACCAGGAATTTTTCATCCGCCTCGGCCAGCGCCTGATCAAGGCCCTGGACCCGATGACCGTCGACGGTTTTGTGTTCCGCGTCGATATGCGCCTGCGCCCATATGGTTCGGCCGGTGCGCTGGTCTTGAGCTTCAACGCGCTCGAACAGTATTACCAGGACCAGGGCCGCGACTGGGAACGCTACGCGATGATCAAGTCGCGGGTGGTGGCGGGCGATCAAGTGGCCGGCGCACAACTGCAAGAAATGCTGCGCCCGTTCGTTTACCGGCGTTATCTGGACTTCTCCGCCATCGAAGCGCTGCGCACCATGAAGCAGTTGATCCAGCAGGAAGTGCGGCGCAAAGGCATGGCCGACAACATCAAGCTCGGCTCCGGCGGCATTCGTGAAGTCGAGTTCATCGCCCAGGCGTTCCAGTTGATCCACGGCGGTCGCGACCTGAGCCTGCAACAACGCCCCCTATTAAAAGTACTGAGCACCCTGGAAGGGCAGGGTTACCTGCCAGAACCGGTGATCAGCGAGTTGCGCAACGGCTACGAATTCTTGCGGTACACCGAGCACGCGATCCAGGCGATTGCCGACCGTCAGACTCAAATGCTGCCGGACGGCGCTCAGGATCAGGCGCGCATTGCTTTTATGCTCGGTTTTGCCGATTGGGACGCGTTCCATGAGCGGCTGATGTATTGGCGTGGCCGCGTGGCGTGGCACTTCGCGCAGGTGATTGCCGATCCGGATGAAGAGGAGGGCGCCGAGGCCGAGGTGGTGGTGGGCGGTGAATGGCTGCCGTTGTGGGAAGAGTCCCAGAACGAAGAGGCCGCCTGCCGGCAGTTGCAGGACGGCGGTTTTGTCGATGCCAGCAAGGCGTTGAAAGCCTTGGCCGGTTTGCGCGGCAGTCCACAATTGCGCGCCATGCAACGCCTGGGGCGCGAACGCCTCGATGCCTTTATTCCGCGTTTGTTGGCGCAGGCCGTCGAGCATGCCAATCCCGATCTGGTATTGGAGCGGGTGCTGCCGCTGGTGGAAGCCGTGGCCCGGCGCTCGGCTTATTTAGTGTTGCTGACGGAAAACCCCGGCGCCCTGCGTCGATTGCTGACGTTATGCGCGGCGAGCCCATGGATTGCCGAGCAAATCACCCGTTTCCCGTTGCTGCTCGATGAGTTGCTCAATGAAGGCCGACTGTTCAAGCCGCCGCTGGCGCCGGAATTGGCCGCCGAGTTGCGCGAGCGCCTGACCCGAATCCCCGAGGATGATCTCGAACAACAGATGGAAGCCTTGCGTCATTTCAAACTGGCGCACCGCTTGCGGGTGGCGGCGTCGGAAATCTCCGGCAGCTTGCCGTTGATGAAGGTCAGCGATTACCTGACCTGGCTCGCCGAGGCAATCCTCGAACAAGTGCTGGCCCTGGCCTGGCGCCAAACGGTCGCCAAGTACGGCAACCCGATGCGCACCGACGGCACTTTGTGCGATCCCGGCTTCGTGATTGTCGGTTATGGGAAGGTCGGCGGCCTGGAATTGGGGCATGGTTCGGACCTGGACCTGGTGTTTATCCACGACGGCGATCCGCAAGCGGAAACCGACGGGGCGAAACCCATCGACGGCGCGCAGTTTTTTACCCGGTTGGGGCAGCGGATCATTCACTTGCTCACGGCGCAGACCAATTCCGGCCAATTGTATGAAGTGGACATGCGTCTGCGGCCGTCCGGTGCGTCCGGGTTGCTGGTGAGTTCCCTCGGGGCATTTGCTCGCTATCAGGAAAACGAAGCCTGGACCTGGGAACATCAGGCGTTGGTGCGGGCGCGGGTGTTGGTGGGCAGCCAGGATGTCGGCCAGGCGTTCGAGAAGGTGCGCGCGGCGATTTTGGGCAAGGCCCGGGATTTGCCGACCTTGCGCCAGGAGGTCAGCGAGATGCGCGCCAAGATGCGCGATAACCTCGGCAGCAAGAGCACCGCCGCCGGCACCGGGGCGAATGCCTTCGAGGCCACGGCGCCGTTCGATCTCAAGCAGGACGCCGGAGGTATCGTCGATATTGAATTTATGGTGCAATACGCGGCCCTGGCGTGGTCCGAGCAGCATCCGTCATTGCTGCGCTGGACCGATAACATCCGCATTCTGGAAGAGCTGGAAAAGGCCGGGCTGATGCCCGTCGAAGACGCCAGCCTGTTGCGCGAGGCCTATAAAGCCTATCGCTCCGCCGCTCACCGGCAGGCCTTGCAGAAGGAGGCCGGAGTGATACCGGGCGATCAGTTCGCGGACGAACGGCGGCAGGTGTTGCGGATCTGGAAAGAGTTGGGGTTAAGCTGAAACCGGATAGTTGAAACACCCAATACCCCAATGTGGGAGCGGGCTTGCTCGCGAAAGCGGAGTATCAGTCGACATCGATGCTGGATGTGCCGGCCCCTTCGCGAGCAAGCCCGCTCCCACAATAGATCTGCAGTGTTTGTAGAATTCTCGAGGCGGGGAGGCGTATGCCTCCCCGGTTCGTTTTTGGAAACCACATGAAAATTCTGATCGTTGGGCCCAGTTGGGTCGGTGACATGGTGATGGCGCAGACACTGTTTCAGTGTCTCAAGCAGCGCCACCCGCAATGCGAAATCGACGTGCTGGCCCCCGAGTGGAGCCGGCCGATCCTTGAGCGCATGCCCGAAGTGCGTCAGGCCTTGAGCTTTCCGCTCGGCCACGGCGCGCTTGAGTTGGCGACCCGTCGGCGCATCGGCAAATCCCTGGCCGGCCAGTACGACCAGGCGATCCTGCTGCCCAATTCCCTGAAATCGGCACTGGTGCCGTTTTTCGCCGGCATCCCGAAACGCACGGGCTGGCGTGGCGAGTTCCGCTATGGCCTGCTCAACGACGTGCGGACCCTGGATAAAGAACGTTATCCGCTGATGATCGAGCGCTTCATGGCCCTGGCCTACGAACCAGGCGCCGAGCTGCCGAAGCCTTATCCACGCCCGAGCCTGCAAATCGACCCGGTGACCCGCGAAGCGGCGCTGGCCAAGTTTGGCCTGGCCCTGGATCGCCCGGTCTTGGCCCTGTGCCCCGGTGCCGAGTTTGGCGAGTCAAAGCGCTGGCCGTCGGAGCATTACGCCAAGGTCGCCGAAGCGAAGATTCGCGAAGGCTGGCAGGTCTGGCTGTTCGGTTCGAAAAACGATCACGCCGTTGGCGAAGACATTCGCGCGCGGCTGATTCCCGGTTTGCGTGAAGAGTCGGTGAACCTCAGCGGCGGCACCTCGCTGGCTGAAGCCATCGACCTGATGTCCTGCGCCGACGCCGTGGTCTCCAACGATTCCGGCCTGATGCACGTAGCCGCTGCGCTGAACCGTCCACTGGTCGCCGTCTACGGCTCGACCTCGCCGGGCTTCACTCCGCCGTTGGCCGAACACGTCGAAATCGTGCGCCTGGGCCTCGATTGCAGCCCGTGCTTTGATCGCACGTGCCGCTTCGGTCATTACAACTGCTTGCGTCAACTGATGCCGCAACCGGTGAACGAAGCCTTGCAGCGGTTGCAGGGCACTGTGGTCGAGGTCAATTAGTTTGCGGGTACTGTTGATCAAGACGTCTTCGCTGGGTGACGTGATTCACGCGTTGCCAGCGTTGACCGACGCGGCGCGGGCGATCCCCGGCATCACGTTCGACTGGGTCGTGGAAGAAGGCTTTGCCGAGATTCCGACGTGGCACCCGGCCGTGGGCAAGGTGATCCCGGTGGCGATCCGTCGCTGGCGCAAAAATATCTGGCAGACCATCAAAAGTGGCGAGTGGAAGCGCTTCAAGCAAAGCGTTCGCGCCACCCAATATGATCTGGTAATCGACGCCCAAGGCTTGCTGAAAAGCGCTTGGCTGACGCGCTACATCAAGGCGCCGGTCGCGGGGCTCGACAAGGATTCGGCCCGCGAGCCGATGGCCGCCCGTTTCTACTCCCGACGCCTGGCCGTGGGCCGTGGGCAGCACGCCGTTGAGCGCGTGCGTCAGTTGTTCGCCTTGGCCTTGGGCTATGACTTGCCCAAAGGCCTGGGCGATTACGGTTTGAACGTCGAGCGCATGGTGGAACTGCCGCGCAAGAATCCGTACGTGCTGTTCCTCCACGGCACCACGTGGGACACCAAGCACTGGCCGGAAGCTTACTGGCGTGAGCTGACCGAGCGCGTCGGCCACCTCGGCGTCGCGGTGAAACTGCCGTGGGGCAACCCGATCGAGAAGGCCCGGGCCGAGCGCATCGCCGCCGGTTTCCGGCATGCGGAAGTGTTGCCGAAACTGAATCTGGCCGGCGTCGGCAAAGTCCTGGCCGGGGCGCAAGCCTGCGTGGCCGTGGACACCGGCCTCGGCCACTTGGCCGCCGCGCTGGACGTGCCGACCCTGTCGCTGTTCGGCCCGACCAACCCGGGCCTGACCGGCGCTTACGGCAAGGCGCAGATTCACATCGCCAGCGACTTCCCGTGCGCGCCGTGCCTGCAAAAGAAATGCACCTATCAACCGACGGCCGAAGACGCCCGTCAGTTTGACCTTAAACGCGAGTGGCCCCTGTGCTTCACGCGTCTGAATCCCCAGCGTGTCGCCAGCCGACTGAGCACGTTGTTACTGGCTGAGGAGCTGCGCTGATGCAATTGGCTTTTGTCCTTTATAAATATTTCCCGTTTGGCGGTTTGCAGCGCGATTTCATGCGCATTGCCCTGGAGTGTCAGCAGCGCGGGCATCAGATTCGCGTCTACACGCTGATCTGGGAAGGTGACGTGCCGCCGGGGTTTGAAGTGCTGGTGGCGCCGGTCAAGGCGTTCTTCAACCATCGGCGCAACGAAAAACTCACGGAATGGATGGAGGCCGACTTGGCCAAGCGTCCGGTGGATCGCCTGATCGGCTTCAATAAAATGCCCGGCCTGGACGTCTACTACGCCGCCGACGGCTGCTTCGAAGACAAGGCGCAGAACCTGCGCAACTCGCTGTACCGGCGCTGGGGCCGCTACCGGCACTTCGCCGAGTACGAGCGCGCGGTGTTTGCCAAGGACGCCAAGACCGAAGTGCTGATGATTTCCGAAGTCCAGCAGCCGCTGTTCATCAAGCATTACGACACGCCGCTGGAACGCTTCCATCTGCTGCCACCGGGCATCTCCCAGGACCGTCGTGCGCCGGCGAATGCCGCCGAAATTCGCGCCGAGTTCCGCCAGGAATTCAACCTCAAGGACGACGATTTGCTGCTGGTGCAAATCGGCTCCGGGTTCAAGACCAAGGGTGTGGATCGCAGCCTCAAAGCCGTGGCGGCACTGCCCGCTGATCTGAAGAAACGCACCCGGCTGTTTGTAATTGGCCAGGACGACCCCAAATTGTTCCAGATGCAGAGCGCTACGCTGGGGCTCGGCGACAACGTGACGTTCCTCAAGGGGCGCAGCGATATCCCGCGTTTCCTGCTGGGCGCCGACCTGTTGATCCACCCGGCGTACAACGAAAACACCGGGACGGTCTTGCTTGAAGCCCTGGTGGCCGGGTTGCCGGTGCTGGTGAGCGCAGTGTGCGGTTACGCCCATTACATCGCCGAGGCCGACGCCGGCCGGGTGCTGGACGAACCGTTCGATCAGGCGCAGCTCGCGCAGTACCTGACCGACATGTTGAATGACGCTCAAGCACGGGCGGCCTGGGGCCGCAACGGTCTGGCCTTCGCTGAGACGGCCGACCTCTACAGCATGCCGCAGCACGCGGCCGATGTGATTCTGGCGGAGCACGCTTAATGAAGTTGATGCTGGCTGAACCGTTCAAAAGCCTCTGGGCCGGACGCGACCCGTTCGCCGAAGTCGAGGGCTTGCAGGGCGAGGTGTACCGCGAGCTCGAAGCGCGCCGGACCCTGCGCACTGAAGTGGACGGCAACGGGTTTTTCGTGAAAATTCACCGGGGCATCGGCTGGGGCGAGATCTTCAAGAACCTGCTCACCGCCAAGCTGCCGGTACTCGGCGCGGGCCAGGAGTGGAAAGCCATTCAGCGCCTGCAAGAGGTCGGCGTGCCAACCATGACCGCCGTCGCGTACGGCGAGAAGGGCAGCAACCCGGCGGATCAACATTCGTTCATCGTCACCGAAGAACTGGCGCCGACCGTCAGCCTCGAAGACTTCAGCATCGATTGGGTCAAGAACCCGCCGCAGCCTAAGCTCAAGCGCGCGCTGATCGCCGAAGTCGCACGCATGACCGGCATGATGCACCGCGCCGGGGTCAACCACCGCGACTGCTACATCTGTCACTTTCTGCTGCATACCGATAAACCGGTGAGCGCCGACGACTTCAAACTCTCGGTGATCGACCTGCACCGCGCCCAGACCCGCCCGGCGATTACCCAGCGCTGGCGCAACAAGGATCTGGCGGCGCTGTACTTTTCGGCCCTGGACATCGGCCTGACCCAACGCGACAAACTGCGTTTCCTCAAGGGCTACTTCCAGCAGCCGTTGCGCCAGATTCTGGCCGAGGAAGCGGCGTTGCTCGCCTGGCTCGAAGGCAAGGCCAACAAACTCTATGACCGTAAACAGCGATACGGGGATGCGCTCTGATGTCGGGTTGGAAACTGGAACCCGCTTACAGCGAGTTGGCTGAAGATTTTGGTAGCCTCGAAGCCGTGTTCAACCTCAAGGGTGAGCGCCTGACCCGCGACCCGTTGTCCGAGGTCATTCGCGTCGAGCGCAATGGCGTCAATTATTACGTCAAGCGTTACGTCGGCGCCGGCAAAGGCCTGCGTCGTTATTTGGGCAAGCCTCGGGTGAAAGCCGAATGGCAAAACCTCAAGCGCTTCGCCAAGTGGGGCATCCCGACCGCCGAAGTGGTGGCCTGGGGCCTGGAACGGCGTGGCGCGGCTTACGACCGTGGGGCGATGATCACCCGCGAGTTGCCGCGCACCGAAGACTTGTCGGCGCTGGCGGATCGCAAAGACCCGAAACTGGCGGACCGCGCCTGGGTCGATCACGTCAGCCAGCAGTTGGCCGGTTACACCCGGACCATGCACGACAATCGCTTCACCCATAACGATTTGAAGTGGCGCAACCTGCTGATCGACGATCAAGCCAAGCTGTTCCTGATCGATTGCCCCAACGGCGATTTCTGGCGCGGTTTCTGGCTCAAATACCGGATCACCAAGGACCTGGCCTGCCTCGACAAAGTGGCCAAATATCACCTGTCGGCCACCCAGCGCCTGCGCTTCTACCTGCAATACCGCGGACGGACCCGGCTCAACGCGGCCGACAAAAAACGCATCCGGCATGTGGTGAGATTTTTCGAGGGACGCGAATGACTGATTTCCTGGCTGCTGAAGACCGTGCGCTGCTTGAGCGGCATGGCCTCGGCACTTTCGACGCGCTCTGGGCCAAGCAGCTCGAGGCGGTGGATGAACCCAACACCGCGCGCGGCGGCTGGAGCAGTGTGTTTCGGCTGGACCTGGAAGGTCAGGGGTTTTACCTCAAGCGCCAGAGCAACTACCTGACGCGCACCTTCCATGCGCCGTTCGGCGAGCCCAGTTTTGCCCGCGAGTTTCGCAACATCACCCGCTATCAAAAGATGGGCATCCCGGCGCTGCAAGCGGCGTTCTTCGGTGAGCGCAAGGTTGACGGCGAAGTCCGGGCGATTCTGCTGACCCGCGCCCTGGATGGTTGGGATGACCTGGATTCGCTGTTGCAGCGCTGGTCGGACCTGAGCGACGCGCAGCACTCGGCCATTCTGCAGGCCTGTGGGCAATTGGCGCGGCGCCTGCACGGCGTGCGTCAGGTGCACGGCTGCTTCTATCCCAAACACATTTTCTTGCAGGCCACCGGCGACGGTTACCAGGCGCAGTTGATCGACCTGGAAAAAACCCGGCCCTTGTTGTTCGGTCAGCGTGACCGGATCAAGGACCTGGAGCCGTTACTGCGCCGGGCGCCGGAATGGGACGAGGGCCAGTTGCGCGAGTTGCTGGCCAGCTATGTGGCTCAGCCCAGCGACAGTTCGTTGGTCGACGATTGGGTGTCGCGACTGACCGCGCGCCGCAGTCACAAGGAGACGCGTTGATGCGTTTGTCCGAGCTGAAAAACGCCGGTCGCAGCCCGCGCCTGCCGTTGAACATTCCCCTGGCCGATGCCGCCGGGCCTGCCGAGTTGCAACTGTTGAGCCTGCTGCGCGTATTGCCGGGCCAGCGTTACGTGGGCGCGGGTGTCTGGCGTGGCCGGCCGGTGCTGGCCAAGTTGCTGGTGGGCAGCAAAGCGGCGCGGCATTTCCAGCGTGAACGCGATGGCGTGCGTTTGCTCGCCGATCAAGGCCTGACCACGCCGCAACTGTTGGCGGATGGCTTGAAGGACGGCGAGGGCGGTTGGCTGCTTTTTGATTTTCTTGAAGGCGCCGAAAGCCTCGGCGATACCTGGAAGCAGGTCGAGAATTTACCGGTGCTGTCCGATGGGCAAGGGGCCGTATTGGCTGAGGCGTTGGGGGCTATCGGCCAAATGCATCGCAAGGGGCTGTGGCAGGAAGACCTGCACCTGGACAACCTGTTGCGCCAGCGTGGCCGGTTGTACCTGATCGATGGCGCCGGGATCTGTGCAGAAACCCCTGGCCAACCGCTGTCGCGACAGAAAGTCCTGGAAAACCTCGGGGTGTTTTTCGCCCAGTTGCCCAAGTCGATGGAGCCCTTCATCGAAGAGTTGCTGGTCTACTACCTCCTGAGCAACGGCGAACACGCCTTGCCGATGGAAGCCTTGCAGAAGCAGATCAGCAAGGTCCGCAGTTGGCGTTTGAAGGACTTCCTGATCAAGTGTGGCCGTGAATGCACGCTGTTCAGTGTTAGGCGCGGGGCGTTCGGCTTGCGGGCGATTCGCCGTGAGGAAGAAGTGGCGATGTTGCCGGTGCTGGAGCAGGCCGATGCCTTGCTCGATCAGGGGCACCTGTACAAGACCGGCGGCGCGGCGAGCGTCGGCAAGGTCGAAGTGGCCGGGCGTCCGCTGGTGATCAAGCGTTACAACATCAAGGGCTTTGCCCATTGGCTCAAGCGCTTCTGGCGCCCGAGCCGTGCGTGGCATTCCTGGCGCGAAGGCAATCGATTGGTGTTCCTCGGCATCGCCACGCCCAAACCGCTGGCCGTGCTGGAGACGCGTTTTCTCTGGTTGCGCAGCCGGGCTTATCTGGTGACGGAATACCTGGCGGGGCCGGACATCATCGAGCGGTTTGCGCCGTTCGTTGAGAGTGGCGAGGCACCGGAAGCTGAATTGCTGGCGCTGGATCACCTGTTCGCCGAATTGATTCGCGAGCGTATCAGCCATGGGGATTTCAAGGGCCATAACCTGTTCTGGCAGCAGGATCGCTGGGCGCTGATTGACCTGGATTCGATGTGCCAGCACGGCTCGGCGGGCAGCTTTGCCCCGGCCTACGCGCGGGATCGGGCGCGGTTTATGCGCAACTGGCCTGAGAGCAGCGCGTTGTATCGGGTGATTGATCAACGGTTGCCCAAAGACATCTCCAGCGCGGCCTGAATCGGGCCTTCGGCCCTATCGCGAGCAAGCTCGCTCCCACAGTGGATTTGCGGCGGACACAAAAATGTGTGCGCAACACAAGACTATTGTGGGCGCGAGCTTGCTCGCGATGAGGTCCTGCCATCCAACACAAAAATCCCCGGCCTGTCATCGGAGGACACGTTCTTACGAACCGTCCTACACGATCCACAGACCCCATGAACTGTGCGCCGAATAACCCCGATGCTAGTTTGCCTGACGTATTCCGAAGGCAAATCTGATGATCAAAATGGCGGTTTTACTCAGCGCGTGTTCACTGACCTTATCCGGCTGCGGCACGGCGGTGACCGTCCTTCAGGACGATGCCGATGCAGCCCGTAGTCTTAGAAAACAAAAAACCTACTGCCAATCCATCCCGCGCATCTACAGCGGTCTGGCCTACGACTTCTGCGTATTGAACGCACCGCCCGACCCCACCGGGTTTCTGGTGCCGCTGGTCTTGCTGGACTTGAGCCTGTCGGGTGTTCTGGACACGGTGGTCTTGCCGTATACGATCTATCGGCAGAGTGCTGACGGTAATATTTCGATTTATTGGCGGGCAGGGCGTGGGTAACAAGGCGGGAAGGATAGTTGGGTCTGAATTTCCCAATCCTCAGAAAGCGAAAAGCCCCGATGAACTCACCGAGGCCTTAACGCCGACCGGGATCTCCCAGTCCATTTGCGCCAAAGCCTGCGTCGCGGCCCTTTTACTGTCAACGCGCGACCCCGCCTCTTCCTGCTAGAGGCTTGCCGGCGCTTTTAAGCTATAATCCCGCCCTTTAGCTGTCTCTCGCCCCTTGCGAGGGCACATTAATTTTTGAGGCGCATGTCGCCTGAATGCAGACTAAAGAGGCTAGACCCCTGTGGCATTGACGATTCTTGGCCTGTCCGGCGCCCTTAGCCATGATCCTTCCGCAGCCTTGTACATCGACGGCAAGCTGGTCGCGGCGGCTGAGGAAGAGCGCTTCGTACGCGATAAACATGCAAAGAACCGCATGCCCTACGAATCGGCGAAGTTCTGCCTCGAACAGGCAGGCATCAAGCCTTCCGACGTTGACGTGGTAGCGATTCCTTTCGCGCCGATCAGCCTGTTCGGCAAGGCGCGCTGGCACTATGCCAAGCGTTACTGGTACGCCCCGGACCGCGCCCTCGACGCGATCCTGATGGGCAACCGTCGCTACAAGCGCTATCGCAACAAGATCGTGTTCTGCCTTGAACAACTGGGTTTCGACCCGAAGAAAATCAAGATCGAGCCGGTCGAGCACCACTTGGCCCACGCTTCCAGCGCTTATCACTGCTCCGGTTTCAAAGAGAAAACCGCGATCCTCGGGATCGATGGCAAAGGTGAGTACGCCACGACCTTCTTCGGTTACGGCGAAAACGGCAAGATCCACAAGATCAAGGAATTCTTCGATCCGGACTCCCTCGGCGGCCTGTATGGCGCGATTACCGAGTTCCTCGGTTTCGAGATGCTCGACGGCGAGTTCAAGGTCATGGGCATGGCGCCGTACGGCGACCCGAGCAAATACGATTTCTCGCGCCTGGCCTCGTTTGAAAACGGCGAACTGGTGATCAACACCGACTACGCCAACGTCATCGGCCTGCGTCGCTACAAAGAGAAGGGCAAAGGTTTCTACTTCTCGCCGAAGCTGATCGAGTGGCTGGGTCCGAAGCGCGAAGGCGACATCGCCGACGAGCCGTACATCCACTACGCCGCCAGCATGCAAGCGCTGTTCGAAAAGATCTCGCTGCAGATGATCGACCACTACCTGGGCGACGTGCTCAAGGAAACCGGCAAACTGGCCTTCGCCGGTGGCTGTGCGTTGAACGTCAAGCTGAACCAGAAAATCATCGCTCGTGACGACGTCAAAGAGCTGTTCGTACAACCGGCGTCCGGCGATGCCGGCACGGCGGTCGGCGCGGCGGCTTATGTGTCCCACGCCCGTGGCGTACCGGTCGAGAAGATGGAACACGTCTACCTCGGCCCGTCGTACAGCAACGAAGACGTGATCGCCGCGTGCGCCCGCCACCCGAGCAAGCCGACCTGGCGCAAGCTCGAGAACATGCCGGAAAACATCGCCAAGATCATGGTCGATGGCAACCCGGTGGCCTGGTTCCAGGGTCGCATGGAGTTCGGTCCGCGTGCCTTGGGCGGTCGTTCGATCATCGGTTGCCCGAGTGCGACCGGCGTGGCTGACCGCATCAACCACCAGATCAAGTTCCGCGAGCGCTGGAGGCCTTTCTGCCCGTCGATGCTCGACACCGTGGCCCCGCAGATGATCAAGGTCGATCACCCGGCGCCGTTCATGACCTTCACTTTTGAAGTGGCGGAAGAGTGGAAGACCCGCGTGCCGGAAGTCGTCCACGAAGACGGCACGTCCCGGGCCCAGGTGCTCAAGCGCGAATACAACCCGCGCTACTACGACATGATGAAAGCGCTGGAAGTGTTGACCGGCAACGGCGTGTCGCTGAACACCTCGCTAAACCGTCGTGGCGAGCCGATGATTTGCTCACCGACTGACGCCCTGAACATGTTCTTTGGCTCCGACCTGCAATACCTGATCATGGAAGACATTCTGGTGGTCAAAGAAGGCGCGGACGCTTATGACACGCTCGGCTGAACGCCATGTGTTGCAGTTCTGTCACGGCTATGACGGGCCGTTCCTGGACTGCGCCCGGCAGTACGCCAGCCTGTTCGCGGGGACGGGGTATCGGGTGACCACGGTCTTTTTGACCGGGGCCGCCGATGCTGACGTCGCCGCGGGCTGCGCTTCCGATGAAGTGCTGTTCATGGAATACAGCTCCGAGGCCATTCGTGGCCTGAAGCTGGGCGCCATTAGCGATCTGCGCAAGATCGCCGCTTCGCGCAATTTCAGTTTCTGCATTGCCCATCGCTTCAAGCCGATCTACATCGCCTTGCTCGGCACTTCGCTGCCGGTGATTGGCGTGCATCACGCGTTTGGCGATTACAAACGCGGCACTCGCAAGTTGTTCGCGCAGATCTTCCGCAAGCGCTTGAGCCTGCTCGGCGTGTCCGATGCGGTGCGCGACGACATGCGCCAGTGCCTGCCGAAATGGCCGGCGGCGCGGATTCAGACGCTCTACAACCGCATTGATGTGCAAGCCATGCAAGTCAGCCAGGTATCGGCCCGCGAGGCCCGGGAAACCCTCGGCCTGGCGGCGGATGCCTGGGTGGTCGGCAACGTCGGGCGGCTGCACCCGGACAAGGATCAAGCCACGCTGCTGCACGGTTTTGCTGCGGCGTTGCCGGGTTTGCCGGGCAACAGCCAGTTGGTGATTCTCGGTTCCGGTCGCCTGGAACAAGACCTCAAGTCGTTGGCCCGTGAACTCGGGATCGGCGACCGCGTGCTGTTCCTCGGCCAGGTGCCGGACGCCCGACGTTATTTCCGGGCCTTCGATGTGTTCGCGTTGAGCTCCGATCACGAACCGTTCGGCATGGTGCTGCTCGAAGCCATGGCCGCCGGCGTGCCGTTGCTCGCCACCGCGTGCGGTGGGGCGAAGGAAGTGGTCGAAGGCGTGGGCATTCTGTTCCCGCTCGGCGATGCCGAACGTTTGGCGCAAGGGCTGCAGCATTTGGCCGCGATGGACGAGCAACAACGTCGCCAGTGTGCCGAGCTGATGCTCGATCGCTTGCGCGAGCGTTTCAGCGATCGCGCCGTGCGCGAGGCTTTCTGGCATTTGCCACACGTTACCGAACTGGCACAGAGGGGCTGATGCTCAACCGATTTCAAGGCTGGCGCGAACGAGGCTGGGCGTCGGTTGACGCCTCGACGTATGCCGAGGCCTGGCAGCGTTTCGGCGGCAGCGTCGCGACGCATCCATTGGTGGTCGAACGCCTGGCGCAGTTGGCCGAAATCCCGGTGCGTTACCTCGCCTGGGAGCAGGACGGCGAACTCAAAGCGGCGATTCCGACCTGGGGCCGCGACCTGGCCTTGTCCAAGGACGTGCTCAAGCGCAGCGGTAAAAAAGGCTTGTTCGACCTCGGCAACGCCGAGCTGATCCTGCCGGCCGCCGCCGATGCCCAGGCCCCTTTGCGGCATCGCGGGCGTTATCTGTCGGCGCTGAATGAAGGGCGTTTCACCGGCATCAAATTGCAGGCCGAGCAACTGGCCATGGCCCGAACCCCCGAAGAACTGTCGAAGAAGTTTCGCTACAACCAGCGCCGCGAACTGCGTTTGCTGGAAGAGGCGGGCGGGATGGTGCGGCCGGTTTCAGAGTTTTCCAGCCACGAACTGGCGGCGATCTACTGCGACCTGTTCCAGCGCCGCTGGGGTTTCCCGGCGACCGGCGCGGCACGCATGGGCGACGTGATCGAGTTGCTGCGCGACTTGCTGATTGGCTCGGTGATTTTCCTCAACGACGCACCCATTGCGATTCAACTGGTGTACCGCGTCGAAGCGCCGGAGTGGATCAGCGTCGAGTACATCAACGGCGGCGTCGACCCTGAAACCCGCGAGTTCAGCCCCGGCAGCGTGCTGAGTTTCCTCAACACCCAAAGCGCCTGGGAACAGGCGCGTGCCGTGGGCAAGCCGCTGCGGTTTTCCTTCGGTCGCGCCGACCGTGAATACAAGGACCGCTGGTGCAATCCTGTGCCGGTCTTCACCGTATGAGCCAACCCATGAGCCGCAAACAGCAACTGCTCAAGCGTCATCGTCGCAACAAGCGCATCGGCCTGCTGATTGCGCTGGGATTGTTGATTGTCGTGGGTGTGCTGGTGGCCTGGTGGTTGCCGCTGGTGCTCGCGGTTTTGGGCTGGATCGCGCACGAGGCGTGGTTCGCCGATCATTTGTTCTATTCGCCCAAAGACGATTATCAGTACAGTTTCCCGCCCTACACCCAGCGGCCCAAGGTTCATCTGGTGGGCGAGCATCTGCGCCTGGACGAAGGCGTGATGCTGGTTGATGACGCCACGCTGGTGTTGGCGCTGCGGGTGAAAAGCACTTGGTTGGGGCGCTTTTTCGATCCAGTGGTCGAGTTGGCCGGTGGCAACCATCCGGATCGGCAGACCTTCGAGCGCGGCGTCAATGGCCTGCGCTACCTGAACCTCAGCGGTCAGGCGCATGTTCTGTCCCAAGGGCAACTCAGGTTGCGCGGACGCTTCTGCAAGGTGTTCGGTGAGCCGGTGCTCTGGGTCTTCGAGCAGCCGGATTATCGCCGTCAGCGGGTGATGGTCATCGCGCCCCACGCCGACGACGCCGAACTGGCGGCTTACGGTTTGTACAGTCAGGCCAGTGAGGCCTGGATTGTCACCCTGACCGCCGGTGAAATCGAAGCCGAGCACTATCAGCAGTTCGGAATGAACAAGGTCGAGGCTGCGCGGCTCAAGGGCCGTTTGCGCGCCTGGGACAGCATTGCCGTACCGCGCTGGGCGGGCGTGCCTGAGGCGCATTGCGTGCAGTTGGGTTATTTCTGTCTGCAACTGGCGGCGATGAAAGCCGCGCCCACTCAGCCGATCGGTTCACGGGAAGCCGAATTGGGCGACACCCGGCTGTTCCGCCAGTTGAACCCGTTTACCCTGCCGGGTGACGTCGACGGCGCGCCGACCTGGAACAACCTGCTGGCGGACCTGCGCGAAGTGTTGCTGCGGGCGCGCCCGGAGGTGATCGTCCTGCCGCACCCGACACTCGATCCGCACCCCGACCATCTCTGCGCTCAAGAAGCCGTTCTTGAAGCGCTCAAAGGCCTCGACTGGCAACCCACGTTGCTCGGCTACGCCAACCACCTGCACGACAATGATCGCTGGCCGATGGGCGATGCCGGCCATGGCATCGCGCTGCCACCGGCGTTCGATTCGACCCTGGCGATGCAGCCGTGCTGCCTGCCGATGTCTATCGAGCAGCAACGCGACAAGGCCATGGCGCTGGGCATGATGCATGATCTGCAACCGCCCATGCCGTTCAAGCGACGTTTGCGCCGCTGGATACAGCGGCTGCTGGCTGGACGCATGCCGCCGGTTTACGGAGAGAATGAGTTCTTTCGCAAAGCCGTGAGGCGCCACGAATTGTTGTGGGTTTTGAAGCATAACGATACATCTGCACCGTAAAAATGAAGCATGACTCGGTTTAGCATGGCCGCAAATTAACCTGCCGCAGTGAAGTTTCTGTGATGAGTCCATGCCCGCGTATTCTTTTTCTGATTCCTTATTTTGGCCAATGGCCATTTTGGATGCCGTTCTTTCTGGAGAGTTGCAGGCGTAATACGGACATTGACTGGTTGTTGTTCAGTGACTGCGGCATACCCGAGAACCTGCCGCCGAACGTCACCGTCGAGACCATGACCTTCAGCGATTACTGCGCGCTGGTGTCCCGGCGCTTGAACATCGACTTTGCGCCCGCTGCGGCTTACAAGCTGTGCGACATCAAACCGGCGTTGGGGCACATTCACGCTGATCGCCTGCAAGGCTATGATTTCTGGGCGTTCGGCGATATTGATCTGGTGTATGGTGACCTGCGAAGTTACTTCACCCCGGATCGGCTGGCCGCTTATGACCTGTTCTCCACCCATGAACGACGGGTCGCCGGGCATCTTTGCCTGATGCGCAACACCGCGCGCAAGCGTGAGTTGTTCATGCAGATCAAGGGTTGGAAAAAGCGTTTTACCGATCACGAACATCACGCACTGGACGAAGGGGCCTTCAGCCGCATCTTCCTCTGGCGCAAGAATTTTCCCGAGCCGTTGTTCACGCTGCTGGGCAAGCTCAACCCGTGGCGTCGTCGCAGCGAGTTCACCGAAGCGTTCAGCACGCCCGGTGGCTGCATCAAGTGGCACGACGGCACGGACGATTTTCCGCGTCACTGGTATTGGCGCAATGGCTGTTTGAGCAATGATCGCGATGGCGATCGCCGGTTTCCGTATTTCCACTTTGTTTGCTGGAAACGCAACGAGTGGTCACGGTTGCCCCCACCCGATCCGGCCGAGGTCAGGCGCATCGCCTCTGACCCGACATGGGTCATCGATGCGACTGGTTTCCACGGGGAGAGTTATGAGTCAACGGTCAAAGGTTCTGCAACTGCAGCCTGACTACAACGTCAAAGCCCATGATTTTGCCGACCTGGCAGAGCAGATCGTCAAGGCACTGCCCGGCGATCGCTATGAGGTGACTGCCGCGTTCCTGCGCGGCAAGCCGGGGCCTGGCGAGGCGGTGAGCCGTGCCGACCGTTCGGTGTACTTCGAGTTTTCCGACAAGTCCCTCAAGGGCATGCGCCTGCGTGCGATGTGGCAGTTGTTCAAGTTCTGCCGCGCGGAAAAATTCGATGTGGTGATCTGCAACCGCTTCAAACCCGTGAACATGATGCTGACGCTCAACCGTTGGCTGAAAGTGCCGCTGTGCATCGGGATTTCCCACGGTTTCGGCGAGTACGACCGTTTTTACCGGCGCCGCCAGACCCAGCGCCTGATCGATCGCCACTGGCGCTTCGTCGGGGTCTCGCCAGCGGTCAAACAGTACTTGCTGGACTGCGACTGTGGTTTTACCGACCAGAACACCTACGCCATTACCAACGCTATCGACATCGAACAGGCTGAAGGCTTGCAGCACAGCCGCGAGCGCGCCCGTGAGTTGTTGGGCATCGATCCGTCGGTACGGCTGATCGGCGCGCTGGGGCGTCTGGTGCCGGTCAAGGGGCACACCTATTTGTTGCAGGCGTTTGCTGCGCTGAAGGACAAATACCCGAACACCCAACTGGCGATCATCGGTGCCGGCCGCGAAGAGGCGAAACTGGCGGCCGAGATCGAACGCCTGGGCCTGACCGGCCGTGCGCACCTGTTGGGTTTCAAGGAAATCGCCTTGCAGTACATTCGCGCCTTTGACGTCTGGACCATGCCGTCATTGGCCGAAGGCCTGGGCCTGGCGCTGCTCGAAGGCATGAGCGGGCACCTGCCGGTGATCGCCTCGAACGTGCCGGCCATGCTGCCGTTGATCGAGGGCGCCGGAGGTCTGGCGATTACCCCCAAGGATGTACCGAGTCTGGTTGCGGCGCTGGATAACTACCTCGCCCTGTCGGACGAGGAACTCAAGGCCAAAGGCGAACAAGCCTTCCGTTACCTGCAGCAAGAACACGACATCGAGGTGTTCCGCCAGGAATACCTGACCCTGATTGACTCCGGCCTGGAACAGGCCCGCAAGGAACAGAAATGAACGACGCGCAGCCCATCGTTACCGTCATCATCGCGTCGTACAACCATGCGCCCTACATCGAGGAAAGCATCCTCAGTGTCATCAACCAGACCTACCCCAACATTGAGTTGCTGGTGGTCGATGACGGCTCCAAGGACGACAGCGTCGAGCGCATCAAGGTGTTGCAGGCGCAGTACGGTTTCGATTTCCGGGTCCAGCAGAATCAGGGGCTGACCAACACGCTCAATGGCGCGATCGCTCGTTCCAAGGGCAGCCTGATCGTGCCGTTCGGTTCCGACGACATCATGTTGCCGGAGCGAATCGCCACGCAGGTGGCGTACATGGACGGCAAGCCCGAAGTCGGGATCTGCGCCGGCAACATCGAACTGATCGACGCCGACGGCAATCTGTACCCGGAGAAGCGCCAGCGCCGGGATGTGCCGTTCCGGCGCCTGGATTTCGATGACATGTTCCTGGAGCGCAAGCCCTATCCGCCGGCGCCGACCCTGATGATCCGCCGCGAGGCGCTGGACAAGGTGGGCGGGTTCGATCCGAATATTCGTCTGGAAGACTTGCTGATCGAGTTGAAGGTGACCCATGCCGGTTACTTCATCGACGGTCTGAATGTGCTGATGGCGCGCTATCGCAAGCACGCCACCAACTCCTACAAGAACCACCGCTTCATGATCGACAACATCCTGCGGTCCTATGCGCTGTTCAGCGACCATCCGCTGTACGACGAGGTGCGCTACAAGTTCCTCAGCTCGATGTTCCTGAAAACCGCCAACCGCGACCGCAAGCTCGCGCGGGAACTGCTGGCGCAGATCCCGTTCAAGGCGTGGAACAAGAAGACCTGGCGCGGTCTGGGGCGACTGTTGTTTTCGCCGCTGGAAAAGGACTGACGCCGCGCTGGAAGATCGCTCCGGTTTATCGGGCGATCTTCTCCCGCAGGTTCTTGGCCGCCCGCCCCTGACGCAGCCACTGCAACAGATGCTTGCCAGCGTTGATGCCGGGCTTCTCGATATACAGGAAGGTCGCGCTGCTGATAACGATCAGCAGGCACGCACACAGCGCCATCAGCGGCAGGAATGTCCAGGTTTCACGGGTATCGATCGGCAAGACGTGCGGCAAGCGCTGGACCAGCAGCCACAGCACGAAACCGTGCAGCAGGTAGGTGCTGTAGCTGATTTCGCCGAGCCAGCGGATGCTGCGCGGTTTCAGGGCGCCAAACAGCGTGTGCCCGGACGCCACGACCACGAAGAACACCGACAACAGCAGCAGCGGCACCAGGCTGAAGGCACGGCTGAACGCGGTGAAGGCTGTCGCCAGCGCCAGCAAGGCAATAATCCCCGCCAGCCGAGTTTGACCCCAGGCCACCAGTTGCGGTTTACGCACCCAGTACGCGGCGCCAATGCCGCCCAGGAAGCTGGCCAGGAAGTGCTTCTTCAGCGAATGCTCCCAGCCGACGATCTGATACACGGCATAGATGCCGATCAGGCACAGCACCACTTGCAACCAACTGCCGCGATAGATGAACACCATGGCGGCCAGGGGCAGCGCCAGGTAAAAGAACACCTCGTAGCCCAGCGTCCAGGTGACATTGGAGATCAGCATGCCGGTCTGGTGATAGCCGTTGACGTCCGGGCGGTCGAACGTCAGCCACGCGAAGATCTGCTCGGCCAGCCGCAGGCCGGATTCCTTCAGCTCCCAGTTCTGCAAATGGAAGACCGAGACAAACACCAGCAGCATCAGCGGCAAATACAGCGGGTAGAGGCGAAACAGCCGCGAGACCGTAAAGGCCAGCCAGTCGTGATTGCGCCCCTGGGCCAGCAATCGTCCCCAGAACAGAAAACCGGTGATCATGAAAAACAGCGCGACACTGCCCTGGCCCAGCTGCGAGTAGAAGTTGCTCGGCGGGAAATCAACCACACCGGTGCGCAAGAAGATCCAGGTAATGATCGAGTGGTGCACGAACACCCCGAACGCCAGGTAGCCGCGCAGGCCATCAATGCTGGCATAGCGGCTTTCTCCGGAATGTTGCAGGTGCCGGGCGATTTTCGGAACCGTGCGCAACAGCAATGCGGCGGTCACGATGGCCAGCAGATAGGCTGCCAGCGCAATAAGGGGGTTGGTTTCAGTCATCAGTGAGCCCGGGCCGGATTGCTGGCGGCCAGCACTTGCCTGTGCAGGTTGCTAACGGCGGATTTTGACGCCGTGACGGCGTATCCCTGAAGCAGCGCTTCGAAATGGTCTTCGAACAACCAGCGCTGGTCTTCGGTGTAGCGTTGCATATGGCGCAAATTACGCTGACGCAGGGACAGGCTCAATGACGACGGATAGATGCGCATGTCGGCCAGATCGATCAGGCCGAATTCGCCGTCCTCCAGCACCAGCACGTTACCCAAGTGCAGGGAACGGAAATACACGCCTTGCTCATGCAGCAGCGCCATGAATTTGCCGAAACGCTCGACCAGCGCCTGACGCACCGCCGGGGCGGTAATGCCTTGCAGCACCTGGCGCAGGGTATTGCCCGGTAGCGGCGAGTAATGCACCGCGCTGCTGCCGTCCTTGAGGCGGTACAGGTCCTGGGTCTGTGGCGTCGCAATGCCCATGGTGCGCAATTGTTCGCTGTTGACGGCAAAACGCTCGGAATACGGATTGAAACTGCCCGAGGTGTACCAGCGGCGGCGGCGGAACAGTTTGAGGAAGCTGCCATCCTGCAGGCGCAGGACTTTGGGCCCCAGCCCGTCCTCTTCGATCACCTGGGCGTTGACGGTCATCTGTTGCATCGCGGTCGGCGTCAGCGCCTTGACCGGTATGGCCAGCAAGCGTCGGGCGCGCTGGTTAATGCTCAACGCCGCGATCAGCGCCAGGGGAATCCACAGCAGGAACCAGTGCTCTTTGGGCCGGGAAATGATCCCGCCCCCTTCGGTCAGGCCTGCGCCGATGCCGAACACCAGCCAGGTCGAGGCGATGATAAACAGCGGTTGCACACGATGCCGCCAACTGCTCAGCAGGGCCCAGGCCTGAAAAAACAGCCAGGGTATAAAGCCCAGAATGCCGACGTAATAGAGCACGCCCAGAGCAAAGCTGTGAGGTTCCTGCAAGGCATAGCCGACGCCGGGGTCGAGGGACAGACTGGCGTTGTAGCCATGGCCGATCCAGGGGTGTTCGGCGATCCGTTGCAGCGCCATCTGCCAGATTTCAAAGCGATAGGAATCGCCGCGCAGCAGGATCATCTTGGCAAACATCACACCCACCGCGGCCCCCCCGAGGATCATGGTGCTCAGCAAAATGACGGAGCGGCGGTTCCAGCAGATGAAACACAACCAGAAAGCGGCCATGGTCAGCGCCACCAGTGGGGTCCTGGAGCCGGTTGCAATCACCGCTGCAAACATCACGGCCATCGCCGGGAGGCTGAGGCAGAGGATCAGCGGGCGTTTGCAGGTCATGCTCAGGCTCAGCCAGTAGGCGCAGAAGAAGCCGAACACGTGAGAACTGAGCAACGGATTATCAAATGCGCCGCCACCGATCAGGCGCATGCCTGGCTCATACACACGGGCAAACATGAACAGGTTGTAGACCGAGGCGATCAACCCGACCATCGCCGCGCTGAAGATCAGCGGCTGGACGATCTCACTGCGATGGCGCACCAGCAAATAGCACCCGGCAAACAACAGCAGCGTATGAAGCGGCGGCTTGAATTGGCCTGCGATGCTGTCGTCGTCCGACGGGCCCCAGCACAGGCTCAGCATGGCCCAGGCAGCGAACAGTAACAGCGCGATGAACACCGGCTCGCGCAACAGTTGCTTGAGCTCCCGCGGGCGCAGGCAAAGGGCGATCAATGAGGGGATGCTGAACAGACCATAAAACAGCTTGTGATGAAGACTGCGACCCGGCAGGAAAAACAGCGCGCTCAGGAGCAGGAGATAACCCAATGGAAGAATCCACAGGCAAATGAAATCGAAGATTCGATTAGACGTACTTTTGAAACCGCTGACTTGCATGCTGAGAGATTCAATCCTGAAGTTGATCGGCCATTTCGGGATGATGGCTATTTGATGCTTAATGCAGTGCCTAACAATAACAGCCTTTATGCGTTTGCCAGAACCCTGAAGAAGCTGTGCTAAAGTCAGCGTCCTTTTTATCGACAAACGCGTGATATGACCGACTCCAGTCTCTCCGCAAGCCCATCGAGCTTGAAAATCTACTTCCGTCTGCTCGGCTATGTACGGCCGTATATCAGTCTGTTCCTGATCAGCATTGTCGGCTTTCTGATTTTCGCTTCGACGCAGCCAATGCTTGGCTACATTCTCAAGTACTTCGTCGATGGCCTGTCCAATCCGGAAGCGGTGCTGTTCCCGACGGTGCCGTACCTGCGCGACCTGCAACTGCTGCAAGCGGTGCCGTTGCTGATCATCCTGATCGCGGCGTGGCAGGGATTTGGCTCGTATCTGGGCAACTACTTCCTGGCCAAGGTGTCACTCGGGCTGGTCCACGACTTGCGGGTGCAGTTGTTCAACAACCTGCTGGTGCTGCCCAACCGGTACTTCGACAAGCATAACTCGGGTCATCTGATTTCGCGTATCACCTTCAACGTGACCATGGTCACCGGGGCGGCCACGGATGCGATCAAGGTCGTAATCCGTGAAGGCATGACGGTGATCTTCCTGTTCGCCTCGCTGCTGTTCATGAACTGGCGCCTGACGCTGGTGATGGTTGCGATCCTGCCGCTGATCGCCGTCATGGTGCGCACCGCCAGCAAGAAATTCCGCAAGCAGAGCAAGAAGATCCAGGCGGCCATGGGCGACGTGACGCACGTGTCTTCGGAAACCATCCAGGGCTATCGAGTGGTGCGCAGCTTCGGCGGCGAAGTCTACGAGCAGAAGCGCTTCCTGGAAGCCAGCCAGGGCAATACCGACAAGCAACTGCGCATGACCCGCACCGGCGCGATCTACACGCCGCTGCTGCAATTGGTGATCTACACCGCCATGGCCGTGCTGATGTTCCTGGTGCTGTACCTGCGCGGCGACGCGTCGGCCGGTGACATGATTGCCTACATCACCCTGGCCGGCCTGTTGCCCAAGCCGATCCGTCAATTGTCCGAAGTCAGCTCGACCATTCAGAAAGGCGTGGCCGGTGCCGAGAGCATTTTCGAACAACTGGACGTCGAGCCTGAAATCGATACCGGCACCATCGAGCGCGATGCGGTCACCGGTCGCCTGGACGTGCGCAACCTGAGCTTCACTTACCCGGACACCGATCGCCAGGTGCTCAACGACATCAGCTTCTCGGCCGAGCCGGGGCAAATGGTGGCGCTGGTGGGGCGTTCGGGCAGTGGCAAGTCGACGCTGGCCAACCTGATCCCGCGCTTCTATCACCACAACAAGGGCGAGATCCTGATCGATGGCGTGGAGGTGGAGCAGTACAAACTGCTGAACCTGCGCAAGCACATCGCCCAGGTGACCCAGCACGTGACGCTGTTCAGCGACACCGTGGCCAACAACATCGCGTATGGCGACCTGGCTGGCGCGCCCCGTGAAGACATCGAGAAAGCGGCGAGAGACGCTTACGCCATGGACTTCATCGAGCAGTTGCCCGAAGGCCTGGATACGCAGGTCGGCGAAAACGGCGTGTTGCTGTCCGGCGGTCAACGCCAGCGCCTGGCGATTGCCCGGGCCTTGCTGAAGAACGCGCCGTTGCTGATTCTCGACGAGGCCACCTCGGCCCTCGATACCGAATCGGAGCGGCACATTCAGGCTGCACTGGATCAGGTCATGAAAGGCCGCACGACCTTGGTGATCGCTCACCGGTTGTCGACCATCGAGAAGGCTGACCTGATTCTGGTCATGGATCAGGGCCGGATCGTCGAGCGCGGCACCCACGCCCAACTGTTGGCGCAAAACGGCTATTACGCCCGTTTGAACGCCATGGGCCTGGATGCGCCGGCCGAAGACATCGCCTGATCGAAGCAAGGTTGAGCTCCCTGTCCCACTGTGGCGAGGGAGCTTGCTCCCGCCAGCCTGACTGCGCGGTTGATCCGAAAGATTGGGTAAGCCAGTTAGGGCTGCTGCGCAGCCGAGCGGGAGCAGGTTCCCTCGCCACAGGTGATTTGTATCCGGATCTTTACCCTTCTTGACCAAACCTGAATAAAACTCAGCACCGCGCTTGTTAAGGTTCCTGAACGAACTTTTGACTTCAATCGAGGGGGCCATCCCCGTCGCGCGGGTACTGCAATGTTGCAACGATACCTCTGGAAACTATTGCCCAAGCAGCAGCGCGCCTTTCTGCTGGGGCGCCTGTCGGTCGTGGATCGTCAGGTGGTGAACAAGTCGATGTCGGCGAATCTGCAATTCCCCAAGTCCTTCGCCGAGCACCAGTGCCTGTTCATTCACGTGCCCAAGTGTGCCGGGAGCAGCGTGTGTGCGGCGCTGTTCGATGACTGGAGCCCTGGACATCTGCCGTTGTACTGGTACGAGGCGCAGTTTCCCGAGCAGTTTGCTGCCAGTTTCAAGTTCGCTTTTGTCCGCGACCCACTGGAAAGGGCCTATTCGGCCTACGCTTTTCTGCGGGGCAACACGTTGGGGCGGCGCGATCAGGCTGCGCAGAAACTGGTCAACCAGTACCGCGACTTCGAGGACTTCGTGGCGCGTTGGCTGCACCCGGAGACGATTGGCCGGCAACTGCATTTTGCGGCGCAAACGGATTTTCTCACCGACTCCCTGGGGCATCTGGCGCTGGACTTTCTCGGCTATCAGGAACACCTGGAGCGGGATTTCGCGCTGGTCTGCGAACAGTTGAAGCACCCGGTGGCGCTCCCTCGTATCAATTGCTCACAACAACGCCTGCCAAGCCTTGCCCGGGATTTCTGCTCGGTACGGACGCGGCGGTTGGTGCGGCGGGCGTATCAACGTGATTACGAGATGCTCGGCTATGAGTAATCTCGGTTTTCTGCTCAATAAATGATCAGGAAGCCCCGTCAATTCATCCTGTTGCAGCCACCGCACAAGCCTTCGCCAACCCTGTGTTAATATCGCGCCCCTGTTCATTTTGTATGTGGGTTGCTCCATGAAGTTGTCCATGCCGCGATTCGATCAAGCCCCTGTCTTGGTGGTCGGCGATGTCATGCTCGACCGTTACTGGCATGGTGGTACCTCACGGATTTCCCCTGAGGCGCCAGTGCCGGTGGTCAAGGTCGAGCAAATCGAGGACCGCCCGGGCGGTGCCGCCAACGTTGCGCTCAACATCGCCGCCCTCGGCGCCCCGGCTTCGCTGGTCGGTGTGACCGGTGACGACGAAGCCGCCGACAGCCTGGCCAACAGCCTCAAGGGCGCTGGCGTGCGGGCCTTGTTCCAGCGCATCGCGCATCAGCCGACCATCGTCAAACTGCGGGTCATGAGCCGTCACCAGCAACTGCTGCGTATCGACTTTGAAGAACCGTTCGCCACCGATGCGTCGGCGCTGGTCGCGCAAGTCGAGGAACTGCTCGAAGGCATCAAGGTGCTGGTGCTGTCCGACTACGGCAAAGGCGCGCTGAAAAACCATCAGGTGCTGATCCAGGCCGCCCGTGCCCGTGGCATTCCGGTGCTGGCCGATCCCAAGGGCAAGGATTTCTCGATCTACCGTGGTGCGAGCCTGATCACCCCGAACCTCAGCGAATTCGAAGCCATCGTTGGCGGTTGCGCCGACGAGCACGAATTGGTGAGCAAGGGCGCGGCCCTGATGCACGACCTCGACCTCGGCGCCTTGCTGGTGACCCGTGGCGAGCACGGCATGACCTTGCTGCGTCCGGATCACCCGGCGTTGCACTTACCAGCACGGGCCCGTGAGGTGTTTGACGTGACCGGCGCCGGCGACACGGTGATTTCGACCCTGGCGGCCGCGATTGCCGCTGGCGAAGAATTGCCCCACGCGGTGGCCCTGGCCAACCTGGCGGCGGGCATTGTGGTGGGCAAGCTCGGTACGGCGTGCATCAGTGCACCGGAACTGCGTCGCGCCATCCAGCGTGAGGAAGGTTCCGAGCGCGGTGTGCTGGGCCTTGAGCAACTGTTGCTGGCGGTCGACGATGCGCGTGCGCACAAAGAGAAGATCGTCTTCACCAACGGTTGCTTCGACATCCTGCATGCCGGCCACGTGACCTACCTCGAGCAGGCGCGGGCCCAGGGCGATCGGCTGATCGTCGCGGTCAACGACGACGCTTCGGTGAGTCGCTTGAAAGGCCCGGGCCGCCCGATCAACAGCGTTGACCGGCGCATGGCCGTACTGGCCGGTCTGGGGGCGGTGGATTGGGTCATCAGCTTTGCCGAAGGCACTCCGGAAAACCTGCTGCGCCAGGTCAAGCCGGACGTGTTGGTCAAGGGCGGGGATTACGGGATCGACCAAGTGGTCGGTGCCGACATCGTGACCGCTTATGGCGGGACGGTGAAAGTGTTGGGGCTGGTGGAAAACAGCTCCACTACCGCGATTGTCGAGAAGATCCGCAACAACTGACTGTGTTGAGGGGGCAAGCTCCCTCGTCACAAGAGTGTCTAATTGCAAGATCAAAAGATCGCAGCCTTCGGCAGCTCCTACCCGGTGTACACATAACCCCGTAGGAGCTGCCGAAGGCTGCGATCTTTTGCTTTCAGGAGTTCACTTTCTTACGCGGCACGATTTTCTTCAGCAGTTGTTTGGCCTTCCCCCGCAGCCGCGCCAACCCTGAATCTTTCCCCGGCGGTGCCAAACCCTGTTGGCGCACCCAGTCCTTCCAGCGAATCCGCTCATCGCGCACCAGCCAGCCTACCTGCTGGGCAAAACTCTCGGCCAGGTACAACCCGCGCGTACTCGCCGGGTACAGTTGATCTTTTTTCAGCGTGTACAGTTCAGCCATCGGCTGGCCGTCCTGCAACGGCATCAGATACAAATCCGGACGCTTGCGATCCAGCCGCGCCACCAGTTGATCGCCCTCCAGTCGCTCGTCCACATGAAACAGGCTCAGGGACTTGGCTTCCTTGGGGACGTCCAGGCGCAAGTCATAGATCAATTGCAACGACGCCGTCGGCAAATGCACATACGCCCGTGGCCGTTCGATCAACTGCATGTTGGCGCAGCGCACCGGCCGCGCCGCGCCGGACAACGGTGTCAGGCGAAACGGCAGGGCTTCGCGATAATGCAGGGCGGAGGAGTAGGGCGCCGGCAGCCAGGTGTCGTTGAAACGCCCGCCGAGCCAGCCTTCCGGGGTTTCCAGCAGGCACTCTTCGGCAATTTCCTGGATCGCCGTGTGCAGCGGCAGGTTCAGTTCGTGGGCCGGCACGTAACCGGAAATCAGCTTGAGCACCACATCGCCGCGATCCTGCCGACGCTGGCGCACCAGCACCCAGTAATCGCGATTCTGCCAATGCAGGGTCAGGCGCACCGAAACCCCGAGGTTGGCCAGCTCCAGGGCAAAGCGTTCGTTGTCGGCCACGGCCACCGGGCGGCGACGTTGCAGGGTCTGGGAGAAATTCAGCGGCATCCCGACGCTCTGATAACTCAGGCCTTCGGGAGTCGCTTCGACGTACAACGGCAGGGTCTTGAAGTTGCTCGGGTTCTTTCTAATGAGCGTACGCGGCATGTCGGCTCCTGCTTAAGGCCGCGTGGGCGGCGTCAGTGACTACGAAGGACCTGGGCAACGGTCGCGACGTTGTGGGCGAGGTGCAGCGGATTGATGGTCCCGACAATAGCACTGGCAACACCCGGATGTTGGAACAACAACTCGAAGCTGGCGCGCACCGGGTCCACGCCCGGGCTCAGGCAGACGTGACCGCTGGCGAGGGCTTTTTTCACCAGGATCGCTTTGC
This sequence comes from Janthinobacterium sp. LPB2021202312-11-4, assembly GCF_037049705.1. Taxonomy (NCBI): domain Bacteria; kingdom Pseudomonadati; phylum Pseudomonadota; class Betaproteobacteria; order Burkholderiales; family Oxalobacteraceae; genus Janthinobacterium; species Janthinobacterium sp. LPB2021202312-11-4. The sequence continues at coordinate 144,384 of NZ_JBAGKV010000015.1, read as the reverse complement.
CGTGAGCAGCAGCATAGTCAATGACGGCTTTTTCGTTTTGTTCGTTCAGATTGTAGGTGACCATGGCGCAATCACCTTGTTCCAGAGCCTTCAAACCACCCTCGACGGTTTTACCGGAAAAACCGAAACCACGAATCTTGCCTTCGGCCTTGAGCTGGGCAAGCGTCCCGTAGACTTCGCCGTCGTTGAGGATCGCAAGGTCGTTGCCGTCGGAGTGCACCAGCACCAGGTCGATAAAATCCGTTTCCAGACGTTGCAGGCTGCGTTCCACTGACAATCGAGTGCGGGCGGCGCTGAAATCGTGGCTCGATTGGCCGTCGGCAAATTCTTCGCCGACCTTGCTGACAATCACCCAATCCTGACGCTGACCGCGCAGCAGCGGGCCAAGGCGTTCTTCGCTGCGGCCATAGGCCGGGGCGGTGTCGATCAGGTTGATGCCCATGTCGCGAGCGAGCTTGAGCAGCCGGCGTGCTTCGTCATCGTCCGGGATCTGGAAACCGTTGGGGTACTTCACGCCTTGGTCGCGGCCCAGTTTCACCGTGCCCAGGCCCAGGGGCGAAACCCGCAGGCCGGTACTGCCTAGTGGGCGATGCAGGTCGTGCAGGGTCGGTACGCTCATGGCAGCAGTTGCTCCCAGGCTGGAATGCCCATCGGTGGTTTCGGGAAGTCGGGCAGTGGCGTCGCCGGGCCGGGCTGGATGCCGTCGCGGGCCAGGCTGGCGATCACTCGGTCAGCGAAGTCCGGCGCCAAGGCCAGTTTGGTGGGCCAGCCGACCAGCAGCCGACCCTCTTCGGCCAGGAACGCATTGTCCGGGCGGGTCAGCCCGGTTTGCAGCGGCTCGGCGCGGTCCACGCGCAAGGTCGCCCATTGCACCGTGCTCAGGTCGATCCACGGCAGCAACTGGCCGAGTTCTTTTTGCGCCGTGGCGATTTGCTCGGCGGGTTCGCGGGCCACACCGTCGGCTTCGGCGATGTCGCCGCCCAAGTACCAGACCCACTGGCCGTCGGCCGCCGGGTGGGTGGTCACGGTGATGCGCGGCTTGGTGCCGCCGCCCAGGCAATGGGCATACAGCGGTTTGAGGCTCGGGCCTTTGGCGATGATCATGTGCAACGGCCGGCGCTGCATGGCCGGCTGAGTCAGCCCCAGCGCTTCAAGCAATGCAGCGGTGCCGGCGCCAGCGCTGAGAACGATGCGCTGGGCACGAATCTCGCGGCCATCGACTTTCAGGCCGACCAGAACGCCACCGTCCAGCAACGGTTCGATGGTTTGACCGGCGAGCAAGCCATCACCGGCCAGATCGGCCAGGCGCTGGATCACGCTCGGGACGTCGACCACCAGTTCGGCCAGTCGGTAGACCTTGCCCTTGAAGCGCTTGTCTTGCAGCGCTGGCGGCAGTTGATCGCCCTTGACCTGATCGACCCGGCCACGTACGGCTTTACTGGCGAAGAAACTGGTGAGGTTGCCGGCAATCGTGCCCGGGGACCAGAGGTAATGGGCTTCGGACAGCAGGCGTACGCCGCTCAGGTCCAGCTCGCCGTCGCCGGCCAAGGCTTCACGCCAGCGGCGCGGCATGTCGGCGATGGCTTCCGAGGCGCCGGACAGGGCGCCGTGCAGCGCGTACTTGGCGCCGCCGTGGATGATGCCCTGGGACTTTACGCTCTGCCCGCCACCGAGGCTGGCGCTTTCCACCAGCACGGTCGAAAACCCCTGGCGACGCAGTCGCGCATTGAGCCAGAGGCCGGCGACACCAGCGCCGACAATCAGAACGTCGGTGGAAATAACGGATGGCATGCAGCGACCTCAGTGTTCAAGACGAGGGCGCAGTATACAGACTCGATGGGGAGGGGATTTGTCGGTGATCAATCGGGTATCCACAAACCCTGTGGGCGCGGGTTTGCTCGCGAAAGCGGTGTGTCAGGCAACGTCGATGTTGACTGATACGGCCTCTTCGCGAGCAAGCCCGCTCCCACAGTGGGTTGCATGTCGGCGGTTAGTGACCGGCGGTTTTGGAGAAGAGCTGGATGACGACGACGCCCAGCACGATGAGCGCCATCCCCAGCATCGCCGGCACATCCAGTTTCTGGCCGTAGATGAACAGCGCGGCCACGCTGACCATCACAATCCCCATGCCCGCCCACACGGCGTAAGCGACCCCCACCGGCACGCTGCGCACCACCAGGGTCAGCATCCAGAACGCGATGCCGTAGCCGACGATCACCAGGATCAGCGGCAGGGGCGTGCTGAAACCTTTGACCGCTTTCATCGAAACAGTTGCGATCACTTCGGCGCAGATGGCGATGGCCAGGTAGTAGTAAGCGGTCATGGGGTAATCCTCGTGTGATGTGTTGCTCTGAGGTCGGCATTCTAGAGATTCTTCAGATGCGGTAAAGTCATTACCTATCTGCTGGGGAGATGGGTTGAACCATGAACATGCAATGGAATCTGGAACAGCTGCGCTTGTTTGTCAGCGTAGCGGAGCAGCGCTCGTTTTCGGCGGTGGCGCGGGATCAGCGCAAGGCGCAGTCGGCGGTCAGCAGTTCGATTGCGCTGCTGGAGGAGGACCTGGGCGTGAGCCTGTTCGACCGCAGCAGCGGCCGTCAGCCAACGCTCACCGAGGCCGGCAGTGCCTTGTTGGAGGAGGCGCGGGAAGTCTTGCGTCAATGCGAACGCCTGAACGGCCGGGCGCTGGCGATGATGCGCGGCCAGGAAGCGCGTTTGCGCGTGGCCCAGGATGAGGCGATGCCGTATCAGCCGATCATTGAAAGCTTCGAGGCCCTGGCCGAACAATTTCCCAGCCTGGAAGTGCAACTGACCAGCGCCGCCCAAGGCGATGTCGCGCGCAAACTGGTGGAGCGCCGGGCCGATTTGGGGTTGCTGTTCTTTCACGATCAGATCCCCGAAGCCCTTGAGCGCCGCGTGGTGGGCAGCGTCGAAATGGTCACCGTGTGCGGCAAAGGGCATCCACTGGCGACGCAGGGCGAAGTGAACTGCCAGCAACTGGCGCAGCATCGGCAGTTGCTGATGTCCACCGAGTCCAGCGTCTACCCCGGCAGCGAACCGGCGAGCCCGCAGGTCTGGCGCGCCGACAGTTTCTACGTGATGGCCGAATGGCTGGTGCGCGGCCTCGGTTGGGCCTGGCTGCCCCGGCATGTGGTGCAGTACCCGACGTATCAAAATCAAATGGTCGAACTGGTCAGCGAATGGACCCCGCCGGCCCTGGTGGTGGAACTGGTCTGGCGCCGCGACGAGCCCCTGGGCCCGGCGGCGCGCTGGTTGGCCGAACGTTTTGCTGTGCACTTGCAGGCGATCGGCTTAAAAACCGATAAACTCCGCCGCCATGAATAGAACTCTCTACACCGCGCTGTTTTACCTGGGGCTGCCATTGGTAGCGATTCGGCTGTGGCTGCGCTCGCGCAAGGCCCCGGCGTATGCCAAACGCATTGGCGAGCGCTTCTCCTTCGGGCTGCCGGTGATGCAGCCGGGCGGCATATGGGTGCACGCGGTGTCGGTGGGGGAAAGCATCGCGGCGGCGCCGATGATTCGTGCGTTGCTGCAACGCTATCCAACGCTGCCGATCACCGTCACCTGCATGACCCCGACCGGTTCGGAACGCATCCACGCGTTGTTCGCCAATGAGCCGCGCATCCAGCACTGCTATTTGCCCTACGACTTGCCGTGTGCGGCGGCGCGGTTCCTGGATCGAGTGCGGCCGACGCTGGCGGTGATCATGGAAACCGAACTGTGGCCCAACCACATTCACCAGTGCGCCAAACGCGGGATTCCGGTGGCGCTGGCCAATGCGCGACTGTCCGAGCGTTCGGCCAAGGGCTATGGCCGTTTCCATAAACTGACCGGGCCGATGCTGGCCGAGATGAGTCTGTTCGCGGTGCAGACCGAAGCCGAGGCCGAGCGTTTCCGCGCACTGGGCGCACGTGCGGAAACCGTCGAGGTCACTGGCTCGATCAAATTCGACCTCACCATCGACCCGCAGTTGCTCCAGCGCGCCGCCGAGTTGCGCGGGCAGTGGCAAGCACTGGAGCGCCCGGTGTGGATCGCCGCCAGTACCCACGAAGGGGAAGACGACGTGGTGCTGGCAGCCCATCGTCAGTTACTCGCCAATCACCCCGACGCGTTGCTGATTCTGGTGCCGCGCCATCCGGAGCGTTTCAACGCGGTGTTCGAGCTGTGCAAACAGCAGGGTTTCGCCACGGTGCGCCGCTCCACGGGTGAGTCGGTCACGGCCGAAACCTCGGTATTGCTGGGCGACACCATGGGCGAATTGTTGTTTCTCTATGCCTTGGCCGACAGCGCGTTTGTCGGCGGCAGCCTGGTGCCGAACGGCGGGCATAACCTGCTGGAACCGGCGGCGCTGGCCAAACCCGTCCTCAGCGGCCCGCACCTGTTCAACTTCCTCGAAATCGCCGCGCAACTGCGCAACGCCGGGGCATTGGCTGAGGTGGATGATGCCGAAGGTTTGGCGGTGGCGGTGCAGCGCTTGTTCGAATTGCCGCAGGATGCGCAGCGCATGGCGGACGCGGGGTTGAAAGTGATGCGCACCAATCAGGGCGCGTTGCAGCGGTTGCTGGATGGGTTGGGGCGGTTGATCGATCGTTAGATTGCGTTGGCTGAAACAAAAAGATCGCAGCCTTCGGCAGCTCCTACAGGGTTTACACCATCCCAATGTAGGAGCTGCCGAAGGCTGCGATCTTTTGCTTTTAAGGCCGGGCCTTAAGCTGTTCCGCCGCAGCCTTCGCCAGGTCCGGCGGCAGGAAGTCTTTATCCGGGTTGTAGTCAGCCTTGAGATAGCGCGACAAATCCTGCAAATCCCCCGGGTTCAACGTGCCCGCCGCTTGCTTGAGGCGCAGGTTGTCGAGGATGTAGTCGTAGCGGGTGTTGTTGTAGTTGCGCACCGAGGTGTACAGCTGACGCTGGGCGTCGAGCACGTCGACGATATTGCGCGTCCCCACCTGATAACCGATTTCGGTGGCTTCTACCGCGCTCTGGTTGGAGATGATCGATTGCTTGCGCGCCTGAACCTGTTCGACGTCGGTGTTCACCGCGCGGTGCAGATTTCGGGTGCTTTCGACGATCTGCCGCCGCAGGCCTTCACGCTGTTGTTCGGTCTGGTCCAGGCGAGAGTACGATTCGCGCACCTGGGAACTGGTCAGCCCGCCGCTGTAGATCGGGATACTCAGTTGCAGCGCCAGGGTGCGTTGCTCGACGTTGCCACCGTAAGGGGTGCCGAAGGCATTCGGGTTGGCGAAACCCAGCGCATCGTTGTCGCCTTTTTCGTATTTCGCCACGGCATCGAGGGTCGGCGCGTGACCGGCCTTGCGTTGCTTGAGGGTTTCTTCGGCGGCGCTGACCGCGTAGTTGCTGGCCAGCAAATTCAGGTTCTGGCGGGCCGCGGTGTCGACCCAGGCCTTGGCGTCATTCGGCGTCGGCGGCAGGATCGGCAAGGTGTGGACGATGCCCTGGATCGAGTTGTACTGACGGTTGGTCAGGGTGATCAAGGCTTCGAACGCATCATCGACCTGGCGCTGGGCCAGAATCCGGTTGGCTCGCGCGGTGTCATAACTGGCTTGGGATTGCAGCACGTCGGTCTTGTCCGACAGGCCCACGTCGAAGCGCTCATTGGACTGGTCGAGCTGGCGCTTGAACGCCGCTTCTTCTGCCTTGGTCGAGGCCAGGTTGTCCTGACTGCGCAGCACGTTGAAGTAGTTTTCGGCACTTTGCAGGATCAGGTTCTGCTCGGTCGCCGAGAGTTGCAGGGCGGCCTGTTCGTTGACGTCTTTGGCTGCCTGGAACTGGAACCAGCGGTCAGCGCGGAACAATGGCTGGGCCAGGGTCGCCTGATAGGAATGAGCGCTGCGGTTGGCGGTTGCCGAAGGCTGGTCGAGCTGGGTGCGCACGTTGGCCACTTCGGCGCCGCCGGAGATATTCGGCAGCAACCCGGCACGGGCCTGGGGCACGACTTCTTTCTGTGCGCCGTACTGGGCGCGGGCGGCGGCCAGGTCGGCGTTGTTGTCCACGGCTTCCTGGTAGACGCTGACCAGGTCGGTCTTGGTGGATAAGGGCGCTTCTGCTGCCCAGGCCATTCCGTTGGACGCACAAGACACGGCAAGGGCCAGTGAAAGTTTGCGCAGCATTTGGCCATCCCTAAAAAATTACGCTGATAATTTGAGCGCCAAAGGTACGGCGCGGCGCCGTGCAGCGTCAAGGCGCGGCACAGCGTAGCGAGTGTAGTAGCACGCGCGTACCGCAACAATCCGCTAATTGCGCCATTCATCATGGTGTTTACTGCGGTGTTGGCGTTCTTTGCCACTTGTGTCTAGACTGGCCGGGTTCTTGTCGGGGTGCCTTGCTATGAGGCTGAGATCGAATAATTTCGGATCCCGTTGAACCTGATCAGGTTAACGCCTGCGTAGGGAACAAGATTTCTCGTCACCCGGCGAGTCCTCTTGTGCTTCGTCCGGGATGTTGTTCGACAATCGAACACCCCTCGAGCACTGAGCACAGCACCAACGGCTTTGTCATGGCTGATTGGTCGCGTCCATTCGTTACAGGTTCGCTCCGACAAAAATCCACTGCCTGGATGTGTTGGAGAGCCCGTGATGACGATAAAACTAAAAAATACGACGAACCTGAGTGATTCGGCCCAAGTCGATCAACAGTCGGTTCAACCGTTTACCTGCTCGCAAAAAATCTATGTTCAGGGCTCGCGCCCGGACATCCTCGTGCCGATGCGCGAAATCAGCCTCGACGTGACCCCGACCGACTTCGGCGGCGAGATCAACGCGCCGGTGGTGGTGTACGACACTTCGGGCCCGTACACCGACCCCAACGTCATCATCGACGTGCGCAAAGGCCTGGCCGACATTCGTTCGCCGTGGATCGAAGCCCGTGGCGACACGGAGCGCCTGCCTGGTTTGAGCTCCGACTTCGGCAAGGAACGCCTCGCCGACCCGGAGCTGACCAAGCTGCGTTTCGCCCACGTGAACAACCCGCGCCGCGCCAAGGCTGGCGGTAACGTCAGCCAGATGCACTACGCGCGCAAAGGCATCATCACGCCCGAGATGGAATTCGTCGCCATCCGCGAAAACATGAAGCTCGAAGTGGCCCGTGCCGCTGGCCTGCTCGACCAGCAACACGCCGGCTACAGCTTCGGCGCCAGCGTGCCGAAAATCATCACCCCCGAATTCGTTCGTGAAGAGATCGCTCGCGGTCGCGCCATCATCCCGGCCAACATCAACCACACCGAACTGGAACCGATGATCATCGGCCGTAACTTCCTGGTGAAGATCAACGGCAACATCGGCAACAGCGCCCTGGGTTCGTCCATCGAAGAAGAAGTGGCGAAACTGACCTGGGGCATTCGCTGGGGCGCGGACAACATCATGGACTTGTCCACCGGCAAGCACATTCACGAAACCCGCGAGTGGATCATCCGCAACTCGCCAGTGCCGATCGGCACCGTGCCGATTTACCAGGCCCTGGAAAAAGTCGGCGGCGCCGCTGAAGACCTGACCTGGGAGCTGTTCCGCGACACGCTGATCGAGCAGGCCGAGCAGGGCGTCGACTACTTCACCATCCACGCCGGCGTATTGCTGCGCTACGTGCCGCTGACCGCCAAACGCGTGACCGGCATCGTTTCGCGCGGCGGTTCGATCATGGCCAAGTGGTGCCTGGCGCACCACAAAGAGAACTTCGCCTACACCCATTTCGAAGAAATCTGCGAAATCATGAAGGCCTACGACGTCAGCTTCTCGCTGGGCGACGGCCTGCGTCCGGGCTCGATTGCCGACGCCAACGACGCCGCGCAATTCGGTGAGCTGGAAACCCTCGGCGAACTGACCAAGATTGCCTGGAAGCACGACGTGCAAACCATGATCGAAGGCCCGGGCCACGTGCCGATGCAGTTGATCAAAGAGAACATGGACAAGCAGCTTGAGTGCTGCGACGAGGCGCCGTTCTACACCCTCGGGCCGCTGACCACCGACATTGCACCGGGCTACGACCACATCACTTCCGGCATCGGTGCGGCGATGATCGGCTGGTTCGGTTGCGCCATGCTCTGCTACGTCACGCCGAAGGAACACTTGGGCCTGCCGAACAAAGATGATGTGAAGACCGGGATCATCACCTACAAGATCGCTGCGCACGCCGCCGACCTTGCGAAGGGCCATCCGGGCGCGCAGATTCGTGACAATGCCTTGAGCAAGGCGCGATTCGAATTCCGTTGGGAAGACCAGTTCAACCTGGGCCTCGATCCGGACACCGCACGCTCGTATCACGATGAAACCCTGCCGAAGGATTCGGCCAAGGTCGCGCACTTCTGCTCCATGTGCGGGCCGAAATTCTGCTCGATGAAAATCACCCAGGAAGTCCGCGAATACGCGGCCAACCAGCGGATTGAAACGATTGATGCCGAAGTCGCCCAGGGATTGGCGGAACAGGCCGAGCGGTTCAAGAAGGAAGGCAGTCAGCTGTACAAGAAGGTTTGATCTGATCCGCAGCGCCGGTCGCTAAAGGCTGGCGCTGTTTTTGTAGGAGCAAGGCTTGCCCGCGATGGCGTCCTCGAGATCGCCATCGCGGGCAAGCTTTGCTCCTACAGGTTCGGTGATCAACACAACAACAAATGTCCCTCTGAGATAACACCTTTGAGCATTCAACCCAGCACCTATTCCCCAGACATCGCAGTGCCCACCGACAAACGTGTGTTCGGCGGGCGCGATCTGTTTTCCCTGTGGTTCTCCCTCGGCATCGGCCTGATGGTCTTGCAGACCGGCGCGCTGCTCGCGCCGGGCCTGGGCTTGTCCGGCTCGCTGCTGGCGATTTTCCTCGGCACGCTGGTGGGCGTTCTGCTGCTGGCCGCCGTGGGCGTGATCGGCAGCGATACTGGCCTGTCGTCGATGGCCGCGCTCAAACTCAGCCTCGGCAAACATGGCGCGAGCCTGCCGGCGGTGCTGAACTTGTTGCAACTGATCGGTTGGGGCTCGTTCGAAATCATCGTCATGCGCGATGCCGCCAGCCTGCTCGGCGCCAAGGCGTTCAGCGAAGGCAGCCTGTTATCCAATCCGCTGCTGTGGACGTTGGTCTTTGGCGCGTTGGCCACTTTGCTCGCCGTCAGCGGCCCGCTGACCTTCGTGCGACAGATTCTGCGCAAGTGGGGCATCTGGCTGCTGCTGGCCGCGTGCCTCTGGCTGACCTGGAACCTGTTCGCCAAGGCCGATCTGCCCGCGTTGTGGGCCCAGGCCGGTGACGGGTCGATGCCATTTGCCGTGGGTTTTGACATTGCGATTGCGATGCCGTTGTCGTGGCTGCCGTTGATTGCCGACTACTCGCGTTTCGGTAAGCGCGCGAAAAACGTGTTCGGCGGCACGGCGCTGGGTTTCTTTATCGGTAACTTCTGGCTGATGAGCCTGGGCGTGGCCTACACCCTGGCGTTCGCGCCGAGCGGTGAAGTGAATGCCTTGCTGTTGGCGCTGGCCGGTGCCGGCCTGGGGATTCCGCTGCTGCTGATTTTGCTGGATGAGTCGGAAAACGCTTTTGCCGACATTCACTCGGCAGCGGTATCGAGCGGGATTCTGTTGCGCTTGAAAGTCGAGCATCTGGCGTTGGCCATCGGCGTCATCTGCACGCTGATCGCTTGCCTGGCGCCGTTGGCCCAGTACCAGAACTTCCTGCTGTTGATCGGTTCGGTGTTTGCGCCGCTGTTCGGCGTGGTGCTGGTGGATCACTTCATCCTGCGCAAACGCGGTAGCCAAGTGGCGTCAGCCGCGTTGCGCTGGCCAGCGTTGCTTGCCTGGTTGGGCGGGGTGAGCACCTATCATCTGTTGGCCAATCTCTATCCCGAGATCGGCGCAACCCTGCCGTCGCTGGTGCTGGCAGGGCTGCTGCAACTGGTGCTCGGTCGAGCCTTCAGTTACGGCCGGGAAACAGCTCGGGCCTGAGAATGCCGTTGAGGCGCGGGTAAGGGATCTTCAGTTCAATGTGGCCCAGGGCGTACGGCGCCAGGGTGCTCACGTTGTACTTGAGGATCACCGCGCCGTAGGTCAGCGCCACGTGCGGGGTTTTCACGAACGGCCAGCTCTTCACGAACTCGGCTTCCTGATCGAGCTTGGTGCTGATCAGCCAGCTGTTGTGCGCCACTTGCGCGGCTTTCCAGAACGCCTCTTCCTGCCCCGGCAACAACATATCTTGCAGGGTCAGCACCTTGTGCTGCTGGCGCGAGTAGTTGATGAACGCGCGGCCCGGCGTGCCATGGTCGCCGCCGGTGTCCAGGTAACTGGACAACTCAACGATCACCAAGCCGTCATGCTGCTCACGTACCTTGGCCTGCAAGTAGCTGCTGGTGTGGGGCTCGGCGCTGCGTAAAAACTGTTCGCGGTAGGCGGCCAGGGTCGGTGCAACCGGGGCGCCGGGTGTGGTTTGGGTCAATTGCAGCAGGCGCTTTTCGACGATGCCATCGAGCTGTGGCTCGGCGGAGAAATGCACCGTATCGATGTTCACCAGTGGGCATTCAGGTGTGGAGCAACCTGGCTTCAAGGTTTCCGAGGCATCGCGGGTGGTGTCCAGCGGCGTCCGGTAGTTGGGTTGAAACAGACTCTGGCAGGCGCCCAACGTCAGGGCGATGGCGGCCACGGAGGCGATTTTAAAAAGCGACATGGGCGTCCTTCATAAAACAGGGAAAGGCGAAAAGTTACCGCTTCGACTGTCAACGAAGCAGTCAGTTCGCCACTAAGCTAATTAGAGTTGGTTTCGCCCTCACCGTCTATCCCGCTGACGGTAAAGGGGCTGCATCAAACGCCGCGAGCGCGTTAGGATGGCGCGAAGTCGAGGGTGCAAGTCAAAAAGCAGCCTCGTAACGGATAGCAGTAAACGAGGATTGTCATGACTGATTTTGCCACCGCCACTCCGACCACCGTTGATATCGTTCAGCGCGAAAGATGCTTCGAGGGCTTCTACAAACTCGATCGCGTGCATTTGCGCCATGAATTGTTCGCTGGCGGCATGAGTCGTGAAATCAATCGTGAAGTGTTTGTGCGCCACGATGCGGTGTGCGTGCTGCCGTACGATCCACAGCGCGACGAAGTGGTGTTGATCGAGCAGTTTCGGGTCGGCGCCATGGGCAAGACCGACAACCCGTGGTTGATCGAGCTGGTCGCCGGTCTGATCGACAAAGACGAAGTGCCGGAAGAAGTTGCTCACCGCGAAGCGCAGGAGGAAGCTGGGCTTGTGTTCGGGGCGCTGTGGCCGATGACCAAATACTTTCCATCGCCCGGCGGCAGCAATGAATTCGTGCACTTGTTCCTTGGGCGTTGTGAAACACACGGAGTAGGGGGCCTGCATGGACTGGCAGAAGAAGCAGAAGATATCCGCGTCACGGTCTGGGCCTTCGAAGATGCCCTGCAGGCCGTCCGCGACGGACGAATTGCCAACGCGGCCAGCATCATTGCTTTGCAATGGCTTGCTTTGAACCGCGCTGAAGTGAGGGGGTTATGGTCGTAAACAAGTTGCGCGATCGCTATCGAGTCGACCTCGTGGGGCTGCAAGCCTCCTGCGAGGCCAACTACGCGCGCCTGATGCGACTGCTGCCGGACATGCGCAACGAGCCCGAAGCGCGGCGCATAGCCGTGACCCAGGGCGATCAGATGTTGGGCGTGCTGGCGCTGGAAGTGTTGCAAGTCAACCCGTACACCACGACGCTGCAAGTGCGCCAGGAACACAGCCTGCCCTGGCTGCCGGTGCCGCAGCTCGAAGTTCAGGTCTACCACGATGCGTGCATGGCGGAAGTTGTCAGCGCCGAACATGCACGACGCTTCCGGGGCATCTATCCTTACCCGAATGCCGCGATGCACCAGCCGGATGAAAAGGCCCAGCTCAATCTGTTCCTGGGGGAATGGCTGAGTCACTGCCTGGCGTGTGGGCACGAGTACGCCGTCGTTCGCTAGTTGTGAACTGCGTCCGCTTCACAGGTTTCCTCTTTTAGATTTCCCCCAGCATAATTGCGGCACTTGTCCACCACCGTGATTCCGCCCTGGGAGAACGCCTTGCCGAGCGTATCCACATTGACCACCGCCGATTCGGCGTTGCTGGTGCAAATCTCCGACAGTCACCTGTTTGCCGAGGCGGACGGTACGTTGCTGGGCATGAATACGCGCGACAGCCTGCAAAAGGTCATTGAACTGGTACGGCTGCAACAGCCGCAGATCGATTTGATCATTGCCAGTGGTGACATTTCCCAGGACGGCACGCTGGAGTCCTATCAGCAGTTTCGCGATTTGACCCGACAGCTCGATGCCCCGGCACGCTGGATTCCCGGCAATCATGATGAACCGATGATCATGGCCGAGGCCGCCGTGCAGAGTGCGCTGCTTGAGCCCGTGGTGGATATCGGCAACTGGCGGGTGACCTTGCTTGATTCCGCCGTGCCGGGTTCGGTGCCGGGGTATTTGCAGGATGAGCAGTTGCAGTTGCTGGCCCGTTCGCTGAGCGAGGCGCCGGAGCGGCATCATCTGGTGTGTTTTCACCATCATCCGGTGTCGATTGGGTGTGCGTGGATGGAGCCGATCGGCTTGCGTAATCCTGAGGGGTTGTTTGCGGTGCTGGATCGGTTTCCGCAGGTGCGCGCGGTGTTGTGGGGGCATGTGCATCAGGAGATTGATCAGGATCGCAATGGCGTGCGGCTGATTGCGTCGCCTTCGACCTGTATTCAGTTCGAGCCGGGGAGTGAGGATTTCAAGGTCGGGGAACAGGCGCCGGGGTATCGGTGGTTGCGGCTTTTGCCGGATGGCCAGTTGGAAACGGGTGTTGAGCGTGTCACTGGTTTCGACTTTACGGTTGATTACGGTTCCAACGGTTACTGATTGCCCCCGTAGGAGCTGCCGAAGGCTGCGATCTTTTGATCTTGATCTTTTTTCAGGCCGCTGAAGATCAAAGTCGAAAGATCGCAGCCTTCGGCAACTCCTGCCGCGCCGTGTTCATTTCGATGGACGCTGGCACCCAACATGCTCCATCTCCCTGTAAACTGCGCCTCTTTACCCGACGCACAGGGAGTTCAAATGTCCGGTTCGATCCTTTATATCCACGGTTTCAACAGCGCGCCTTCGTCAAAAAAGGCGACTCAGTTGATGGCGGTGATGGACCGTCTGGGCTTGAGCGATCACTTGCAGGTTCCGGCCTTGCATCACCACCCGCGCGAGGCCATCGGTCAGCTAAACCGGGCGATTGAGGCGCTGGGGCGGCCGCTGCTGGTCGGCAGCTCACTCGGCGGCTACTATGCCACTCACTTGGCCGAGCACCATGGCCTCAAGGCCCTGCTGGTTAACCCTGCCGTCAGTCCGCACCGGATGTTTGACGGGTATCTGGGGACGCAGAAAAACCTGTATACCGATGAAACCTGGGAATTGACCCACGACCATGTGACGGCCCTGGCCGAGCTGGAAGTGCCGGCGCCCCAGGACCCGCAGCGGTATCAGGTGTGGTTGCAGACCGGCGACGAAACGCTGGACTACCGCCTCGCCCAGCAGTATTACCGGGCCTGCGCCTTGCGTATCCAGGCCGGCGGCGACCACAGTTACCAGGGGTTCGCCGAGCAATTGCCGGCCATGTTGAGTTTTGCCGGCATCGGCGCAGATTTGTATCAGGCGATTGATTTCACGGCTCTGTGAGTCATCGCCCCTTATTTAAACGAACACTGACGACGAGACCCCATGGCCACTCCCAGCGCTAGCTCTTATAACGCAGACGCCATCGAAGTCCTCTCGGGCCTCGACCCGGTGCGCAAACGCCCCGGCATGTACACCGACACCAGTCGGCCGAACCACCTTGCCCAGGAAGTCATCGACAACAGCGTCGACGAAGCCTTGGCCGGGCACGCGACGTCGGTGCAGGTCATCCTGCACGCCGATCACTCCCTGGAAGTCAGCGATGACGGCCGTGGCATGCCGGTGGACATTCACCCGGAAGAGGGCGTTTCCGGGGTCGAGCTGATCCTCACCAAGCTTCATGCGGGCGGCAAGTTTTCCAACAAGAACTACCAGTTCTCCGGCGGTTTGCACGGGGTGGGTATTTCCGTGGTCAACGCCTTGTCGAACGAAGTCCGGGTGCGTGTAAAACGCGACGGCAACGAATATCAGATGACTTTCGCTGACGGTTACAAGAAAACCGAGCTGGAAGTCATTGGCACCGTTGGCAAGCGCAACACCGGCACCAGCGTGTTCTTCGCGCCGGACCCGAAATACTTCGATTCGCCAAAATTCTCCATCAGCCGCCTCAAGCACGTGCTCAAGGCCAAGGCCGTTCTGTGCCCGGGGCTGCTGGTCAGTTTTGAAGACAAGGCCACCGGCGAAAAAGTCGAATGGCATTACGAAGACGGCCTGCGTTCCTACCTGGTAGACGCGGTCAACGGCTTCGAACGCCTGCCGGACGAGCCCTTCTGCGGCAGCCTGGCCGGTAATAAAGAAGCGGTGGATTGGGCGCTGCTGTGGTTGCCGGAAGGTGGCGACAGCGTGCAGGAAAGCTACGTCAACCTGATCCCGACGGCTCAGGGCGGCACCCACGTCAACGGTTTGCGTCAGGGCTTGCTCGATGCGATGCGCGAGTTCTGCGAATTCCGCAGCCTGTTGCCCCGTGGCGTGAAGCTGGCGCCGGAAGACGTTTGGGAGCGCATCGCCTTCGTCCTGTCGATGAAAATGCAGGAGCCGCAATTCTCCGGCCAGACCAAGGAACGCCTATCGTCCCGTGAAGCGGCGGCGTTTGTCTCCGGTGTGGTCAAGGATGCGTTCAGCCTGTGGCTCAACGCCAACCCGGAAACCGGCATGCTGCTGGCGGAACTGGCGATCAACAACGCCGGCCGTCGTCTGAAGGCCAGTAAGAAAGTCGAGCGCAAGCGCGTCACCGCAGGGCCGGCACTGCCGGGCAAACTCGCTGACTGCGCCGGGCAGGACCCGATGCGCTCCGAGCTGTTCCTGGTGGAAGGTGATTCCGCCGGCGGTTCGGCCAAGCAGGCGCGGGACAAAGAGTTTCAAGCGATCCTGCCGTTGCGCGGCAAGATCCTCAACACCTGGGAAGTCGACGGCAGCGAAGTGCTGGCCAGCCAGGAAGTGCACAACATCGCCGTGGCCATCGGCGTCGATCCAGGCTCGGCGGATATCGCTCAGTTGCGTTACGGCAAAATCTGCATCCTCGCCGACGCCGACTCCGACGGTTTGCACATCGCCACGCTGCTGTGCGCGTTGTTCGTCCAGCATTTCCGTCCGTTGGTGGATGCCGGTCACGTCTACGTCGCGATGCCGCCGCTGTACCGCATCGACCTGGGCAAAGAGATTTACTACGCCCTCGACGAGGCCGAGCGCGATGGCATCCTCGATCGTCTGGTGGCCGAGAAGAAACGCGGCAAGCCACAGGTCACCCGATTCAAAGGTCTGGGTGAAATGAACCCGCCGCAACTGCGCGAAACCACCATGGACCCGAACACGCGGCGCCTGGTGCAGTTGACCCTGGACGATTTCGAAGCGACCTCGGAAATGATGGACATGCTGCTGGCGAAGAAACGCGCCGGTGATCGCAAGTCCTGGCTCGAATCCAAAGGCAACCTGGCCGAGGTTCTGGGCTGATGCGGGTTGGCTTTGCCCTGGCGTGTGCGTTGCTGCTGGTTTCGGTAACGGCGACTGCCGAACCGGCGCCGGAGTTGCGCCTGTTGTCCGAGCATGCCGTCGATGGCATGCGCGGCGGCAACCTGTCCGGGCTGGCCCAGTGCGGCAAGGAGCTGTGGACGGTTTCCGATCGCGACGATGATCAAATCTACCGTCTCGATACCAGCGCCAACACCTGGCAAGCCGAAACCGTGCGCATCGACGTCCCGCCCGTGCCGGACACCGGTTTGCCCTGGGGGTTGCGTTCGCGGACCTGGGCGGCGTCTTTTGTGCGCGGCGGCGACCTGGATTTCGAAGGCATCACCTGCGACAGCGCCGGCAATCGTTACATCGTCAGCGAAGGTCATGCGGCTGTCCTGCAAGTGCCGCCAACGGGCCCGGCCAACTGGCTGAAAATCTCGCCCATGATGGTTCGCGAAGCGCGGGCCAGCGGCATGCTGCTGCAATTCAACGCGATATTCGAAGGCCTGGCGATCAACCCGGCAGGCGATCAGATGTGGCTCGCCGCCGAGCGCCAAAGCCGCGGTTTGCTGCTGATCAAACGCAAACAGACCGTCTGGGATTGCGACGGTCGCTGTGTCCTGTTGAGCGAAGCCGGCCTGGAAATGCAGCCGCCGCAATTTCCCAAGGCCAGACCGGTCAGCCGGGATTTTTCCGACCTGTCATTGTTCGAGGGCAAGCTGTTTACCCTTGAGCGCAATGCCTATCAGATCTGTCGCCGCGACGCGCAAACCGCCAAGGTCGAGCGTTGTTGGTCGTATGCCGCCGAGTTGTTGCAGGAAAACCGCCGTTATTCGCAGGGCTACGGTTTGGAAGAAGCGTTGATCATCGACGCCGACGGTGCCTGGATTGGCGTCGACAACAACTTCGGTCCTCGCGCCGATGGTGAAGTCCGCCCGATTGTCTGGCGTTTCGCCGCGCCTGAAGGTGGCTGGAGCGCCAAGCCGTGAGTCAGCAACCACCGGGCAAACGCGCCGGTCGGGTGTTTATGGTGCTGGCCTGGTGCGCGGCGTTGTTTTTGGCGACGCGGTTTTTCGGGCAATGGGAAGAACGCCAGCAAAACCCTAATGCGGTGGTCACCTCGCAACAGGGCGAAGGTTTTGTCGAAGTGAAACTGGTCGGCAACAACCAGGGGCATTTCGTCGCCAGCGGCCAGATCAACGGCCAGCCGGTGGATTTCATGCTGGACACCGGGGCGACCGATGTGTCGATCCCGCAAGCATTGGTCGAGCGGCTGAAACTGGAGAAAGGCTTCGGGGTGACCCTGAGCACGGCCAACGGTTTGAGCCAGGGTTATCGAACCCGCATCGACAGGCTGCAACTGGGCGACATTGTGCTGCGTGATGTTCGCGCGCTGGTCGCGCCAGGCCTGGATGGCAATCAAGTGCTGCTCGGCATGAGCGCACTGAACAAACTTGAATTTACCCAGCGCGGTGGCACCATGCTGCTGCGCCAGACCACGAAATAATGAGGCCCGCATGAGCGACTCCCTTGATCTCAGCCTGGACGGTGTAGAGCGCCGGTCACTGGCTGACTTCACCGAAAATGCCTACCTCAACTACTCCATGTACGTGATCATGGACCGTGCCTTGCCGCATATCGGCGACGGCCTGAAACCGGTACAGCGGCGCATCATCTATGCGATGAGCGAGTTGGGGCTGGACGCTGACTCCAAGCACAAGAAATCGGCGCGTACCGTCGGTGACGTGCTCGGCAAGTTCCACCCGCACGGCGATTCGGCGTGCTACGAAGCCATGGTCCTGATGGCCCAGCCGTTCAGCTACCGCTACACGCTGGTGGACGGTCAGGGCAACTGGGGTGCGCCGGATGATCCCAAGTCCTTCGCCGCCATGCGTTACACCGAAGCACGGCTGTCGCGTTATTCCGAAGTGCTGCTCAGCGAACTGGGCCAGGGCACGGCGGACTGGGGCCCGAACTTCGACGGCACCCTCGACGAACCGCTGGTGTTGCCGGCGCGTTTGCCGAACATCCTGCTCAACGGCACCACCGGCATCGCCGTGGGCATGGCCACCGACGTGCCGCCGCACAACCTGCGGGAAGTCGCGACGGCGTGCGTGCGTTTGCTCGATGAGCCCAAAGCGACGGTCGAACAGCTCTGTGAACACATCCAGGGCCCGGATTATCCGACCGAAGCGGAAATCATCACGCCCCGCGCCGACCTGCTGAAAATGTACGAAACCGGCAAGGGCTCGGTGCGCATGCGCGCCGTGTACCACATCGAAGACGGCGACATCATTGTCACCGCGCTGCCGCATCAGGTGTCCGGTGCCAAGGTGCTGGAACAGATCGCCGCGATGATGCAGGCCAAACCGTCCAAGGCCCCGCAAATCGCTGACCTGCGCGACGAATCCGATCACGAAAACCCGTGCCGGATCGTGATCATCCCCGGCGCGCGCAAGAACTTCGACCACGATGCGCTGATGCAGCACCTGTTCGCCAGCACCGAGCTGGAGTCGAGCTACCGGGTCAACATCAACATCATCGGCCTCGATGGTAAGCCGCAACTGAAAAACCTGCGGGCGTTGCTGGTCGAGTGGCTGGAATTCCGGGTGCAGACCGTGCGTCGTCGCCTGCAATTCCGCCTCGACAAGGTCGAGCGCCGCTTGCACCTGTTGGACGGTTTGCTGATTGCCTACCTCAACCTGGATGAAGTGATCCACATCATCCGCACCGAGGAGCACCCCAAAGCCGCCCTGATCGCGCGTTTCGCCCTGAGCGAAATCCAGGCCGACTACATTCTCGACACCCGTTTGCGTCAGTTGGCGCGACTGGAAGAAATGAAGCTGCGTGCCGAGCAGGATGAATTGCTCAAGGAACAAGCCAAGCTGCAAGCCCTGCTGGGCAGCGAAGCCAAGCTGAAAAAACTGGTGCGCACCGAGCTGATCAAGGACGCCGAAACCTATGGCGACGACCGCCGCTCGCCGATTGTCGAGCGCACCGAAGCCAAAGCCCTGACCGAACACGACCTGTTGCCGAACGAGAAAGTGACGGTGGTGCTGTCGGAAAAAGGCTGGGTTCGCTCCGCCAAGGGCCACGAAATCGACGCCACCGGGTTGTCCTATAAGGCGGGTGACGGGTTCAAGGCCTTGGCGCCGGGTCGCTCCAACCAGTTTGCGGTGTTTATCGACTCCACCGGTCGCAGTTACTCCGTGCCGGCGCACACCTTGCCATCGGCCCGTGGCCAGGGCGAACCGTTGACCGGTCGTCTGACACCGCCGCCGGGAGCGACTTTCGAATGCGTGCTGATGCCGGAAGACGATTCGCTGTACGTGATCGCCTCCGACGCCGGTTACGGATTCGTGGTCAAGGGTGAAGACTTCCAGGCCAAGAACAAGGCCGGCAAGGCGTTGCTGAGCTTGCCGAACAACTCGAAAGTCATCCTGCCGCGCCCGGTGGTCGATCGCGAAAACAACTGGCTGGCCTCGGTCACGACCGAAGGTCGCCTGCTGATCTTCAAAATCAGCGACCTGCCACAATTAGGTAAGGGCAAAGGCAACAAGATCATCGGGATTTCCAGTGAGCGTGTGGCCAGTCGCGAAGAATATGTCACGGACATCGCCGTACTGCCGGATGGCGCCACGTTGGTGCTACAGGCCGGAAAGCGTACCTTGTCGCTGAAAGCGGACGACCTCGAACACTACAAAGGTGAGCGCGGGCGTCGTGGTAACAAACTGCCACGTGGCTTCCAGCGGGTCGATGCGCTGCTCGTCGAAAACCTCAATTAGGCGTGCTAGAGGCGCTGATCTACGATTTAACGCGTAGATCGGCGCTTTCGCGCTGGAGTCGGAACGCATATTCACGGATGATATGGCCTTTCAAGCGCCGGCGTGGCCGAGCGTTCTTCATATTTATTGAGTATTTTCACTGTGGTTAGCCTTGTGGCGGCCACCTGGATGGGACGATGACTGCTCTGCGCCTTCCTTTTATTTTGATGCTCGCTGGCGTTCTTGGCCTGGCGGGTTGCAGCGTTCACCAACCGGTGTCGCTGTATCAGCTGGACAGCGGAAGTCCGGCTCAACCAGCGCAAAGCGCTGGCATGGCTGTTTTGTTGGGCCCGGTAACGATTGCCGACTACCTGCAACGTGAAACCCTGCTGCAACGTCAACCGGATGGCAGCCTTCAGGCGTCGGCCGATGGTCGTTGGGCCGGTAGCTTGTCTTCGGACATCGATCAGTTGTTGTTGCGTCAGGTCGCCGGTCATCTGGACAGCCAACGCGTGGTGCTGGCGCCTGCGACATTGGGCTTTGCCCCGGATGTCCAGGTATTGCTGACGATTACTCGCCTGGACTCGGGTGAGTCGCAACCGGCGATCCTTGATGCGCAATGGCGTTTGATCGACCGTCGTGGCCAGGTTCGCGATAACCGCATCATTCACCTGCAGGAGCAACACGCAGGTGGGACAGCGGCTCAGGTCCAGGCCCAGGGTGTGCTGTTGCAGCGTCTGGCGGAGCAGTTGTCCGTCGCGCTGAAGCCACTGGCCAACCAGCCACCGATTGCTGAAGCCCCGCGTAAAAAGGAGCCCAAGCCCGTAGCGCCGGCAGCCGAGCAGGACAAGCAGCCGAAGATCCCGATGGCTTCGCCGATTCGCACCGATATGGAAGTGTTCAGGTTCTAAAGCCTGGATGGATTCACCACAAAGCCTGCAGCGATGCGGGCTTTGTTGTTTCTGCAGGTTGGGAATCTCCAGTGCCTGTCCTGGCCTCTTCGCGGGCAAGCCTCGCTCCTACGGGTTATCTGTTTGCCCGCCACCTACCCTGTAGGAGCGAGGCTTGCCCGCGAAGAGGCCGGGACAGGCAATAAAAAGCCCGCAGACGAGTGATCATCTGCGGGCTCTGATGTTGCTGTCTTAAGGCTTACGCCCGGCGTTCGTGCATCCGCGCCAGTTGCCGTTCCAGCATCGACGGATAAGGCTCCATCAACCGCTCTACACAGCAAGCGCCTTCAGGGCTGGCAATCGGTCGAATCCGCGCACGCTGACGGATCAGTGCGTCGTCGCCGATCTTGCGCTCCACCAGCAGCAGGTTGCGGCTGTGTTGCGACAGGGCCAGGGCGTCCTGGGCCGACTCGGTCAGCAGCAGGTCGATCTGGCTCAGGCCGAACAACCCGTCGCCCAAGGTCAGGCCCAACTGCAATTGCAGGGTGATGCCGCTGTCGGCGACCTCGATCTGCAACTGATGGCCCAGGGCACGTAGCAACTCACCGCAGCAAATCGCGTTGGTCAGGTAATCGTCGCCGCTGTCTTCGGTGTGGAACAGCATCAGCGTGCTGCCATCGTTCAGTGTGTGCAGTTCGCTCTGATACAGCGAGGCGGCCTGATCGAGGCAATCACGGTAGCGCTTGAGCAGTTCTTCCAGGCGCGTCCGGGGCAGGCGACGCAGTTGATCCTGAGCCCCCAGTTGCACGGCCAGGACCGCGCTGTGCTGTGGCACATTCGAGATCAGCGGTTTTGCTGCCGGCATCGGCGCCTGGTCTGCCGACTCATCGCGCAGGTCGGCAAACGCGTCATCGTCGTCATCATCTTCGACGGTGCTGACACTGCGCTTTGGCGCAGGCTTGAGGCCGGCCACAGGCTTGGTTTCGTCGAAACTCGGGTCCCGCAGATTGCGCACTTCGAAGGCCGGATCAGCCTCCTCGTCGTAATCGACATCGTCGAATTCAGGTTCTGGCTCAGGCTCAGGTTCAACACGCTCCGGAGCGAAGTTGGCGTGCAGCTGACGGGCCAGGTCGCCGATCTCATCCTGGCGCTCGGTGGCCGGGGTGTATTCGTCGATATTGCGCAGCCAGACCCGCAATTGCAGCAGCGGCGTGGAGATGTGCCGACCCAGGCGCAGGCTCAAGGCCAGGGACAGGGCCAGCAGAATCGCACTCAGGATGCCCATGCTTTGCAGGCTGATGGTCATCGGCTGCTGGAACTGATCCATGTCCAGGCTGATGCGCAGTTGCCCGGCGGTCACGTCCTGGAAGGTGATCTTGCTCTCATACATGCCCTCGGCTTCGCCCAACAGGCTGTGCTTGGGACGCTGACCGGACTCGGCGAGGATGCGGTTATCCACGCTGTAGATGGCGGCATGGGCCACCAGCTTGTTTTTGGTCAGGTTGTTGAGCAGCACGTTGAGGCTGAGGATGTCGTTGGACACCAACAGCTCCGTGGCCGAGGTAGCGGTCTGCGTGGTCAGGCTTTCGCCCAGCGCATCCGCCTGCTCGTGCATGGCCTGCTTGAACTGCAAACCCATCACACAGGCATAGATCACCAGGGCCAGAGCGACCAGGATCACGTTATGGCTGGCAATGCGCAATGCAATCGGTACACGGCGGTGGCGCAGTGCACGGAAGATCAGCAGGAAGAAGTTATCGGTTTTTACTGGCGTGGGCCGGTTCACTGAGCTCGGCTCTTTTGTCCGTGAAGTTGACGCGCAGTATAGCGACAGGCCCTAGACCGGCAAAGCGCTGACGGTGCCCGATGGTCACTGAAAGTGGGTAGAATGCGGTTTTTTTCCACCTGCGGGGGTGCGCCTTGCGCGAAATCGTCCTGATAAACATCACGGGAGTCGACCGTCCGGGTCTGACTGCGGCCATTACCGGCGTTCTGGCCCAGGGTGGTGTGAACATTCTCGACATTGGTCAGGCGGTGATCCACGACACCCTGTCGTTCGGCATCCTGGTTGAAATCCCTGACACCGAGCAGGGCAAGTCGGTGCTCAAGGACATCCTATTCAAAGGCTACGAGCTCGATCAGCAAGTGCGTTTCACGCCGGTGTCCGAAGAGGATTACCAGCAGTGGGTCGGCAACCAGGGCAAAAAACGCCACATCGTGACCCTGCTGACCCGCAAAGTGACTGCGGGCCAATTGCAGGCCGTGAGCTCGATCACCGCCAAATACGGTTTGAACATCGACCATATCGATCGTTTGTCCGGGCGCATGCCGCTGGATACCCCGGCGGACAAGGGCAAGGGCTGCATCGAGTTCTCCGTGCGCGGTGAAGCGGCCGATCCCCAGGCCCTGCGCGCCGAATTCCTCAGCGTTGCACAGGAATTGAACGTCGATATCGCCTTCCAGGAAGATTCGCTGTTCCGTCGCAACCGTCGTCTGGCGGTGTTCGACATGGACTCGACGCTGATCGAAGCCGAAGTCATCGACGAACTGGCCAAAGCGGCCGGCGTGGGTGACCAAGTCTCTGAAATCACTGAGCGGGCGATGGCCGGTGAACTGGATTTCCGCGCCAGCTTCAAGGAACGTCTGGCCTTGCTCAAAGGCCTGGACGTCAGTGTGCTGGATTCGATCGGCGCCTCGCTGCGCCTGACCGAAGGTGCCGAAACCCTGTTCGCCGAGCTCAAGCGCCTGGGCTACAAGACGGCAATCCTGTCTGGCGGTTTCTCCTACTTCGCCAAGCAATTGCAGGCCAAACTCGGCATCGACTACGTGTTCGCCAACGAACTGGAAGTGGTGGACGGCAAGGTCACGGGCGTGGCGGTCGAGCCGATTGTCGATGCCCAGCGCAAAGCGGATTTGCTGAGAGAACTGGCCCACAAGGAAGGTTTGCGTCTGGAGCAGACCATTGCGGTCGGCGACGGCGCCAACGACTTGCCGATGCTGGCGATTGCCGGGCTGGGCGTGGCGTTCCGCGCCAAACCATTGGTTAAGCAGTCGGCGAAACAGGCCATCTCCACCCTTGGGCTGGATGGTGTGCTGTATTTGCTGGGCTTTCGGGATCGTGACGGGCAGCTCTGATTAAAGAGCGAAGATCAAAAGATCGCAGCCTTCGGCAGCTCCTACAGGGTTTTTCGTAACCCGTAGGAGCTGCCGAAGGCTGCGATCTTTTGCTTTAAGGCTTTGCTAAAGCGATTTCCACAATGAATCAAAATCCTCTTCTTCACTGACAACGCCGTTCCCCGTGGCGATTTCATTCTTGCTCGCCTCCAGCGACCGATACGCAAACTGGTTAAAACTGTTGGTACTCGACACCCGCCGATCCAGCCCGGCGCGACGTTCCTGACCGTTGGTGTTGATCAGCACTTTGTTGCCTTCCTGAAACGGCAGGCGCGGGGCGAGCAGGGTGGCCGGCAGGTCAATCGCGCTGATGGCCGGCAGCAGCAAGCCACGCAAATACTGACTGTGATCGTCGCGAGTTCGGACCAATTGCAGACCGCAAGGCTCGGCGTACGGTGCGACTTGCTCAATCCCCATTTGCGTACCGCCACCGCGCACCTGACGAATCCAGCGCACCACCGCGATGCTCCAGCCCTGACCGGCAAAGTCTTCGACACCGACCATTTCACCCGCCTGTAATTCGGCCGGCACCGCACCCGGCCACGCCAGGCAATAACCGCCAGGGCTGTGATTGATCACCGGCAGGGCATAGGTCGGGAAATGCTGATTGCGGTCGCCGGCCTCGTGGCTGTCGTCGTTCTGTAGCGTCGGGTATTCGATTTCTTCGTAAGGCAGCAATGTGTCGGCATTGCTGTTGGGCGCGGCGTCGAACGCCTGGCTCCAGTTGTCTTTGCCTCCCGTCGGGGCCGTCGCCGCAAACTGCGCGAGCCGCCCGGCGGGGTTCTTCAGGATGTCGCTGAACGAGCGTTGCCCGCCCAGATAAAAGTGCAGCGCGCTCATGCCCACGCACAGCGTCAACGTGCCATTGCTGGCGGTGCGCTGGAAACTGCGCTCGGCGGCCTGACCCCACGCGGCGTGCAGGTGCTGCAACGTATCGAGGTTGAGGCCGGTCGGTACGGGCAACGTGGAGGTGCCGTCACCCAGGTTCAGCAGATGAGCTTCGATGGCCGCCACCAGTGGCTGCGGGTCAATCCCGAGCAAACTTGCTTGCTGTTCGGCGCGGAACTTGGCGCGATAACGCGGCCCGGTGTCGAGGTCTGGCGCAATGGCGAACAGTTCATTGCCGGATTTGCCGGGTTGCAGCTTGATCCATTTGCTCCAGGGTTCCAGCACTTCGGCGAGCCGGGCGATCTGGTTCTGGCGCAGTTGATTGCAACGTGAAGCGCCCATCAGCAGGGCGGCCACGTAGGTGTTTTCGATGCTCAGGTCCTGGGTCTGGCTGGCCAGTTCATCGCGCACGCTCAGGTGCTGCAATCGATACTCGCAGCCAATCCGGTACAACTGATGCAGCTCCAGCCAAACGCCTTCCGGCACCGGGCAATAGAGTTGAGTGGCGCGAACCAGCGGGCCGTTCAGGCAATGGATTGCCCGTTGCAGTGCCTGGGTCAGCAGCGGCGCGCGGTCCTTGCTGAAACGCGGGGCGATGCGCATCACGATCTGCTTGTAGCCAATCGCCAAATGGCTTTGCAGTGCCTGGCAGAGGTTGGCGATCTTGCGCGAGCGCTCGTCGAGGACAATCGCCTGGTGCAGGAAATGCCGCTCCAGGTGTTTGCAGACGTAATACACCTCGGGTCGCAGCAATTCGAGCAATTGCAGGCGATTGTCGCTGGGTGTCAGCAATTGATTGAGTTCGCTCAAGCCTTGATACAACTGGCGAGCGGTTTCGCCAATGTTGGCTTTGGGCAGGTTGGCGATCCAGCGCTTGAGGTCACGCGGGGTGGTTTCGCAGAACGACAGGCGCAACTGTGTCGGGATCGGTGCACGCAGCAATAGCGCAGGATTGGTCTCATTCATGCCGTGAAAAAACTCCGACCGGGAAATGGGCAGTGAATGACCTGACTGTAGCACCTATGCCACGCGCAGGTACGTTCGCCCCGTAGGAGCTGCCGAAGGCTGCGATCTTTTGACTTTGATTTCAAGATCAAAAGATCGCAGCCTTCGGCAGCTCCTACGGGGGCGACCGTTTGTCTGTGAATTGGGTGGCGCATTGGGCGCCGACTAATCTGACACTCGTGCGACTGGATACGCACGGTCGCATGGCCTGCTGCCTACGCAGAGCAAGTCTCTTCGTAACTTCAAGGAGATGAGGTTCATGTCTAAATACGTAGTGGCAAATCAATGGGGCGGTAGTTCGGCACCCTGGCATCCGGGCGGAGACTGGGTGTTAGGCGCACGGGACAACCAGAACGTGGTCGCGATCGAGATCAAGTCGGGCGATGGCGGCAAGAGTTTCACCGGCACCATGACGTATGCGGGTGAAGGTCCCATTGGCTTCAAGGCTCAGCGCACGGGCCAGAACCAGTACAACGTTGAAAATCAGTGGGGCGGCAACGATGCCCCGTGGCATCCGGGTGGAAAATGGGTCATCGGAGGCCGGGATAATCAGAACGTTGTGGCGTTGAGCGTGACCTCCAGTGATGGAGGGAAAAACCTCAGTGGCACCAATACCTACGCCAACGAAGGGCCGATCGGCTTCCGTGGACAGATAGAGTAACGGCACCACCGAGTGGTCTCCGCCCCTTCGAAGACGTTCGAAAGGGCGGATCAGTGGTCAGGTTTTCGGCAGGCCCATGCCCTGGCCCATCTGCACCGGCGTACCGGCCGCCAGTTCTTCGGCCCACTTGACCTGATCCGGCCCGAACAGCACGACCGCTGTCGAACCCAATTTGAAACGACCCAGCTCCGCACCTTTTTCCAGGTGGATCGGCGCACGGGCGGCTTCGTCGTAGCGGAAGGTTTTGAGCTCGCGTTTCGGCGGCGTAACCAGCCCGGCCCACACGGTTTCAATCGACGCCACAATCATCGCGCCCACCAGCACCACGGCCATTGGCCCGCGTTCGGTGTCGAAAATGCACGCCACACGCTCGTTGCGGGCGAACAGTTCCGGGACGTTTTCGGCGGTGGTCTGGTTGACCGAGAAGATCCGGCCCGGAATGTAGACCATTTCGCGCAGGGTGCCGGCCAGCGGCATGTGCACGCGGTGGTAGTCCTTCGGCGACAGGTAAATGGTGGCGAAGTCGCCGCCCATGAACGGCGCGGCATTCGCCGCGTCACCGCCGAGCAATTCCAGCACGCTGAAGCTGTGGCCCTTGGCCTGGAACACGCGACCGTGTTCGATCGGGCCGAGTTGGCTGACCGCACCGTCGGCCGGGCTGAGGATCGCGCCCGGGGTTTCGTCCAGCGGCCGCGCGCCGTCTTTCAAGGCGCGGGTGAAGAACGCGTTGAAGTGCTCGTAGGCGGTCAGGTCTTCAACCAGCGCCTGGGACATGTCCACTTGATAACGCTTGGCAAACCATGCCGTGAAGGCGTTTTTGAACCAGCGCACGCGGCATTCGGCAATGCAGCCGGCCAGTCGCGAGAGCAAGTGATGGGGCAGCAGGTATTGGCTGAGGATAAACAAACGCTTATTCATTAACGGTCCTTAAAAACCTTAAATCTCTACGGGGGTGTCGGGGTGGTTGCCCCATTCGCCCCAGGAGCCGGCGTAGCCTTTGACCCGCGGATAACCGAGGGATTTGGCCACCAGATAGGTGAAGCCAGAACGGTGGTGGGTCTGGCAGTGGGTGATGATTTCTTTGTCTTTGGTGATGCCGAGCTGTTCGAGGATCTGCGGCATGTCGCGGCGGATGCGCAGGTTGCGCGCCTGATCCATGCCGGCGGTCCATTCGAAATTGACCGCGCCGGGGATGTGCCCGGCCTTGGCCGCCAGCACTTTTTCGCCGGAATACTCCAGCGGCCCACGGGCGTCCCAGATCGCCAGGTCCGCAGCGCCGAGACGGCTTTGCAGGTACTCGCGGGTGGCGGTGGGTTCGTCGTGCAGCTTCAACGAAACCGGGCCGCCGACCGGGGCCGGGACCTGAATCGACATCGGCAAGCCCTCTGCCAGCCAGGCCGGCAGGCCGCCGTCGAGGTAGTGGTAGTTCTTGTGGCCGATGACATCCAGCAGCCAGATGAAGCGCCCGGCCCAACCACCACCTTCGTCGTCATAAACGACATAGACCGCGTCGGGGTTGTGGCCCAGTTCGCCGAACAACGCTTCAAGTGCCGCTTGCGGCGGCATCAGGCCCGGCGCCGGCGCCTGGCCGAGTTGCGTGCGTTTCGGATCGACGAAGCGTGCGCCGGGCAGATGCCCTTCGGTGTAACGGGCGCTGCTGGTCAGGTCCACGAGGATCAGATCGCGGGCGTCGAGACGCGGGAGCAAGTCGCTCGGCTCGATGACCAGCGGCAAGCCAGAGAAGTCAGACATGTGAGGTCTCCAGGGCACAAAGGGAGGGATTGTAGCGCAGCATCATTGGCCGCGGCTGCTAAAGGTACTCAGGGCTTTTTCGATGCACTGCGCGGTTTTGCCGAAGGCCTGCACGGTGATTTCCGAAAACGGCCCGCCACCCTGATCCGCCACGACAATCATGATCACCCGGCCATTATTGACCAGCGAGCGCAGCAGCAAATGTTCGCCGCCGAACTGCGAGCGCAGGCCAGCGGGCAGCAGGGCCGAGAACTGGGCGTTATTGGCCGGCGTTATGCGCACCTGGGCCTGTTGCGAGAGCAGGCGTTGCAACACGCTGCTCTGGCTGACCAGGAAGTTCAGGCCCGCCGCTTCTTTGGCCAGCCCGGCGGTTTGATGCACCCGCAGATTGGCGTGGGTGCGGTCGGCCATCAGGATCATCACCCGGCGCATGCCGCAGTCGACCAGCGCATCCCGGGCCGACGTGGTCAGGTGCATGGCGTTGGTGAAGCGGCTCGGCTCCACCAGCAACTCGGCACATTGCTTGCGCCATTTCGTCAGGTCTTCGGCGGTGGGCGCCGGGGCCGGCAGCAAACCGGCGTGAATGTGGTGAGTGCCCCACGGCCAGAGCAGCGAAACGGCCGGGTGCCAGAGGTCCGGCATGGCGTGATGGCGGGCGCTGTTGGCGGCCTGTTGGTGCAATTGTTGTTGCACCTCGTCCATCGGCATTTGCAGGTACAGGCTGGTCAGGTACTGCCAGCGTTGACTGTGCGGACTGTCCCAGGCCTGTTGCGCCGACAGCGCCAGGCCGTTGGCCAGCAGCACGGTATTGGCCGGCTGATTGAGCCAGCGACGCAGGGTCGGGTCGTCGTCGAGACGATTTTGCTGGCGCAGCGGGTGATCGCTGTCCCGGGCAATGCGCAGGACTTTCACCAGCTCCCGTTGCTCGTTGAGCAGCAGCCGATAACCCTGTTGCACCCAGTTCGGCAGGCGCCAGATGTCTACCAAGGCCAGGCAGATGTTCAGCAGGCGCACGCCGAACAACTGCTTTTCGACCTTGCGCGCCGACTCGCCTTTATGAATGACTCGCAGCTCCCATTCTTCGAGCAATTGCGGATGGGTCAGCGCCATCGGCCACAGCGGCGAGAGAAACAGCAGGCTGCCCCAATGGATGTCCTGCCACAGCCGCGCCAGTCGACTGGCGAAAAAACCGTTGGCCTGTTGTGTTGCGTGCTGGCTGATCATTTGCAACTGACGCAGGGCCAGCGGGATCTCGGACTGGGGGTGCGCGGGCAGGCGGGCGAGCAATTCTTCGGCGCGCTTCAAACCGAGGCGATTGAGCGCCACTTCGAGATTTTCCGCAGGCTCGGTCATGCTGCCATGGGTGTGGCGGTTGGCCTCGCGAATCACGCTCAAGGCCAGGGCCGGGCTGTCCTGAATCAGGTCGGCGATGTCGCGCAACGAGCTGCGGTTATTGCGAATGGCAGAGCAGACACGGTCGTGACTCTCTTGCGGAACCGGCAGGCGCACGCCATCGAGAAGCTTGACCCAGCCTTCAAGAGTGGTCGGTTTTTGGGTTGGAACGTTCGTTTCGTAAGCCATGGCTGGACAGGATCATCATTGGCTGTAAACACGCCCGGCGCGGGCTAAATTGGCTTTTCGCCTGAACTGGCTATAGTCTGGCGCAGTTTTGCCGATAAGTAGAAGAAGAGATTTTTTAACTTCCGAATATGACCTTGAACCCGACTCAGTAAGTACTCTCCTACCTATGGCTAAAATTATCGGCATCATCGTCGTATTCGCGAGCGTGCTCGGCGGATACGTGCTCTCCCACGGCAAGATTGCCGCCCTGATCCAGCCCTTCGAGGTGATGATCATCGGTGGTGCGGCCCTTGGCGCATTCCTGCAGGCCAACCCCGGTTACATGACCATGCACGTGCTCAAGAAATCCTTGGGCATGTTCAGTTCGCGCTTTAGCCACACCTTCTACCTCGAAGTGCTGGGCCTGATCTACGAGATCCTCAACAAGAGCCGCCGCGAAGGCATGATGGCCATTGAAGGCGACATCGAAGATGCCTCGGCCAGCCCGATCTTCGCCAAGTACCCGTCGGTGATCAAAGACGAACGCATGACCGCGTTCATCTGCGACTACTTGCGCATCATGTCCTCCGGCAACATGGCGCCCCATGAGCTGGAGGGCCTGTTCGACATGGAGCTCTACAGCCTCAAGGAAGACCTGGAACACCCCTCCCACGCGGTGAACGGTATCGCCGACGCCATGCCCGGCTTCGGTATCGTGGCGGCGGTATTGGGGATCGTGGTGACCATGGCCTCCCTGGGCGAAGGCGATCAGAAGGCCATTGGTATGCACGTGGGTGCGGCACTGGTCGGGACCTTCTTCGGTATTCTCGCGGCGTACGGTTTCTTCGGTCCGCTGGCCCACTCCCTGGCCCACGATGCCAAGGAAGAACTGAACGTCTACGAAGCCATCAAAGCCTCGCTGGTCGCCTCGGCGTCCGGCATGCCGCCATCGCTGGCGGTGGAGTTCGGGCGCAAGGTTCTGTATCCGGCGCACCGTCCTAGCTTCGCTGAGCTGGAACAAGCGGTTCGCGGTCGTTAAGTCATGGAAAATAACCAGCCGATAATCATCAAGCGCGTCAAGCGCATCGCCGGCGGGCATCACGGGGGCGCCTGGAAAATCGCCTTCGCTGACTTCGCGACGGCGATGATGGCGTTCTTCCTGGTGTTGTGGCTGCTGTCCACCGCCACGCCGGAACAGAAGATCGCCATCGCCGGTTACTTCAAAGACCCGGTCGGCTTCTCCGAAAGCGGCACGCCGTACATCATCGACCTGGGCGGCACGCCGACCCTGGCGCCGGAGAACACCCTCAACCCCGAGGTGAAATCCCAGCCGCAGCCGGACAAAGTGACCGTCGACACCGATCAGGTCGAAGGCATGGCCGAGCAGGTCGAGAAAGAACGCCTGGAACTGCTGCTGCAAGAACTGCAAAACAAGGTCGAAGAAAATCCGCAACTGCAGAAGTTCAAGGACCAGATCCTGTTCGAGATCACGCCGAACGGCTTGCGCATCCAGATCATGGACGCAGACAACCGGCCGATGTTCGACTCGGGCTCGGCGCGTCTGAAGCCGTACTTCGAAGACATCCTGCTGGCCATGGCCGACACCATTAAAGCGGTGCCGAACAAGATCAGCATCAGCGGCCACACCGACGCCAAGCCGTACACCGGCACCGGTGATTTCGGTAACTGGGAATTGTCGGCCAACCGTGCCAACGCGGCTCGCCGCGCCTTGGTGGCCGGTAGTTATCCGGACTCGCAGGTGGCGCGGGTGGTCGGTTATGCCTCGTCGGCGTTGTTCGATCGGGAGCATCCGTTTAACCCGGTCAACCGTCGTATCGACATCGTCGTGCTGACCAAGAAGGCCCAGGCCGCCATCGAAGGTTCGCAAGGTGCAGAACCGACGCCGACACCGGGGCAGGGCGCTCCGGGTGAGGCACCGCCAGCACCGGCCGACCCGAATGCCTTGCCGGCGGACAAACAACCGGTGCCGGCCCATGAGCTTCGCGAGCGGTTGAATCTGTTCGAGGATGCGGCGCCGAAGCCGGGTGATCCGGCCAAACCGGCAGAACCGCCGAAGAAGTAAGGCACAACAATCAAGCCGACAGCGATGTCGGCTTTTTTGTGGGGTTTTCATTTTCAGCGTGGGCACGATCCCTGTAGGAGCGAGGCTTGCCCGCGAAGACGGCTTGGTAGCCGACCCATCTTTTGCAGATGTACATCGAACACTTTGTGCGAGCTTGCTCGCGATGGCTTTGTGTCAGGCGGCGGAGATTTTAAGGCTGGTGTACATATCCATTCCTGCGGTAACGGCCGCCTAGGGTTTCGCTCTTACAGCGAGTCACTTTGGAAAAGCCCCAAAGTAACCAAAGCGCTCTTGCCCCTGTCGTTCGGTGCCTCGCCCAGGCTCGGCATGCCCTCGCTCCGGTCCTGCTCCGTGGGCCCGCCGCCATCGGCCATTCATGGCCGGGGGCGGCTAACCCGGCATCCTTGCCGGGTTGCCCACTACGCAGAACCTCCACTCGGCCTCTCGAGGGGGCGTGCACCGCAACCGCACCGCGAGGCGGCCTGAGAGCCGACCTGACTGCGGGGCGCGCGTTCTCCTGATCCATTTTCAGCGTGGGCACAGTCCCTGTGGGAGCGGGCTTGCTCGCGAAGGCGGCCTGGTAGCCGACCTGTCTCTTGCAGATGTGCACCGATCAAATTGTGGGAGCGAGCTTGCTCGCGAATGCTTTTTGTCAGGCGACGAGGATTGTGAGGGTGGTGTACATATCCATTCCTGCGGTAACGGCCGCCTAGGGTTTCGCTCTTACAGCGAGTCACTTTGGAAAAGCCCCAAAGTAACCAAAGCGCTCTTGCCCCTTTCGTTCGGTGCCTCGCCCAGGCTCGGCATGCCCTCGCTCCGGTCCTGCTCCGTGGGCCCGCCGCCATCGGCCATCCATGGCCGGGGGCGGCTAACCCGGCCTCCATGCCGGGTTGCCCACTACGCAGAACCTCCACTCGGCCTCTCGAGGGGGCGTGTACCGCAACCACACCCCGAGGCGGCCTGAGAGCCGACCTGACTGCGGGGCGCGCGTTCTCCTGATCCATTTTCAGCGTGGGCACGACCCCTGTAGGAGCGAGGCTTGCCCGCGAAGACGGCTTGGTAGCCGACCCATCTTTTGCAGATGTACATCGATCGAGGTGGGAGCGAGCCTGCTCGCGAAGGCGGCCTGATAGCCGACCTGATGTTTGGGGTGTGTGTTTTCCTGTTGGAAGCGGTTTGCTGGTGAGATTGGGAGTTGTAGGAACGGTCTGAAATTGCGTTCCGGGGTTCTCAGTCGTGCAGGCTTCTGCCTATAGTTTCGCCATCGCCGACAAGTTGGTGATCGACTTTAGCCGGTCGAAATTCAGATGAACCTTTCGACAATCAACGGAGTTTTGACCCCATGGCTAAGTACCACCCGCTCCAAGGCAATTTCAGCGTCGGCCCGACGCTGTACATCGACACCGAAGCTAAAGTTTCCGACCTCCTCGAAACCGCCACCCACCGAATCAAAGCCGCCCGCAATCTGCTCAACAGCGTCACCTGCCTGTGCATCAAAGACGCCGAAGGTCACGACCTGGAGCATTTCGCCAATGCTGCGCATATGTTGATTCAGGATGGCTGTGACGCCTTGGATGCGTTGGGTTGGAAGCTGGAAAAAGCAGTGCTATGAAAACCAGAAAGCCGCGAGATGATCGCGGCTTTTTGGTGTGGCACTTAAACCCCTGTGGGAGCGGGCTTGCTCGCGAAAGCGGTAGGTCAGTCAACGGTGATGTTGAAGCTGATGGCCCCTTCGCGAGCAAGCTCGCTCCCACAGGTTTTGTGGCGGTCTAGTAACTGGTTTCCGGCAGGCTGGCGATGATCGACCGATAGCTATTCATCCGCTGCTGCTGCACACGCCCGTCTTCCAACGCCTTGAGCAGTGCACATCCCGGTTCACGATCATGTTTGCAGTCGCGGAAGCGGCAAGTACCGATCAAATCATTGAACTCGATGAAACCCGCTTCAACGTCGGCACGGCTGACGTGGCCCAGGCCGAATTCGCGGATGCCCGGGGAGTCGATCAGTTCGCCGCCGCCCGGGAAGTGGAACAGTCGCGCGGTGGTCGTGGTGTGCGTGCCCTGGCCGGACAGTTCGGACAACGGGCCGACGCGGGTTTCGACTTCCGGCAGCAGGCTGTTGACCAGCGACGATTTACCGACGCCGGACTGACCAACGAACACGCTGATGCGCCCGTCCAGTTGCTCCTGCAATTGCTCCATGCCGTTGCCGTGGTGGGCCGACACTTCCAGCACCGGGTAGCCGAGCGTGCGGTAGACCGCGAGCAAGGCATTCAGGGCCGGGGCGTTCTGTTCGTCGATCAGGTCGAATTTGTTGAGCAGCAACAGCGGACGAATCCCGGCGTGCTCAGCAGCGACCAGATAACGGTCGATCAGGTTGGCGTGGGGCTCGGGCAGCGGGGCGAAGACGATGACGATCATGTCGACGTTGGCCGCTACGGGTTTGAGCTGGCCACGGCTGTCCGGGCGGCAGAGTTCAGTTTTGCGCGGCAGTTGCGCCACGATCACACCGATGCCCTGGTTGCCGGCACGCCAGACCACCTGATCGCCGGTCACCAGCGCGGGCAGGTTGGCGCGCAAGTGGCAGCGGAACACCTGGCCGGCCAAATCGCCATCGAGGGCTTCGACTTCGACCTGCACACCGAAGTGCGCGATCACAAGGCCCGTCTGTTCCGGACCCAGGTCGCCGCCCTCAAGTGCCTCGACAGCCGAGGACTCGCGTTTGGCGGCGCGGGCAGCGCGTTCGCCCTGAATCTTTTCGATGCGCCAGTTTTGACGACGATTGAGTTGGCGTTTGGCCATGGGTGTTCCGTATCAAGAATGCAGCGATTAGGTAAAACGGCCGCGAGTTTAGCACGCCCCGCGACTTGCCTAGGCTAAACTGCGCAGCATTGCCTAGGAGCCGACACATGCAAAACCCGCAGAATCTGATCTGGATCGACCTGGAAATGACCGGTCTGAACCCTGATACCGACGTCATCATCGAGATGGCGACCATTGTCACCGACAGTGACCTGAACACTTTGGCTGAAGGCCCGGTGATCGCCATTCATCACAGCGACGCGATCCTCGCGGGCATGGACGAGTGGAACACCCGTCAACACGGCGGTTCGGGCCTGACTCAACGGGTTCGCGACAGCCGCATCAGCATGGCCGAAGCCGAAGCCGAGACCATCGCCTTCCTGGAAAAATGGGTGCCGAAGGGCAAGTCGCCGATCTGTGGCAACAGCATCTGCCAGGACCGTCGCTTCCTTTATACGCACATGAAAGCCCTGGAAAGCTACTTCCACTACCGCAACCTCGACGTGTCGACCCTCAAAGAGTTGGCCGCACGCTGGGCGCCGGACGTGCGCGACAGCTTCAAAAAGGGCAGCACGCACCTGGCCCTGGACGACATCCGCGAATCGATCGCCGAGCTGCAGCACTACCGCAAGCATTTCATCAAGTTCTGACGTTAGAACACGACCCCCGTAGGAGCTGCCGCAGGCTGCGATCTTTTGATCTTGAAAATCAAAATCAAAAGATCGCAGCCTGCGGCAGCTCCTACGGGGGTCTCGTTTCGGCTGCCCTCTTTTGGTGCCGCCGCGAAATGGCTAGACTGCGCGCCTTCCTGCCAGGACCGCCACCATGTTGCTGATGCTCTACCTGATCGCCATTACCGCCGAAGCCATGACCGGTGCCCTGTCCGCTGGCCGTCGCGGCATGGACTGGTTTGGCGTGGTGTTGATCGCCTGCGTTACGGCATTGGGCGGCGGCTCGGTGCGCGACGTACTGCTCGGCCATTACCCGCTGACGTGGGTCAAACACCCGGAATACCTGGTGTTGACCTCGGTCGCGGCGATGTTCACGGTCTTCGCCGCCCGCTGGATGCGTCACTTGCGTTCGCTGTTCCTGGTGCTCGACGCCGTGGGCCTGGTGGCGTTCACGCTAATCGGCTGCATGACCGCCCTGGAAATGGGCCACGGCATGCTGGTGGCGTCCGTCAGCGGCGTGATCACCGGAGTGTTTGGCGGCATCCTGCGCGACATCTTTTGCAACGACATCCCGCTGATCTTCCGTCGTGAGCTCTACGCCAGCGTCTCGTTCGCGGCGGCATGGTGCTACATGCTCTGCATTTATCTGCAATTACCCGGCGAGCAGGCGATTTTGATCACGCTATTCGGTGGCTTCTTGCTGCGATTGCTGGCGATCCGCTTTCACTGGGAAATGCCAAAATTCGTCTACAACGACGAAGCCTGAACCACGCCCAGCCCCCGCAGGACTGTATGACTGTAGGAGCTGTCGAGTAAAACGAGGCTGCGATCTTTTGACCTTGTTTTTAAGATCAAGATCAAAAGATCGCAGCCTTCGGCAGCTCCTACGCCACGCCGTGTTGTTTCAGGGCCCACTCGACATGTTCACGGACCAATTCCGACGGGTATTCCCTGCGCGCCTTCAACGCCTCCAACACCGGAATACTCGACGGCGCATTGCCCAGCCCGACTGCCAAATTGCGCAACCAACGCTCATAACCGGCCCGGCGTAACGGCGAACCTTCGGTGCTGCTGAGAAACCGCTCCTCGTCCCACATGAACAGTTCTGCCAGTTCAGCGTTGTCCAGGTTATGCCGTGGCTTGAAATCGCTTTCCCCGGACGGACGGGCGAAGCGGTTCCACGGGCAGACGATCTGGCAGTCGTCGCAGCCGAACACCCGGTTGCCGATCAACGGTCGCAAGTCTTCCGGGATCGCACTTTTCAGTTCGATGGTCAGGTAGGAAATGCAGCGCCGGGCGTCGAGCACATAAGGGCCGACGAAGGCGTTGGTCGGGCAAATGTCCAGGCACGCGGTGCAGCGGCCGCAGTGTTCGGTGCTGTGGGGCGGGTCTTCGGGCAGCGGCAGGTCAACAAAGAGTTCGCTGAGGAAGAAGTAACTGCCAGCCTTGCGATTCAAGACCAGGGTGTTTTTGCCGATCCAGCCAAGACCGGCCTTCTCGGCGATGGCTTTTTCCAGCACCGGGGCGCTGTCGACGAAAGCGCGGAAACCGAAGGGGCCGATCTCGGCCTGAATTTTATCCGCCAGTTGCTGCACACGTTTACGGATCAATTTGTGGTAATCGCGGCCCAAGGCATAACGGGACACGTAGGCTTTTTCCGGTTGGGCGAGTAATTGCGCCATTTGCGTGTCGCCGGGCAGGTAGTCCATGCGCAGGGAAACTACACGCAGCGTACCGGGCACCAGCTCTTCCGGATGCGAGCGTTTGCTGCCGTGGGCGCCCATGTAGTCCATTTCGCCGTGGTAGCCGGCGGCGAGCCAGCGCTCCAGGTGCTGCTCATGCTCGGCGAGGTCCAGGCCGCTGATGCCGACTTGCTGAAAGCCCAGCTCGCGGCCCCAGTCCTTGATGGATTGGGCGAGGGCAGGCAGGTCTGTGGTAATTGCGGGCATGAGGCGAGAGAAACCGGAGCTGAGGTGCGTATAATTCTGCCAGACATCGGAGCCCGAAGACGTATGCCGCACACTAAAGATGATTTACCCGACGCGCTGTACAGCGCCGCGCAAGTGCGAGGGCTCGATGCGAGCCTGATCGCGGCTGGCACGCCGGGCTTCGAATTGATGCAGCGCGCGGCCCGGGCAACCTGGCGCGCGCTGGTTCGCCAATGGCCGACGGCCAGCGAACTGACCGTGCTGGCCGGACACGGCAATAACGCGGGTGACGGTTATCTGGTTGCGCTGCTCGCCCATCGGGCCGGGTGGCAGGTTCAAGTGCTGGCGGTCGGTGAGCCCTCGCGTTTGCAGGGTGATGCCGCGTTGGCTTATGCCGAAGCTACTTCCGAAAAAGTCTCTATAGAAGCCTGGAGCGCCAGCGCCGAACTGCGCGGCGTCGTGCTGGATGCGTTGCTCGGCACCGGCCTGACCGGCGAAGTGCGTGAGCCTTTCGCCAGCGCCATCGCCGCAATCAACACCAGCGGTTTGCCGGTCGCGGCGGTGGATATCCCGTCGGGGCTGTGTGCCGATACCGGTCGCATTCTCGGCGCAGCCGTTCGGGCTGATCTCACGGTGACCTTCATTGGTCTGAAGTTGGGGCTTTTCACCGGTGATGCGGCGGATGTGGTTGGTGAGTTGGTCTTTAACGATCTGCACGCCGATCCGCAGCTGATCGAGAGCGCTGCCATCACTGCCCGACGTCTGACGACCGGTAATCTTCCACGTCTGGGCACTCGGCCGCCCACCTCCCATAAAGGCAAGTTCGGCCATGTGCTGCTGATCGGCGGTGATCGCGGATTTGGCGGCGCGATCCTGTTGAGCACGCAAAGTGCGTTGCGCAGCGGCGCGGGCATGGTGTCTGTCGCCACGCGCAGCGAGCACGTCGCGGCGGCGTTGGCGAGAATCCCGGAAGCCATGGTGCTGGGCACTTCGTCGGCTAATCAGTTGATGGGTTTGTTGGAAAAAGTTTCCGTGTTGGTGGTAGGGCCGGGGCTCGGTCAGGGCGGTTGGGGGCGCAGTCTACTGTCCGCCGCTGCCAACGCGCCGCTACCGCAAGTCTGGGACGCCGATGCGTTGAATATGCTGGCCGAAGAGCAAGTAAGCTTGCCCAAGGATTGCGTGATCACCCCGCATCCGGGCGAAGCGGCGCGTTTGCTCGGGATCAGCACCGCCCAAGTCCAGGCTGATCGCCCTGCCGCCGCTCACGCGTTGAGCAAAAAATACACCGCCGTCGTGATTCTGAAAGGCGCCGGCAGCCTGATCGCCAGCCCTGATGGGCGCCTGGCGGTGTGTCATCAGGGCCATCCAGCGATGGCCACGGCGGGTTTGGGCGATGTGCTGGCCGGTCTGGTCGGTGCGTTGCTGGCCCAGGGCATGGCGGCGTTCGATGCCGCTTGCCTGGCGGTCTGGCTGCACGCCAATGCCGGCGCGCAACAAGGTAAATCGGGCCGTGGGCTGGCGGCCAGTGATCTGATCCCGGCCATTCGTCAGTTGTTGGAGGAGCAAGCACCGTGTCTGAAGTAACCCTGTACCTGGCTGATGAAGAGGCGATGACCGCATTCGGTGCTCGCATAGCGCAAACCACCCAAGGGCATGGTCTGATTTTTCTTGAAGGTGATCTGGGCGCAGGGAAAACCACGCTGTCCCGGGGCATCATCCGTGGCCTGGGGCATGTGGGGGCGGTAAAAAGTCCGACGTTCACTTTGGTCGAACCCTACGAGATCGGCGACATCCGCGCTTTCCATTTCGACCTGTATCGACTGGTCGATCCGGAAGAGCTGGAGTACCTCGGCATCCGCGATTACTTCGACGACGATGCCATGTGTCTGATCGAATGGCCCCAGAAGGGTGCAGGCTTTTTGCCAAAGCCCGACCTGACCATTACCATTAGCCCGCAAGACAGCGGGCGTTCGCTGAAAATTTTGTCCCAGGGCTCGCGTGGCGAGTCGTGGTGTGCCGCTTTGGCATTGGAATCCAATTAAATGATGGGGTCAGGTATGCGCTTTCGCGCGATGGTAGCTGCCGTAGGATTGTTGTTTTTGGCGGTGACCGTCGACGCTGTGGCCGATTCGAAGGTCAACAGCGTTCGCCTGTGGCGAGCTCCGGATAACACACGACTGGTGTTCGACCTCACGGGGCCGGTGCAGCACAGCGTTTTCACCCTGACCTCCCCGGATCGGCTGGTCATCGACATCAACGGCGCGACCCTCGGCGCGCCGCTCAAGGTCAACACTTCCAACACCCCGATTACCGCCATGCGTTCGGCCCAGCGCACGCCGACCGACCTGCGGGTGGTCATCGACCTGAAAAAAGCCGTCACGCCGAAAAGCTTCGTCCTGCCGCCAAACGCCCAGTATGGCAATCGCCTGGTGGTCGATCTGTTTGATAGCGCCGAAGCCGCCGCCCCGATTCCGCCGACGCCGACCAACGTCGCGACCGTGGACCCGGTGCCGGTCACTCCAATCGATCCGCCGGTAAAACTGCCGCCCGCTCCGGCCGGCAAGCGCGACATCATTGTGGTGATCGATGCCGGCCACGGCGGCGAAGACCCGGGTGCTTCGGGTTCGCGTGGTCAGCATGAGAAAGACCTGGTACTGGCCATCGCCCGTGAATTGCAGCGTCAGGTCAACGGCATGAAAGGCTTCCGCGCCGAGCTGACCCGTACCGGTGACTACTTCATCCCGTTGCGTGGCCGTACCGAAATCGCCCGCAAGAAAGGCGCCGACCTGTTCGTCTCGATCCACGCCGACGCTGCGCCTTCTGCGGCGGCTTTCGGCGCATCGGTGTTTGCCTTGTCTGATCGCGGCGCGACCTCTGAGACCGCCCGTTGGCTGGCCGACAGCGAAAACCGTTCTGACTTGATCGGTGGCGCCGGCAGCGTCAGCCTCGACGACAAGGACCGGATGCTGGCGGGCGTGTTGCTCGACCTGTCGATGACCGCTTCACTGACGTCCAGCCTGAACGTTGGCCAGAAAGTCTTGAGCAACATCAGCCGGGTCACGCCGTTGCACAAACAACGGGTGGA
This sequence comes from Janthinobacterium sp. LPB2021202312-11-4, assembly GCF_037049705.1. Lineage (NCBI taxonomy): Bacteria > Pseudomonadati > Pseudomonadota > Betaproteobacteria > Burkholderiales > Oxalobacteraceae > Janthinobacterium > Janthinobacterium sp. LPB2021202312-11-4. The sequence continues at coordinate 104,502 of NZ_JBAGKV010000015.1, read as the reverse complement.
GCAAGCCGGGTTTATGGTGCTGAAATCGCCGGATATTCCGTCGATCCTGGTGGAAACCGGGTTTATCTCCAACGCCAACGAAGCGGCGAAGTTGTCCGGTGCGAGCCACCAGCAGGCCCTGGCGCGTTCGATCAGCGCCGGTGTTCGCCAGTTCTTCCAGCAGAATCCACCTCCGGGCACCTACATTGCCTGGCTGCGTGATTCCGGCAAGATCGCCCAAGGCCCGCGCGACCATCGTGTCAGCCCGGGCGAGACACTGGCGATGATTGCCGTGCGTTACCAGGTGTCTCCGGCGACCCTGCGCAGCGCCAACAACCTGAAAAGCGATGAGCTTAAAATCGGCCAGACCTTGACGATTCCTGGCACCGAACTGGCGGCTAAAGAATGAACCAGGTGCTGACCAGTACCGCTCGCATCGAGCTGCTCAGCCCGCGACTGGCGAACCAGATTGCCGCCGGTGAGGTGGTTGAGCGCCCGGCATCGGTGATCAAGGAGCTGCTGGAAAACAGCCTCGACTCCGGCGCCCGGCGTATCGATGTCGATGTCGAGCAGGGCGGCGTGAAGCTGTTGCGGGTGCGCGACGATGGCAGTGGCATTTCCGCCGATGACCTGCCGCTGGCGCTGGCGCGACACGCCACCAGCAAGATTCGCAACCTTGAAGACCTTGAACAGGTGATGAGCCTCGGGTTTCGCGGCGAGGCCCTGGCGTCGATCAGCTCCGTGGCGCGCCTGACCCTGACGTCCCGCACCAAGGACGCCGATCAGGCCTGGCAAGTCGAAACCGAAGGCCGGGACATGGCGCCCCGGGTGCAACCGGCGGCTCACCCGGTGGGCACCTCGGTGGAAGTGCGCGACCTGTTCTTCAACACCCCGGCCCGGCGCAAGTTTCTCAAAACCGAAAAAACCGAATTCGATCACCTGCAAGAAGTGATCAAGCGCCTGGCCCTGGCGCGTTTCGACGTGGCGTTTCATTTGCGCCACAACGGCAAGACCATCCTCAGCCTGCACGAGGCCCACGACGACGCGGCCCGTGCCCGGCGTGTGGCGGCGATTTGCGGCTCGGGGTTCCTGGAGCAGGCGCTGCCAATCGAAATCGAGCGCAATGGCCTGCATTTGTGGGGCTGGGTCGGGTTGCCGACGTTCAACCGCAGCCAGGCCGACTTGCAGTATTTCTTTGTGAATGGCCGTGCGGTGCGCGACAAACTGGTGGCCCACGCGGTACGCCAGGCCTATCGCGATGTGCTGTTCAACGGCCGCCACCCGACGTTCGTGCTGTTTTTCGAAGTCGATCCGGCGGGCGTGGACGTCAACGTGCACCCGACCAAACACGAAGTGCGTTTCCGTGACGGGCGCATGGTCCACGATTTCCTCTACGGCACGTTGCACCGCGCCTTGGGCGATGTGCGGCCGGAAGATCATCTGGCCGCGCCGGTTGCGACGGCTATCGTCCGGCCGACCGGGCTCGACGCCGGTGAGTTCGGCCCCCAAGGCGAAATGCGCCTGGCGGCCAATGCGTTGCTGGAACAGCCTCAAGGGCAGCCGACCTTTAATACGGCGGCGGGCTCGGGCGCTGGCGCCGGTTATCAATATCAGTACACGCCAAAGCCTCAGTCCGGCGTGCCGGTTGCTGAAGCGCAAGCGGCGTATCGCGAGTTTTTCGCGCCGTTGCCGGAAGCCAATGCGGTTGCGTTACCGGCCGGGCAGGACGACATTCCGCCGCTGGGTTATGCGCTGGCGCAGCTCAAGGGCATCTATATCCTCTCGGAAAATGCCCAAGGCCTGGTGCTGGTGGACATGCACGCCGCCCACGAGCGGATCATGTACGAACGCTTGAAAGTCGCCATGGCCAGCGAAGGCCTGAGCGGCCAGCCGCTGTTGGTGCCCGAATCCCTGGCCGTGAGCCAGCGCGAAGCCGATTGCGCCGAAGAGAACGTGGCATGGTTCCAGCGCCTGGGCTTTGAATTGCAACGCCTCGGCCCGGAAACCCTGGCGATCCGGCAGATCCCGGCGTTGCTCAAGCAGGCGGAAGCCAACCGTTTGGTCAGCGACGTACTGGCCGACCTGATGGAATACGGCACCAGCGACCGGATTCAGGCACACCTCAATGAATTGCTCGGCACCATGGCCTGCCACGGCGCGATCCGGGCCAATCGGCGTCTGGCGTTGCCGGAAATGAATGGCCTGCTGCGGGACATGGAAAACACCGAACGCAGCGGACAATGCAACCATGGCCGACCGACCTGGACCCAATTGGGCCTGGACGATCTGGACAAACTGTTCTTGCGCGGTCGTTGATGAGCCAGCTCCCTCCAGCGATTTTCCTGATGGGCCCGACCGCTGCGGGCAAGACCGACCTGGCCATTGAACTGACCAAGGTCCTGCCGTGCGAGCTGATCAGTGTCGATTCGGCGCTGGTCTATCGCGGCATGGACATCGGCACCGCCAAGCCTTCCAAAGAGCTGCTGGCGGAATTTCCGCACCGTTTGATCGATATTCTCGACCCGGCGGAAAGCTATTCCGCAGCGGATTTTCGTCGTGATGCCCTTGAAGCCATGGCCGAGATCACTTCGCGCGGGAAAATTCCGCTGCTTGTAGGCGGCACGATGCTCTACTACAAGGCTTTGGTCGAAGGCCTGGCGGAAATGCCGGCGGCTGAACCGGAGGTTCGCGCGCACATCGAAGAAGAGGCTGCACGCCTTGGCTGGCAAGCCCTGCACGACCAATTGGCAGTGATTGACCCGGTCTCGGCGGCGCGAATTCACCCGAACGATCCCCAGCGCCTGAGTCGAGCGCTGGAAGTTTATCGCGTGAGCGGTCAGAGCATGACCGAGCTGCGCCTGCGACAATCTGCGCAAAGTACTGAAGCAGCCGCTTCGGGACTGCAACAATTGCCCTATACTGTCGCGAACTTGGCCATCGCTCCGGCAAATCGCCAGGTGCTGCATGAGCGCATTAAACAAAGATTCACAAATATGTTGGAACAGGGATTCATCGACGAGGTCGTAGCCCTGCGTACGAGAAGTGACCTGCATTCAGGGTTGCCGTCTATACGCGCTGTAGGGTACCGACAAGTCTGGGATTACCTGGATGGCAAGCTGACGCAAGCCGAGATGCAGGAGCGTGGAATCATTGCCACGCGCCAATTGGCAAAGCGCCAGTTCACCTGGCTGCGCAGTTGGGCTGATTTACACTGGTTGGACAGCCTCGATTGCGACAATCTGCCGCGCGCCTTGAAATACCTCGGGACCATCTCCATATTGAGCTGAGTCCTTGCAATTGCCGTCTATCCTTGGGGGTGTGACGGCCGAAGCCATCTGATTACCTATTTTTTATATTGAATCCTTAAAGGAGTGCGGCACATGTCAAAAGGGCATTCGCTACAAGACCCTTACTTGAATACTTTACGTAAAGAGAAAGTTGGGGTGTCCATCTACCTGGTTAACGGGATCAAACTGCAAGGCACGATCGAGTCTTTCGACCAGTTCGTTATCCTGCTGAAAAACACCGTCAGCCAGATGGTTTACAAGCACGCTATCTCGACAGTGGTACCGGTTCGTCCAATTCGCCTGCCTAGCGCAGCTGAATCCGAAGCAAGTGACGCTGAGCCAGGTAACGCCTGATAGGAGTCTCCTTTGTTCTTTGAGCGCCACGGTGGTGGTGAACGAGTGATCCTTGTTCACTTGGACGGACAGGACCCTGAGGCGCGCGAAGATCCGCAGGAGTTTCAGGAATTGGCTAATTCGGCAGGCGCCGAGACCGTTGCGTTTTTTAACGTGCCGCGTCATCGGCCAACCGCCAAATTCCTGATTGGCAGCGGCAAGGTCGAGGAGCTGCGCGACCTGGTCCATGCCGAAAAGGCCGATCTGGTCATCTTCAATCACATCCTCACGCCCAGTCAGGAACGTAACCTCGAACGTGTTTTCGAGTGTCGCGTGATCGACCGTACCGGTCTGATTCTCGATATTTTCGCCCAGCGCGCCCGTACCCATGAAGGCAAGCTCCAGGTCGAACTGGCTCAGCTTGATCACATGAGCACCCGGCTGGTTCGAGGCTGGACCCACCTTGAGCGTCAGGGTGGCGGTATCGGTATGCGTGGTCCGGGTGAAACCCAGCTGGAAACCGACCGCCGTTTGCTGCGGGTTCGCCTGCGACAGATCAAGGGCCGGCTGGAAAAAGTGCGCAGTCAGCGCGAGCAGTCGCGACGCGGCCGTACCCGTGCGGATATTCCTACCGTGTCTCTGGTGGGGTATACCAACGCCGGCAAATCCACGCTCTTCAATAACGTGACGAAATCCGACGTGTACGCGGCTGACCAGTTGTTCGCCACGCTGGACCCGACCTTGCGCCGTCTGGAACTGGACGACCTGGGGCCGATTGTCCTCGCCGACACAGTGGGTTTCATCCGCCACTTGCCGCACAAACTGGTCGAGGCATTTCGGTCTACGCTCGAAGAGTCGAGCAACTCGGACTTGCTGTTGCACGTGATTGATGCGGCCGAACCGGATCGCATGTTGCAGATCGAGCAGGTGATGGTGGTGCTGGGCGAGATCGGAGCCCAGGACTTGCCGATCCTCGAGGTCTATAACAAACTCGATTTGCTTGAAGGCGTTGAGCCACAAATCCAGCGCGACGAAAACGGCAAGCCCCAACGGGTCTGGCTGTCGGCGCGCGATGGCACGGGTCTGGAATTGCTTGAGCAAGCCATTGCCGAGTTGCTGGGTGGTGATTTGTTTGTGGGCACCTTGCGCTTGCCGCAACGTTTTGCTCGACTGCGTGCGCAGTTTTTCGAACTTGGTGCGGTGCAGAAAGAAGAACACGACGAAGAAGGCACCTGTCTGCTGGCCGTTCGCTTGCCTCGAATCGAGTTGAATCGACTGGTTAGTCGCGAAGGTCTGCAGCCGGTGGATTTCATCGAGCAACACACTTTGCAATAAAAGCCTCAAAAAGCGGTTGTGCCGCGGTGACGGGCATTCTGTAGCATTGGTCGGCGCGCCGTGGGTGCGTCTTTGCTTTATCAGATGGAGAGCGCTATGGCTTGGAATGAGCCGGGTGGCAACTCGAATAATCAGGACCCTTGGGGTGGCAAGCGCCGTAATAACGGCGACCGCAAGGGACCACCGGATCTCGACGAGGCCTTCCGAAAGCTGCAGGAAAGCCTGAACGGGTTGTTCGGTGGTGGTAAAAAACGCGGTGATGACGGCGGTGGTTCGGGCAAGAGTGGCGGCTTCGGCGGCCTGCTCGGCATCGGCCTGGTCGTGCTGGCGGCCGTGTGGCTGTACAGCGCGGTCTACGTGGTCGACGAGCAGGAGCAAGCCGTCGTGCTGCGCTTCGGCAAGTACTACGAAACCGTCGGCCCGGGCCTGAACATCTACTTCCCGCCGATCGACAAGAAGTACATGGAAAACGTGACGCGTGAGCGTTCGTACACCAAGCAGGGCCAGATGCTGACCGAAGACGAGAACATCGTCGAAGTGCCGCTGACCGTGCAGTACAAGATCAGCAACCTGCAGGATTTCGTGCTGAACGTCGATCAGCCGGAAATCAGCTTGCAGCAAGCGACCGACAGCGCCTTGCGCCATGTGGTGGGTTCCACCGCCATGGACCAGGTCCTGACCGAAGGTCGTGAGTTGATGGCCAGCGAAATCAAGGAGCGTCTGCAACGCTTCCTCGATACCTATCGCACCGGTATTACCGTCACCCAGGTCAACGTACAGAACGCAGCGGCACCGCGTGAAGTCCAGGAAGCCTTCGATGACGTGATCCGCGCCCGTGAAGACGAGCAGCGTTCGCGCAACCAGGCTGAAACCTACGCCAACGGCGTCGTGCCGGAAGCCCGTGGTCAGGCCCAGCGTATCCTTGAAGATGCCAACGGCTACCGTGACGAAACGGTATCGCGCGCCAAGGGTGAAGCGGATCGCTTTACCAAACTGGTGGCCGAGTACCGTAAAGCTCCTGAAGTCACCCGCGAGCGTCTGTACCTGGACACCATGCAGGAAGTCTTCACCAACACCAGCAAGGTTCTCGTGACCGGCAACAAGAATGGCCAGAGCAATCTGCTGTACTTGCCGCTGGACAAGATGATCGACAGCGGTCGCAGCACCGGCGCCCCGGTAACGGGCGCGGCAGCCAGCAGCAATGAAGCGAATGCGCGTGCAGCAGCGGATCTGCAACAACAGCAAGCACGTACCAGGGAGAGTCGCTGATGAGCAATAAATCGCTGATCGCCCTTATTGTCGGCGTCGTCGTGGCGATCGCTGCCTGGAACTGCTTCTACATCGTGGCTCAGACCGAGCGTGCGGTGTTGCTGCAGTTCGGTCGCGTGGTCCAGGCTGATGTTCAGCCGGGTCTGCATGTGAAAGTGCCTTACGTTAACCAGGTGCGTAAATTCGACGCACGTCTGATGACGCTGGATGCACCGACGCAACGCTTCCTGACGCTGGAAAAGAAAGCCGTCATGGTCGATGCCTTCGCCAAGTGGCGCGTGAAAGATGCCGAGCGCTTCTACACCGCGACCTCCGGCCTCAAGCAGATTGCCGACGAGCGTCTTTCCCGTCGTCTGGAATCGGGCCTGCGTGACCAGTTCGGTAAACGCACCCTGCATGAAGTGGTTTCCGGTGAACGTGACGCGCTGATGGCTGACATCACCGCTTCGCTGAACAAGATGGCGGAAAAAGAGCTGGGCATCGAAGTGGTCGATGTTCGGGTCAAGGCCATCGACCTGCCGAAAGAAGTCAACCGCAGCGTGTTCGAGCGTATGAGCACCGAGCGTGAGCGTGAAGCTCGCGAGCACCGCGCCAAGGGTAACGAGCTGGCTGAAGGCATCCGTGCCGACGCCGATCGTCAACGCCGCGTGTTGCTGGCCGAAGCCTATCGTGAATCCGAAGAGGTTCGCGGTGACGGTGATGCCCAGGCTGCTGCGATCTACTCCAAGGCTTACGGCCAGGATCAGGAGTTCTACGGTTTCTACCGTAGCCTGCGTGCCTACCGTGAAAGCTTCGCGAACAAAACCGACGTCATGGTCCTCGACCCAAGCAGCGACTTCTTCCGTTACCTGGAAAAAGCCAAGCCTTGATACGACGTTGACCTGAATCATCCCCCGCCTGGCGGCTAAAACCTGCGGCGGGGTGATCCTTTGGGAAAACGTGTGTATGATGCGGCAGCCGGGAAATTCCCGGCTTTTTTGCGTCTGCACGTTTGATTGCGGTTTTTAAGCAGGCGCCCGAGTTGAATGACTCGACAGGTTTTTCGAGGAAAGTGATTGGCGAAGCCGGTTTCAGGCTTTTCGCCACGTCGTTCATGCGCGTGGTTTGCGCATGAGCCGATCATTTTCTGCTTCACTCAAGGCTCGGCCGAGGGCTGGCCGCCCGGATCATAGGGGAATGGCGTAATGGCGACGGTAGACCGCTGGCTGCTGCCAGATGGCATCGAAGAAGTACTGCCACCAGAAGCGGCGCGCATTGAAGTAGCGCGCCGTCAGGTGTTGGATCTGTTCCAGAGCTGGGGTTACGAGTTTGTCGTGACTCCCCATATCGAGTACCTGGAATCCCTGCTGACCGGCGCGGGCCAGGACCTGGATCTGCGTACCTTCAAGGTCATCGACCCGCAATCGGGCCGGCAGATGGGGTTCCGGGCGGACATCACGCCGCAAGTGGCGCGCATCGATGCGCACACCCTGCGTCGCGAAGGTCCGAGCCGTCTGTGCTATGCGGGCAGCGTGCTGCATGCTCAACCGCGTGCCTTGTCGTCGTCGCGCAGCCCGATCCAGTTGGGCGCCGAGTTGTACGGCGATGCCAGCCCGAGCAGCGATGTGGAAGTCATCAGCCTGATGCTGGCCATGCTGCAACTGGCCGACGTGCCGGACGTGCACATGGACCTCGGGCATGTCGGCATCTACCGTGGTTTGGCTCGCGCCGCCGGTTTGTCCGGTGAAGTCGAGCAACAGTTGTTCGACGCATTGCAACGCAAGGCCATCGACGAGGTCATTACCTTGACCGAAGGCCTGCCCGCCGATTTGTCGGGCATGCTGCGTGCGCTGGTCGACCTGTGTGGCGGCCGTGAAGTGTTGAGCGCTGCCCGTGAGCGTCTGGCCAATGCGCCGGCGCCGGTGCTGGCTGCGCTGGAAGACTTGTTGGCGATTGCCGACCGTCTGTCCACACGCTTCCCGGAACTGCCGCTTTATTTCGACCTGGGCGAGTTGCGCGGCTATCACTACCACACCGGTGTGGTGTTCGCGGTGTTTGTACCGGGTGTTGGCCAGTCCATTGCCCAGGGCGGTCGTTACGACGACATCGGCGCTGACTTCGGTCGCGCCCGTCCGGCAACCGGCTTCTCCACCGATTTGAAAACCCTGGTGACCCTGGGGCGTGCTGAGATCGAGCTACCGTCTGGCGGTATCTGGATGCCTGACAGTACGGATGCGGCACTCTGGCAGCAGGTTTGCCAGTTGCGCAGTGAGGGTCAGCGTGTCGTTCAGGCTTTGCCTGGGCAACCATTGGCCGCCGCCCGTGAAGCGGACTGCGACCGGCAATTGATTCAGCAGAACGGGCTTTGGCAAGTATTGCCGCTGGCTTCTTGAGTTTTCCTGCCGGCGGCTGCCGGCACCAAGTTTGCGCGAATGAGGACAAGTGTTATGGGTAAGAATGTCGTAGTCCTGGGCACCCAATGGGGTGATGAGGGCAAAGGCAAGATCGTTGATCTGCTGACCGAACATGCTGCCGCCGTAGTGCGCTACCAAGGTGGCCACAACGCGGGTCACACCCTGGTGATCGACGGCGAGAAAACCGTCTTGCACCTGATCCCGTCGGGCGTGCTGCGCGAAGGCGTGCAGTGCCTGATCGGCAACGGCGTGGTGGTTGCACCAGACGCTCTGTTGCGCGAGATCATCAAGCTGGAAGAGAAAGGTGTACCGGTGCGCGAGCGCCTGCGTATCAGCCCTTCCTGCCCGCTGATCCTGTCCTACCACGTCGCGCTGGACCAGGCCCGTGAAAAGGCCCGTGGCGAGCTGAAGATCGGCACCACCGGTCGTGGCATCGGCCCGGCTTACGAAGACAAAGTTGCCCGTCGCGGCCTGCGCATCGGTGACCTGTTCCATCGTGAACGTTTCGCCGCCAAGCTGGGCGAGTTGCTGGATTACCACAACTTCGTCCTGGTCAATTATTACAAAGAGCCAGCCATCGACTTCCAGAAAACACTCGACGAGTGCATGGAATACGCCAAGCTGCTCAAGCCGATGATGCTCGACGTCACCGCCGAGCTGCACGAGCTGCGCCGCGCTGGCAAAGACATCATGTTCGAAGGTGCCCAAGGCTCCCTGCTGGACATCGACCACGGTACTTACCCGTACGTCACCAGCTCCAACACCACCGCGGGCGGCATTGCCACCGGTTCGGGTTTCGGTCCGATGTACCTGGATTACATCCTCGGCATCACCAAGGCCTACACCACTCGCGTCGGTTCGGGTCCGTTCCCGACTGAGCTGTTCGACGACGTTGGTGCGTTCCTGGCCAAGCGTGGCCACGAGTTCGGCGCTACCACCGGCCGTGCCCGTCGTTGCGGCTGGTTCGATGCCGTCATCCTGCGTCGCGCTATCGACGTCAACAGCATCTCGGGCCTATGCCTGACCAAGCTGGACGTGCTGGACGGTCTGGAAACCATCAACATCTGTGTTGGCTACAAGAACCAGGATGGTGCAGTGATCGACGCACCGACCGACGCCGACAGCTACATCGGCCTCGAACCTGTGTACGAAGAGATGCCAGGCTGGACCGAATCCACCGTCGGTGCCAAGACCCTTGAAGAGCTGCCGCAAGCCGCTCGCAACTACATCAAACGCGTCGAAGAGTTGGTCGGTGCGCCGATTGACATTATTTCGACGGGCCCGGACCGCAACGAAACCATCGTTCTGCGTCACCCGTTCGCTTAATAAGTCGTTGATGTAAAACACAAAGGCCCCTTAATCGGGGCCTTTGTCGTTTATGCCTGTTGGGCGGCACGACCCTTGCTGTGATTATCGCTTCTGGCGTGCCATCAATTTAATGGCGTCAAAGCAGAGGGATATTCCCGTGTCAGCCATTCTCTCACTGTTACAAAGCCGACTTCTGCGGCCCGTGTTCGTTACCCTTGGTATCGCCCTTTTGGTGCAAGTGCTGGTGGCCGTCGCCCTGACCCGGAGCACAGTCACTGCGCTGGAAGCCGACTTGGGTGTGCGCCTGGGTGCCGACAGTCAAAAACTCTCTGGCGAACTGGAGCAGGCGGGGCGTGAAGTCACGTCGAGCCTCGACAGCTTGTCCACCAATACCCGTCAGCGACTCGCCGCCGGTCTTTCTTCGCGTCTGAAGGACGAACAGGCGCAGTTGCGTACGACATTGGAAAAAGACCTGAAGGACTCCGCCAATGATATGGCGCAGCTTCTGGCCTCGGTCGCCCCCCGCGCCATGTGGGACAGCGACGTTCCAACCTTGTCCGAATTCGCTCGTCGGGCCCAGCGCAATCCGAACGTGTTGTTCGTGATCTACGACGATGCCACCGGCCAGCACCTGACGCGCTATTTGAATCGCGAGAACCCGATCAACAAAGCGCTGCTGGAAAAAGGCCAGGGCGAACGCGCACTGGACAAAGTGCTGGATGCGGCGAAGAACGATCCGTCGGTCTACTACCTCGAAGCTTCAATCAGCCCCAATGGCGTGGAGATCGGCAAGGTCCTGATGGGCGTCTCCACCGCGTCCGTGGAAGTTGATCTGGCGGCCCTCGACAAGCGCTTCACCGCGCTGATTGCCAGCAGTGATCAGCTGGTCGGCGACAGCCTCAAAGGCGCGGCGGCGGACAGTGCGGCCGCGATGGGCGCGCGTCTGAAATCGGCGCAGTCCACGGCATCTGAAATGCAGGCCAACACCACCAGCACCGTGCAGGAAGCGGCGGGCACCTTGCGCTGGCGCATCGGCATGGGCCTGGCGGGCGTGGGTTTCGGCGTGTTGCTGTTGCTGGCGATAGTGTTGGGTCACCGGGTGGTTAACCGCTTGAAGATGCTGATCAGCGCCATGGACGATCTGGCGGCGGGTGAGGGCGACCTGACCAAGCGCGTGCAGATCAGCAGCAAGGACGAAATCGGCGATATGGCCTCGGCGGTCAATCGCTTTGTGGATAAGTTACAGCCGATCGTCCGTGAGGCGGGCGATGTGGCTCAGCGTACCGGCGTGGAAATCGGCGCCATGACCTTGCGCAATGCCGGGGCTGATGCGGCGGCCGGTATGCAGCGTGATGAAGTGGCCGAGAGCCTGCGGGCGTTGTCGCAGATGGCCGATGAGGCGCAGTCCGAAAGCCATGCGATGCAGGCAGCCTTGCAGCAAGTGGTGGACATTCGTTCGGCCACCGATGAAAACACTCGGACCTCGGCGAAGGTCGGCAGTCTGATCGAGGCGTTGGCCGGGCAAGTCGACACCGGGGCGAAGGTGATCGAGCGTCTGGCGCAGCAAAGTGAACAGATTGAAGTGGTGCTGACGGTGATTCACGGGATCGCCGAGCAAACCAACCTGCTGGCGCTGAACGCGGCCATCGAAGCGGCGCGGGCCGGCGAGACCGGTCGCGGCTTTGCCGTGGTAGCGGACGAAGTGCGGGCGCTGGCGAGCAAGACTCAGAGCTCAACCGGCGATATCCAGGCGCACATCGTTGCCTTGCAGCAAGGGGCGCGTGAGGCGGTGGCGGCGATTGGTCAGGCCGGGCGTCAGGCGAGCGAAGGGTTGCTGGTGTTGCGTGACAGCGCACGGTTGCAGCAATCGGTGCAGGTCTCGGTCGAGCAGGTGCATGCGGCGATTGGTCTGGCGACCCAGGCAGCGGCGCATCAGGCGCAGGGTGCGCAGGCTGTGCGGGGGCGGGTTGAAACCATTCATGCTCAGGCTGAGAAAGCGGCTCAGGCAGTGGTGGAGACCACGGCCAGCGGCAAGGTGCTGGATGGGTTGGCGGCGCAGTTGAAGGCGAGCCTGGGGCAGTTCAGGGCCTGAGATCAAAAGATCGCAGCCTTCGGCAGCTCCTACGTGGGGATTCGCATTTCCCTGTAGGAGCTGCCGAAGGCTGCGATCTTTTGCTTTATCAACGGCTCAAATACATCCGCGTCGTTAACAGGTACACCGGCAACCCCGACACCAGAATCAACAGCGCCGCATAAGGCGCTGCCGCCGCAAACTCCACGTTCGCGGTATGCGCCCAGACTTCCGTCGCCAGGGTGTTCAACCCGGTTGGGCTCAATAGCAGCGTTGCCGTCAGCTCCTTCATCGCATCCAGAAACACCAACGCAAACGCCGCACCCAATGCCGGAAAGATAATCGGCAAGGTCACCCGGCAAAACGCACTGAACGACGACGCACCCAGCGTGCGAGCGGCCTCTTCCAGTTGCGGTGCAGCCTTGTTCAGCGCGGTGCGAATCGGTGCTTGAGCCAGCGGCAGAAACAGCAACGCATAAGCAATCAGCAACAACATCGACGTCTGGTACAGCGCCGGCACATAGTGCAGGGCGAAATACACCAGGGTCAGGGCAATCACCAGGCCTGGCAGCGCGTGCAGCAGATACGGCAAACGCTCGGCCCAAATCGCCAGTTGACCTTTGTAGCGCACCACCAGCAGCCCCACGGGCACCGCCAGCACCAGACACAATGCCGCGCCGCCCAGCGAGAGCGCCAGTGACGACAACAGCGCTTCGCTGATCGCCGCCACCGGGAACGCTGCTGACGAGCCGACCGCCAGCCAGTACGCCAGCATCCCCAAGGGAATGCCGCTACCAATGATCGCCAGTGCCAGGCAATAAATCTGTCCAGCCGCTGCCCAGGGCCCCAATCGAACCTGTTCCGCACGCCGCGCCGCGCCCTGGCCGGTGCGCACATGACGACCTTTGCCGCGTATCCGCAACTCAAGCCACAGCAGCACCAGACACAGCGCCAGCAGTACGGCCGAAAGCATGGCGGCATTGGCGTTGCTGAATTCCAGTTCGAATTGCTGATAGATCGCCGTGGTGAACGTCTGCAAGCCGATGATCGACAGCGCGCCGAACTCCACCAGCATGTGCAACGCAATCAGCAGCGAGCCGGCCAACAGCGACGGCCAGAGTAGCGGCAGGGTGATCCGGAAAAACACGCCCCAGCGATTCTGCCCCAGGGTGCGGGCGGACTCTTCCAGCGACGGATCAAGATTGCGCAGCGTCGCCGCCACCGGCAGAAACACCAGCGGATACTTGGACAGGGTCATCACCAGAATCGCCCCACCCAAACCTTCGAAATGCGCGCTGAGGGACACCCAGGTAAAGCTGCTGACAAACGCGGGCACGGCGAACGGCAGGCAGAGGATCACGCCCCAGATTCGCCGGCCCTTCAGATTGCTGCGTTCCAGTAGCCATGCCAGCGACAAACCGATCACGCCGCACGCCAGGGTCACGCCAATCATCAACGACAGCGTGTTGCGCAGCAGGCCAAACACATACGGTCGCCACAGCAAATGCAACGCCTCGGCCCAGCCTGCTTGCCAGGCCTTGAGCCCGACATAGGCCAACGGCAACAGGCTGAGGGCTACCAGCAATAACACCGGCAGCACCAGCCAGATCGACGGCCGTTTGCGCCGAGGTGTGTAGCCCCCGCGAGCGGATAGCGAGGCGCTCATCAGTTCAAGCCAACGTCACGTTCCAGGTCCAGGGCTTCTTCGGCGTTGCCGAGGTCGGCCGGAGTGACTTTCGGCGCTTCAAGTTCGTTGAACGGCTTGAGTCCGCGATCCGATTCCATGCCGTTGTGCAGCGGGTATTCGGCGGTGGTCTGGGTGATTACGCGCTGACCTTCTTCGCTGGCCATGTAGGCGAGCAATTGCTGGGCTTCTTTTGGATGTTTGCTGGATTTCAGCACGGCAGCGCTGGAAACGGTGATTAGGCCGCCGACGTCGCCACCTGTGAAGTAATGCAGTTTCGAGTCGAGCTGGCCTTTTTCGCGTTGCAGGGCGAACCAGTAATAGTTGTTCACCAGCACCGTCGCGACTTCACCGTTTTCCACGGCTTTGAGGGCAACCATGTTGTTGCTGTAGACCTTGCCGAAGGCGCGCAGGCCGGTCAGCCATTCTTCGGCGGCGTCCATTCCGTGGGTCTTGATGATCGCCACGGCCTGCTCTTGGAACGCGCCGCTGCTTGGCACGAAGCCGACTTTGCCTTGCCATTTCGGATCGGAGAACTCCATCACCGATTTAGGCAGGTCTTTTTCGTCGACCAGTTTCGGGTTGAAGGCGACCACGCGGACCCGGGCGGTGATGCCGATCCAGGTGCCATTGCCTGCGACGTAATCCTTTGGCAGGACGGCGAGGGTGGCGGCGTCGGTCTGGGCCAGCAAGCCTTGTTCGCCGAGTTTGTTCAGCGGCGGCGATTCTTCGGTGTAGATCACGTCAGCGGGGGAGCGATCGCCTTCTTCGACGACCTGGCTGGCGAGCTGGTTGCTGCTGCCCTTGCGCACGTTAACGTGAATCCCGGTCTTGGCTTCAAAGGCTTTGGCGACGGCATCGCCGACTTCTTTGTGTTGACCGTTATAGAGGGTCAGGGAAGCCGTGTCGGCGGCTTGGGTGAGGGGAGTGGCGAGAGCCAGGCCGAGGAGGGTAGAGATCAGGCCACGGCGCAGGGTATTTCGAAACATCATTCGCAGGGTTCCTCACTGTCGCATTGCAAAAACTTGCAACAATGATAAACGATATTGTTTCTCAAGTGCGCCTTGCGGGGCTGGCGAGGCTCTGCTAGAGCGGCCAGTGTTGATCCCCGTAGGAGCTGCCGAAGGCTGCGATCTTTTGACTTTGATCTTTTTACAAATAACATCAAGATCAAAAGATCGCAGCCTTCGGCAGCTCCTACGGGAGGTGGGTCTTTATCTTGGTGGGATTTTTGAACGCCAGAAACGCAAAAACCCGCTTTCGCGGGTTTTTGTGAAATTTCAGATCGACTCTGAAATTTGAATTGGTGCCCAGAAGAAGACTCGAACTTCCACGACCTTGCGGTCACCAGCACCTGAAGCTGGCGTGTCTACCAATTTCACCATCTGGGCAGTATCAGCAACGTTGCCGCTGTTGATGTGGCGCACTATACGGAGAGCTTTTAAATCTGTAAACCCCTGATTTAGTTTTAATAAATCAGAAGCTTAGAATGCAAAAAACCCGCTTTCGCGGGTTTTTGTGTGAGCCTTGAAATTGATCTAATCTCAAGCTCGAAATTGGTGCCCAGAAGAAGACTCGAACTTCCACGACCTTGCGGTCACCAGCACCTGAAGCTGGCGTGTCTACCAATTTCACCATCTGGGCAGTATCGGCAGCGCTAGTGCGTCGTCGATGGCGCGCACTATACGGAGCGTCTTTTTAACTGTAAACCCCTGAGGTCAAAAAAACCTGGAATATTTCGCCAGTGGCATTTAATTCAGCTTCGCGGTGTCAATAAAGGGCTTTAGATGGGCTGTCACAGCCTGAAATTTCCCGTTTCATTACGCCTATGCCAAACTAACCCGCATATAGACAAGGTGAAAACTCTCTAATGGCCGATTGGCAGTCCCTCGATCCCGAGGCCGCTCGTGAAGCGGAAAAATATGAAAACCCTATTCCTAGCCGCGAACTGATCCTTCAGCACCTTGCTGATCGAGGTTCGCCTGCTAACCGCGAGCAACTGGTCGAAGAGTTTGGTCTGACCACAGAAGACCAGATCGAAGCCCTGCGCCGCCGCCTGCGCGCCATGGAGCGCGACGCTCAACTCATCTATACCCGTCGCGGCACTTATGCGCCGGTGGACAAGCTCGACCTGATCCTGGGCCGCATCAGCGGTCACCGTGACGGTTTCGGCTTCCTCGTCCCGGACGACGGCAGTGACGACCTGTTCATGAGCCCGGCGCAAATGCGCCTGGTGTTCGACGGCGACCGTGCCCTGGCGCGGGTTTCCGGCCTGGACCGTCGCGGTCGCCGCGAAGGCATGATCGTCGAAGTGGTGTCCCGTGCTCACGAGACCATCGTCGGCCGTTACTTCGAAGAGGGCGGTATCGGCTTCGTGGTCGCGGATAACCCGAAGATCCAGCAAGAAGTGCTGGTCACCCCGGGCCGCAACGCCAACGCGCAGATCGGTCAATTCGTCGAAGTGAAGATCACTCACTGGCCGACGCCACGCTTCCAGCCGCAAGGCGACGTGGTTGAAGTCGTGGGTAACTACATGGCGCCGGGCATGGAAATCGACGTTGCCCTGCGCGCGTACGATATCCCGCACGTATGGCCTGAGGCGGTGTTGAAAGAAGCCGCCAAGCTCAAGCCTGAAGTCGAAGAGAAAGACAAAGAGAAGCGCATCGACCTGCGCCATCTGCCGTTCGTGACCATCGACGGTGAAGATGCGCGCGACTTCGATGACGCTGTTTACTGCGAATCCAAGCCCGGCAAGCTGCGCCTGTTCTCCGGTGGCTGGAAGTTGTACGTGGCGATTGCCGACGTCTCCAGTTACGTGAAGATCGGTTCGGCCCTGGACAACGAATCCCAGGTTCGCGGCAACTCGGTGTACTTCCCCGAGCGCGTCGTGCCGATGCTGCCTGAGCAACTGTCCAACGGCCTGTGCTCGCTGAACCCGCATGTCGATCGCCTGGCCATGGTTTGCGAGATGACCATCTCCAAATCCGGCGAGATGACTGACTACTGCTTCTACGAAGCGGTGATTCACTCCCACGCTCGCCTGACCTACAACAAAGTCAGCGCGATGCTGGAAACGCCGAAACTCACCGAAGCACGTCAGCTTCGTGGCGAGTACACCGACGTTCTGCCGCACCTCAAGCAGCTTTACGCACTGTACAAAGTGTTGCTGGGCGCTCGTCACGTGCGTGGCGCGATCGATTTCGAAACCCAGGAAACCCGGATCATCTTCGGTACCGAGCGCAAGATTGCCGAAATCCGTCCGACCGTGCGTAACGATGCGCACAAACTGATCGAGGAATGCATGCTGGCGGCCAACGTGGCCACGGCTGAATTCCTGAAGAAACACGAAATTCCTGCGCTGTATCGCGTACACAACGGTCCGCCACCGGAGCGTCTGGAAAAACTGCGCGCCTTCCTGGGTGAGCTCGGCCTGTCCCTGCACAAAGGCAAGGACGGCCCGTCGCCGAAGGATTACCAGGCCTTGCTGGCGAGCATCAAGGACCGTCCGGATTTCCACCTGATCCAGACCGTCATGCTGCGTTCGTTGAGCCAAGCGGTGTACAGCGCCGATAACCAAGGCCACTTCGGCCTGAATTACGAAGCCTATACCCACTTCACCTCGCCGATCCGCCGCTACCCGGACTTGCTCACGCACCGGGCGATCCGCAGCGTCATCCATTCGAAGCAGGACACCCCGCACGTTCGCCGTGCCGGTGCGATGACGATTCCGAAAGCGCGCATCTATCCGTACGACGAAGCGGCCCTGGAGCAACTCGGCGAGCAATGCTCGATGAGTGAGCGCCGTGCCGATGAAGCGACCCGCGATGTGGTGAACTGGCTCAAGTGCGAGTTCATGAAAGACCGCGTGGGCGAGTCGTTCCCGGGTGTGATCACTGCGGTGACCGGTTTCGGCCTGTTCGTCGAGCTGACCGATATCTACGTCGAAGGCCTGGTGCACGTCACCGCGCTGCCGGGGGATTACTACCACTTCGATCCTGTGCACCACCGTCTCGCCGGTGAGCGTACCGGTCGCAGCTTCCGCCTCGGCGACACCGTTGAAGTGCGCGTGATGCGCGTTGACCTCGACGAACGCAAGATCGACTTCGAGATGGCTGAAAAAACCATCAGCGCGCCGATCGGTCGCAAGAAGCGCGGTACTGAAACAACCGCTCCGGCCGGCAAAACCGCCGCAGAACCGGCCCCGGCAAAAACCGGTCGTCGTCCTGCCAAGGAAAAAGCCCCGGAAGCCTATCGCCCAAGCGATGCGGCGGCAAAAAACGCCGAGCTGCGCAAAAGCCGTGAACTGAAACAGGCATTGCTGTCTGAAGCGAAAAGCGGCGGTAAAGCGGCGTCTGGGGGAAAGACCGGACGGTCGGCGCCTGACAAGGCTCCCGGCAGCAAACCGAGCAAACACCGTAAAGGCCCGCCAAAAGCGGGTTCGGCTCCAGCTGCCAAAAGCGGCGGGGCACGTAAACCTAAGGCCAAGTCATGAGTCAGTTGGAAAAAATCTACGGCGTACATGCGGTAGAAGCGTTGCTGCGTCACCACCCGAAACGCGTCAAGCAGATCTGGCTGGCTGAAGGCCGCAGCGAGCCGCGTGTACAGGCGCTGATCGCGCTGGCGAGTGAAAATCGCGTGCCCGTCGGCAACGCTGAGCGTCGTGAACTCGATGCCTGGGTTGATGGCGTGCACCAGGGTGTGGTGGCGGACGTGAGTCCGAGCCAGGTCTGGGGCGAGGCGATGCTCGACGAGTTGCTGGATCGCTCCGAAGGCGCGCCGCTGTTGCTGGTGCTCGACGGCGTGACCGACCCGCACAACCTCGGCGCTTGCCTGCGCTCGGCCGATGCGGCCGGTGCGCTGGCGGTGATCGTGCCGAAGGACAAGTCAGCCACGCTGACCCCGACGGTACGTAAAGTGGCCTGCGGCGCGGCGGAAGTGATTCCGTTGGTCGCCGTGACCAACCTGGCGCGCACCCTGGAAAAACTCAAGCAGCGCGGCTTGTGGGTTGTCGGTACGGCGGGCGAGGCTGAGCAGAGTCTGTATCAGCAAGACATGACCGGCCCGACCATCCTGATCATGGGCGCCGAAGGCAGCGGCATGCGTCGCCTGACCCGCGATCTGTGCGACTACCTGGTGCACTTGCCGATGGCCGGCAGCGTCAGCAGCCTCAACGTTTCCGTGGCGACCGGTGTGTGCCTGTTCGAGGCTCAGCGCCAGCGTAGCGTCAAGGCTGCCACCAAAAAGTCCTGATACAACGCCGGCCCCGTAGGAGCTGCCGAGTGAAACGAGGCTGCGATCTTTTGATTTTGGTTTTTTAGAAGATCAAAAGATCGCAGCCTCGTTTCACTCGGCAGCTCCTACGGGTCAGCATCCAGTCGCCGAGCAGGTGTTCGGCTTGGACCTCCGGTGATTGTTCAAATAATCACCAATTGCCTTGCGCCCTTTCTGTCCCTTCTCTACAATTGCGCCCCTTGCTGTGACGGCAGGCACGCATGTGTCTATCGCCGGCAAGTCCATAAGTGTCATTCACTCCTTGTCTGACCGTTTTTGAACGGCAGGCTACAACCCGTAAGGAGCATTCATGCGTCATTACGAAATCATCTTTTTGGTCCACCCGGATCAAAGCGAGCAAGTCGGCGGCATGGTAGAGCGTTACACCAAGCTGATCGAAGAAGACGGCGGCAAAATCCACCGTCTGGAAGATTGGGGCCGTCGTCAACTGGCCTACGCAATCAACAATGTTCACAAGGCTCACTACGTGATGCTGAACGTTGAATGCACTGGCAAGGCCCTGGCCGAGCTGGAAGACAACTTCCGCTACAACGATGCAGTGATCCGTAACCTGGTCATCCGTCGCGAAGAAGCCGTTACCGGCCAATCCGAGATGCTCAAGGCTGAAGAAAACCGCAGTGAGCGCCGTGAGCGTCGCGACCGTCCTGAGCACTCCGACGCCGAAGGCGTTGACAGTGATGACAGCGACAACAGCGATAACGCTGACGAGTAATCCACGGACCTTTTAAGGAGCCTATCAAATGGCACGTTTCTTCCGTCGTCGTAAATTCTGCCGCTTCACCGCTGAAGACGTGAAAGAGATCGATTACAAAGATCTCAACACTCTGAAAGCTTATGTATCCGAGACCGGCAAAATCGTTCCAAGCCGCATCACCGGTACCAAAGCACGTTATCAGCGTCAGCTGGCCACCGCTATCAAGCGCGCCCGCTTCCTGGCCCTGCTGGCCTACACCGACAGCCACGGCCGCTGAGACCGGGCAGTCGACACGTAGCAAAGGATTGAATGCATGCGCGCCATAGCTGAGTTCATCATGCGCGGCCGTATGCAGGCCACTCTGGTAGTGGCCGGATGCGCGACATTGCCGTTGTTGTATTGGTTGGGTGCTGCCGCAGGTTGCCTTGTGCTTCTGCGGCGCGGATTGAAGGACGCCATTGGCGTACTTGCTCTGGGACTGCTGCCGGCCTTGGCCTGGTGGCTTTACGCGGACGACCCACGGGCACTTCTGGTGCTGCTGGGGTCTTCGAGCCTTGCGTTGGTTTTGCGCGCAAGCGAGTCCTGGAACCGCGTGCTGCTGGTCAGCATAGCGATGGGAGTGGTGTTTGCAGTGGTGCTGGGGACAGCTTTTGCTCCCCAAATCGAGATGCTGGCGCAGGCCTTGATAAAGGTCATGCCGTCGCTACTCGGTGATGTCTACCAGAAGTTGTCGGTAGATGAGCAAGCGCGTTTCGCGTCCCTGATTGCACCCGTCCTGACCGGCCTGATTGCGGCCTTGTTGCAAATCGTCAGTGTGCTGAGCCTGCTTGTCGGGCGCTACTGGCAGGCGTTGTTGTACAACCCGGGTGGTTTTGGTCGCGAGTTTCGCGCCATCCGATTCCCGCTGGGGCTGGCGATGTTACTGCTGGCGTTCATGCTGCTGGGGCCGAACTTCGGTTCCCAGTTGGCGATGTTGACGCCGTTGTGCAGTGTACCGCTGGTGTTCGCCGGGCTGGCCCTGATTCACGGGCTGGTGGCGCAAAAGCGACTGGCCAGGTTCTGGCTGGTGGGGTTGTACGTGACGCTGTTGCTGTTTATGCAGCTGATCTATCCGTTGCTGGTGGTCTTGGCCATCGTCGACAGCCTGATTGATTTTCGCGGTCGTCTGGCGCCGAAAGACGCCGATAGCGCGAACGGTGAAGGTTAAAAGTTAAGAGGATTTTCACATGCAACTGATCCTTCTGGAAAAAGTCACCAACCTGGGCAACCTGGGTGACAAAGTGAACGTTAAGGCTGGTTACGGTCGTAACTACCTGCTGCCTTACGG
This sequence comes from Janthinobacterium sp. LPB2021202312-11-4, assembly GCF_037049705.1. NCBI lineage: Bacteria > Pseudomonadati > Pseudomonadota > Betaproteobacteria > Burkholderiales > Oxalobacteraceae > Janthinobacterium > Janthinobacterium sp. LPB2021202312-11-4. The sequence goes on along the minus strand of NZ_JBAGKV010000015.1, from coordinate 83,530 downwards.
CAAAGCTACCGCTGCGACCGCTGCCAACGTGGCTGCGTTCGAAGAGCGTCGCGCTGAGCTGGAAAAAGCCGCAGCAGATCGTAAAACTTCGGCTGAAAACCGCGCCGCCCAACTGGCTGAGCTGGAAGTGACTATCACTGCCACCGCTGGTGACGAAGGCAAGCTGTTCGGTTCGATCGGTACTCACGACATCGCTGATGCACTGACCGCCTCTGGCGTTGAAGTTGCAAAAAGCGAAGTTCGTCTGCCGAACGGCACCATCCGCAACGTAGGCGAATTCGACGTAGCCGTGCACCTGCACGCTGAAGTTGAAGCCACCGTACGCGTTGTCGTGGTAGCAGCTTAAGCAACACTTGATCGGCTGGCGGCTTGTCCGTCAGACGGTTAACATCGGGCACGATCCTGTTTACAGGTCGTGCCCTTTGTCTTTCTGAAACCCCAAATTCCAAGTGGCCATGAACGATATCTCCGCTCCTGAGCAATATGATCTGCAAACCGCTTCCCTGAAGGTGCCGCCGCACTCCATCGAGGCCGAACAGGCCGTGCTCGGTGGGTTGATGCTGGACAACAACGCCTGGGAACGCGTGCTCGATCAAGTGTCGGACGGCGATTTTTATCGGCATGACCACCGCCTGATCTTCCGTGCAATCGCCAAACTGGCGGACATGAACTCGCCAATCGACGTCGTGACCCTGGCCGAGCAATTGGACAAGGAAGGTCAGACTTCGCAAGTCGGCGGCCTCGGCTACCTCGGTGAACTGGCGAAAAACACGCCGTCCGTCGCCAACATCAAGGCCTATGCCCAAATCGTTCGTGCGCGGGCAACCTTGCGCCAGTTGATCGGCATTGCCACCGAAATCGCCGACAGCGCCTTCAACCCTGAAGGTCGTTCTGCCGAAGAGATTCTCGACGAAGCCGAACGGCAGATCTTCCAGATCGCCGAGGCCCGGCCAAAAACCGGCGGCCCGGTGAGCGTGAATGACCTGCTGACCAAGGCCATCGACCGCATCGACACCTTGTTCAACACCGACAACGCCATTACCGGCCTGTCCACCGGTTACACCGACCTCGACGGCATGACCAGCGGCTTGCAGCCGTCCGACCTGATCATCGTCGCCGGCCGTCCATCGATGGGTAAAACCACCTTTGCGATGAACCTGGTGGAAAACGCTGTGTTGCGCAGCGACAAGTGCGTTCTGGTGTACTCGCTGGAGATGCCAGGCGAATCGCTGATCATGCGTATGTTGTCGTCCCTGGGGCGCATCGACCAGACCAAGGTCCGGGCCGGTCGCCTCGAAGACGATGATTGGCCGCGCCTGACCTCGGCGGTCAACCTGCTCAACGATCGCAAGCTGTTTATCGACGATACCGCCGGTATCAGCCCCTCGGAGATGCGTGCGCGGACCCGTCGCCTGGTGCGTGAACACGGCGACGTCGCCCTGATCATGATCGACTACCTGCAGTTGATGCAGATCCCCGGTTCGGGCGGCGACAACCGGACCAACGAGATTTCCGAGATCTCCCGTTCCTTGAAGGCCCTGGCCAAGGAATTCAACTGCCCGGTGGTGGCGCTGTCCCAGCTCAACCGCTCCCTGGAACAACGGCCGAACAAACGCCCGATCAACTCCGACCTCCGGGAATCCGGAGCGATCGAGCAGGATGCTGACGTGATCATGTTCGTGTACCGGGATGAGGTGTATCACCCGGAAACCGAGCACAAAGGCATCGCCGAAATCATCATCGGTAAACAGCGGAACGGCCCGATCGGTACGTCACGCCTGGCGTTCATCGGCAAGTACACCCGTTTCGAAAACCTCGCGCCGGGCAGTTACAACTTCGACGACGAGTAAGTTGTGTAGTGCCTGACGGGGCCTCTTCGCGGGCAAGCCTCGCTCCTACAGGTCGTGTGTCGTTCACGAAATTGTGATTCAACATAGACCTGTAGGAGCGAGGCTTGCCCGCGAATGGGCTCGACACTAATTTCCGACCATTGCAGTCGGAATTGGTTATTTTTTGTGCTATATTCCGCGCCCGCGAAATTCAATGAAAGCCAACACCGGTTATCGACATGATGCAAGCAGCCAAGCCGTTATTTGACTATCCCAAGTACTGGGCCGAATGTTTCGGGCCAGCGCCATTCCTGCCCATGAGCAGGGAGGAGATGGATCAGCTCGGCTGGGATTCCTGCGACATCATCATCGTCACCGGTGATGCGTACGTTGACCATCCGTCGTTCGGCATGGCGATCATCGGCCGGCTGCTGGAGTCCCAGGGCTTCCGCGTCGGGATCATTGCCCAGCCGAACTGGCAGTCCAAAGACGACTTCATGAAGCTCGGCGAGCCGAACCTGTTTTTCGGTGTCGCGGCCGGCAACATGGACTCGATGATCAACCGCTACACCGCCGACAAGAAAATCCGTTCCGATGACGCCTACACCCCCGGTGGCCTGGCGGGCAAACGTCCGGATCGCGCGAGCCTGGTCTACAGCCAGCGCTGCAAAGAGGCCTACAAAAACGTGCCGATCGTGCTCGGTGGCATCGAAGCTTCCCTGCGCCGTATCGCCCACTACGATTACTGGCAGGACCGGGTGCGCAACTCGATCCTGATCGACGCCTGCGCCGACATCCTGCTCTACGGCAACGCCGAGCGGGCGATTGTCGAAGTCGCCCAGCGTCTGTCCTACGGGCACAAGATCGAAGACATCACCGACGTGCGCGGCACCGCGTTCATCCGTCGTGACACGCCGAAAGACTGGTACGAAGTCGATTCCACGCGCATCGACCGTCCGGGCAAGGTCGACAAGATCATCAACCCGTATGTGAACACCCAGGACACTCAGGCCTGCGCCATCGAGCAGGAAAAAGGTCCGGTTGAAGATCCGAGCGAAGCCAAGGTCGTGCAGATCCTGGCCAGCCCGAAGATGACTCGCGATAAAACCGTGATTCGTCTGCCGTCGGTTGAAAAAGTCCGTGGCGACGCCGTGCTCTACGCTCACGCCAACCGCGTGCTTCACCTGGAAACCAACCCGGGCAACGCCCGTGCGCTGGTGCAGAAGCATGGCGAAGTCGACGTCTGGTTCAACCCGCCGCCGATTCCGATGACCACCGATGAAATGGACTACGTGTTCGGCATGCCTTACGCACGGGTTCCGCACCCGGCGTACGGCAAGGAAAAGATTCCGGCCTACGACATGATCCGTTTCTCGGTGAACATCATGCGTGGCTGCTTCGGCGGCTGTACCTTCTGCTCGATCACTGAGCACGAAGGCCGGATCATCCAGAACCGTTCCGAAGAGTCGATCATTCGCGAAATCGAAGAGATCCGCGACAAGGTCCCAGGCTTCACCGGCGTCATTTCCGACCTCGGCGGCCCGACCGCGAACATGTACCGCATCGCCTGCAAGAGCCCGGAAATCGAATCCGCGTGCCGCAAGCCATCGTGCGTGTTCCCTGGCATCTGCCCGAACTTGAACACCGACCACTCGGCGTTGATTCAGCTGTATCGCAGCGCCCGTGCCTTGCCGGGTGTGAAGAAGATCCTGATCGCTTCCGGCCTGCGCTACGACCTCGCGGTCGAGTCGCCGGAATACGTTAAAGAGCTGGTGACCCACCACGTCGGCGGTTACTTGAAGATCGCCCCGGAACACACCGAGGAAGGTCCGCTCAACCAGATGATGAAGCCGGGCATTGGCAGCTATGACAAGTTCAAGCGCATGTTCGAGAAGTACACCAAGGAAGCCGGGAAAGAGCAGTACCTGATTCCGTACTTCATCGCCGCTCACCCGGGCACCACTGACGAAGACATGATGAACCTGGCCCTGTGGCTCAAGGGCAACGGCTTCCGCGCCGACCAGGTGCAGGCGTTCTACCCGTCGCCGATGGCCACCGCCACCGCGATGTATCACTCGGGCAAGAACCCGCTGCGCAAGGTCACTTACAAGAGCGACGCCGTGACCATCGTCAAGAGCGAAGAGCAGCGTCGTCTGCACAAGGCGTTCTTGCGTTATCACGACCCGAAAGGCTGGCCGATGCTGCGTGAAGCGCTGACCCGCATGGGCCGCGCCGATCTGATCGGGCCGGGCAAGACCCAGTTGATCCCCTTGCATCAACCGGCCACCGACAGCTACCAGAGCGCCCGTCGCAAGAACTCGACGCCGGCTGGCAGCCATAAAGTGGCGGGCGAGAAGACCACCAAGATCCTGACCCAGCACACCGGTTTGCCGCCGCGTGCCAGCGATGGTGGTAACTCGTGGGACAAGCGTGAACAGGCCAAGGCTGCGGCGTTCGCCCGCAACCAACAGGCTGCCAAGGACCGTAAGGATGCGGCCAAAGGCAAGGGGCCCAAGCCTGCACGTAAGCCGGTCGTGCCGCGTTAAGCGCTGACGGCTGATAACAGAACGCCAACCTTCGGGTTGGCGTTTTGCGTTGTGGATCAAGATCAAAAGATCGCAGCCTTCGGCAGCTCCTACGGGGGTATGCATTCCAACTGTAGGAGCTGCCGAAGGCTGCGATCTTTTGATCTTCGCCACATTTACGTGCAAACCGCCCAAACCAATTTCCCGCATCGCCCGATTTTGGTGCTGTACTGCCCTGAGCAAACCTGTGAAAGCGCCAGTCCTGTGTGATGGCATAAGTCTTGCGCGCTTTCGAATACGCTTTTGGCTCGCAGGAGGCACGCCGTGTCGATTCATGTCGCATTGCATCACGTCACCCATTACCGCTACGACCGCGCCGTCGAGCTCGGTCCGCAGATCGTTCGCCTGCGCCCGGCGGCCCACAGTCGCACGCGGATTTTGTCCTACGCGCTGAAAGTCTCGCCGGAGCAGCACTTCATCAACTGGCAACAGGACCCCCAGGGCAATTACCTGGCGCGTCTGGTGTTCCCGGAAAAAACCGATGAGCTGCGGATCGAAGTCGACTTGGTGGCGGAGATGGCGGTGTTCAATCCGTTCGACTTCTTCCTGGAGCCTTACGCGGAAAAGATCCCGTTCACCTATGCCGCCGACGAGCGCAAGGAACTGGCGCCGTACCTGGAAACCTTGCCCCTGACCCCGAAATTCAAGGCTTACCTGGACGGCATCGACCGCACGCCGCTGCCGAGCGTGGATTTCCTGGTGGCGCTCAACCAGCGTCTGAGCGAAGACATCGGCTACCTGATCCGCATGGAGCCCGGCGTTCAAACCCCCGAACACACCCTCGAACATGCCTCCGGCTCCTGCCGCGATTCGGCGTGGTTGCTGGTGCAATTGCTGCGCAACCTCGGGTTGGCGGCGCGGTTTGTCTCCGGTTATTTGATCCAGTTGACCGCCGACGTCAAAAGCCTCGACGGCCCCTCGGGCACGGAAGTGGACTTCACCGACCTGCACGCCTGGTGTGAGGTCTATTTGCCCGGTGCGGGCTGGATCGGCCTGGACGCGACGTCAGGGCTGTTTGCCGGTGAAGGACACATTCCGTTGGCCTGTAGTCCCGATCCGGGCTCTGCGGCACCGATCAGTGGCTTGGTGGAACCTTGCGAGTGCGAATTTACCCACGAAATGTCCGTGGAACGGATTTGGGAAGCACCTCGGGTAACAAAACCCTACACCGAGGACCAGTGGCTGGCGATCCAGGCACTGGGTCGGCAGATCGATGCCGACCTGCTGGAAGGTGACGTGCGCCTGACCATGGGCGGTGAACCGACGTTCGTTTCCATCGACGACCCGGACGGCGCCGAGTGGAACACCGCCGCTCTGGGGCCGGACAAACGTCGTCTGTCCGCCGAGCTGTTCCAGCGCATGCGCAAACACTACGCGCCCAAAGGCCTGGTGCATTTCGGTCAGGGCAAGTGGTATCCGGGCGAGCAATTGCCGCGCTGGTCGCTGAACTGTTACTGGCGTCGTGATGGTGTGCCGATCTGGCGCAACAGCGCGCTGATCGCCGATGAGCAGGAAGACTACGGCGCCACTGGCGAGCTGGCCGGGCGGTTTCTGTCGAGTGTCGCTGAGCGCCTGAAAATTCCGACACGTTTTGTGTTCCCGGCCTACGAAGACAATTTCTATTACCTCTGGCGCGAAGGCACGTTGCCGCTGAACGTCAGCGCCGAAGATTCACGTCTGGAGGAACCGCTGGAGCGCGCGCGTCTGCGCAAAGTCTTCAGCCAGGGCCTGGACAAGGTTATCGGCCAGGTCCTGCCACTGGCGCGCACCGCCAAGGGCGATCAATGGCAGAGCGGCCGCTGGTACCTGCGTGACGAACACTGCCGGTTGGTGCCGGGGGATTCGCCGCTCGGTTATCGCTTGCCGCTGGGGTCGCAGCCGTGGGTGAAGGCGGCGGAGTATCCGTTCATCCATCCGACCGATCCGAATCAGGATTTTGCGGAGCTGCCGAAAACCGCTCAATTGCAAAGCCACGGCGAACCGGCCGTCACGGATGACCGGGTGCCAGAGATCGACGAGTCCGCCGACTGGCTGACCCGCACCGCGTTCTGCGCCGAAGCGCGGGAAGGGCGGTTGTACCTGTTTATGCCGCCGCTGGAGCGGGTTGAGGATTACCTGGAACTGGTCGCTGCGATCGAGGCGACCGCCGAAGAATTGCATTGCCCGGTGTTGCTGGAAGGCTATGAACCGCCGAGCGATCCGCGCCTGAGCAACTTCCGCGTCACCCCGGACCCGGGCGTGATCGAAGTCAACGTGCAGCCGTCCGCTTCCTGGGATGAACTGGTTGAACGCACCGAGTTTCTGTACGAGGAAGCACGCCAGACCCGGTTGACCACCGAGAAATTCATGATCGACGGTCGACACACCGGTACCGGCGGCGGTAACCATTTCGTACTGGGGGGGGCGACTCCGGCGGACTCACCGTTCCTGCGCCGTCCCGATCTGCTGCGCAGCCTGATCAGTTACTGGCATAACCACCCGTCGTTGTCCTACCTGTTTTCCGGACTGTTCATCGGCCCGACGTCCCAGGCGCCACGGGTGGACGAGGCGCGTAACGACTCGCTGTACGAGTTGGAAATCGCCTTTGCCCAGATGCCGAAACCGGGCGAAGAGTGTGCGCCTTGGCTGGTGGATCGCTTGCTGCGTAACTTGCTGATCGATGTCACCGGCAACACTCACCGCGCCGAGTTCTGCGTCGACAAACTCTATTCGCCGGACGGCGCCACTGGACGTCTCGGTTTGCTGGAGCTGCGAGCGTTTGAAATGCCGCCCCATGCGCGCATGAGCCTGGCGCAGCAGTTGCTGCTGCGGGCACTGGTGGCGCGGTTCTGGCGCGAGCCGTATGCGCCGCCGAAACTGGCGCGTTGGGGCACCGAACTGCACGATCGCTTCCTGTTGCCGCACTTTATCGAGCAGGATTTCGCCGACGTCATCGTCGATCTGAATGCCGCCGGATACCCGGTGCGGGCCGAATGGTTTGCCGCGCACCTGGAATTCCGCTTTCCCAAGGTCGGCGATTACGCCGTCAGCGGGATCGAACTGGAAGTGCGTCAGGCCCTGGAGCCTTGGCACGTATTGGGCGAAGAGGGGGCGGTCGGCGGCACGGTGCGTTACGTGGATTCGTCCCTGGAGCGTTTGCAGGTCAAGCTCACGGGCCTGGCGCCGCAACGTTATTTGCTGACCTGCAATGGCATTCCGGTGCCGTTGCAGCCGACCGGCCGGGTCGGCGAGTTCGTGGCGGGCGTGCGCTTCCGCGCCTGGCAACCGTTCAACTGCCTGCAACCGACCATCCCGGTCCACGCCCCGCTGGTGTTCGACCTGCTCGACACCTGGATGGAGCGTTCGCTGGGCGGCTGTCAGTACCATGTCGCCCATCCGGGCGGGCGCAACTACGACAGCCTGCCGGTGAACGCCAATGAAGCGGAGAGCCGGCGGATGGCGCGATTCTTCCGAATCGGACACACGCCAGGGAAACTTCCTATACCCAACGTGACGATTAACGACGAGCTGCCGATGACGCTCGATTTGCGACGTTTTTAAGCCCTACGCGACGCTCGGATTTTTCGTCTATCCGGGCGTCATGAGCCTGCGTTAGTCTGACCGTACTTTGTTGTCTGCCGAGCTTTCCATGCCTGACCTGCTTGACCGTTACCCGCTGACAGCGGGCACCTACCACGAACTGCTCGACGACAGCGGCGCGGTGCGCCCGCACTGGCGTCGGCTGTTTGACCAATTGCAACGCAGCACCCCAGCGCAACTGGTGCAGCGCCAGGCTTTGCTGACTCGGCAAATCCAGGAAAACGGCGTGACCTACAATGTTTACGCCGACCCCAAGGGCGCTGATCGTCCGTGGGAACTGGACCTGTTACCCCATGTGATTGCGGCGGATGAGTGGCAGCATCTGTCCGCCGGGATTGCCCAGCGGGCACGCCTGTTGAACGCTGTTCTGGCGGATTTGTATGGCCCGCAGCGTTTGATCGCTGAAGGCCTGCTGCCAGCGGAACTGGTGTTCGGCCACAACAACTTCCTCTGGCCGTGTCAGGGCATTGCGCCACCCGACGGGGCCTTTTTGCATCTGTATGCCGTGGACCTGGCGCGCACGCCTGATGGCCGCTGGTGGGTCACGGCGGACCGGACCCAGGCGCCGTCCGGTGCCGGTTATGCGCTGGAAAACCGCACCATCGTGTCCCGGGCATTTCCCGAGTTGTACCGGGATTTGAAAGTGCAGCACCTGGCCGGGTTCTTCCGCACCTTGCAGGAAACCCTGGCGCGCCAGGCACCGAGCGACGATGAAGCACCGCTGGTGGTGCTGCTGACCCCCGGACGCTTCAACGAAAGCTATTTCGAACATTTGTACCTGGCGCGCCAGCTCGGTTATCCACTGGTGGAGGGCGGCGACCTGACGGTTCGCGACGCCACCGTCTACCTGAAAACCCTGAGCGGTTTGCGCCGTGTCCACGCGATCATGCGTCGGCTGGACGATGACTTCTGCGACCCGCTGGAGCTGCGCACCGACTCGGCCCTCGGCGTGCCGGGGCTGCTCGAAGCCGTGCGCCAGGGCCGGGTGCTGGTGACCAACGCGCTGGGCAGCGGTGTACTGGAATCCCCGGGGCTGCTGGGCTTTCTGCCGAGGATCAATCAATTCCTGTTTGGCGAAGAACTGATCCTGCCGTCCATCGCGACCTGGTGGTGCGGTGAGGCGCCGGTGCTGGCGCAGGCCCTGGAAAAACTCCCGGAATTGCTGATCAAACCGGCGTTCCCGTCCCAGAGCTTCGCACCGGTCTTTGGCCGTGATCTGAGTGAAAAACAGCGTGAAGCACTGGCTGAGCGCATGCAGGCGCGGCCATATGCCTATGTGGCGCAAGAACTCGCGCAGCTCTCCCATGCGCCGATCTGGCAGGCCGAGGACGGTCATCTGCAACCGCGAGCTATCGGCATGCGTGTGTATGCAGTGGCCAGTCAAGAGGGTTACCGAGTGTTGCCCGGCGGTTTGACCCGGGTCGCTGCCGACGCCGATGCCGAAGTGGTCTCGATGCAGCGCGGTGGCGCGAGCAAGGACACGTGGGTGCTCGGCGAGCGGGCGCCCAGCGGCGAACAATGGAAAACCCAGCGTCCGATCGGTGTCCACGACCTGGTTCGGCGTGATCCGTACTTGCCATCGCGGGTGGTCGAGAACCTGTTCTGGTTCGGCCGTTATTGCGAGCGTTGCGATGACAGCGCGCGATTACTGCGGGTCATGCTGGCGCGCTACGTCGATGGCGATGACCCGCAAGCGCTGGAAGCGGCGGTCGATCTCGGTGAACGGCTGAACCTGTTGCCCGAAGAAGGCGAATTGCCGGAACGCTTGCTCGCGGCTTTGTTGGGCGATGACTGGCCATTCAGCCTGCGCTCCAACCTGCAACGCTTGCAGTGGGCGGCCTCGCAGGTTCGCGGCAAGCTCTCCCGGGAAAACTGGCAGGCGCTGGTGGAGTTGCAGCGCGAGGCCATGGAACTGGAAACCGAAGAACCGGATTTCGGCGAGTTGATGGATTTCCTCAACCGCTTGGTGATGTCTCTGGCCGCGCTGTCCGGTTTTGCCCTGGACGACATGACCCGGGACGAAGGCTGGCGTTTCCTGATGATCGGGCGGCGGATCGAGCGCTTGCAGTTTCTCAGCGGCAGCCTCGCGGCGTTTCTGCGCGGTGCCGGGGCTTTCGATCAGGCCGGCCTGGAGTGGTTGCTGGAGCTGGGCAACAGCAGCATCACCTACCGCTCGCGGTATTTGGCGGTGGCGCAATTGATCCCGGTGCTCGACCTGTTGCTGCTGGATGAACAGAACCCCCACGCGGTGCTGTTCCAGTTGAAACTGGTGACTCGCACGTTGAAACGCCTGAACGACGATTTCGGCGCCCCACGGGAGGCGTGCCTGCCGCAATTGGTCGAGCGTTTGGCGAATTTCGACCTGGGTTGTCTGGAGAACTCGCTGTTTGGCGAGGCCAGTGTTCACGCGGCCGTCGAGGGGCTGGCCGATCTGCTGCAAGAGATCGCCGATTCCAGCGGCCAGGTCTCCGATCGCCTGGCCTTGCGCCATTTTGCCCATGTCGATGATGTCAGCCAGCGCACGGTGTCCGTCTGATGAATGCCCGTTACCAGATTTTCCACGACACTCATTATCACTACGACAGCCCGGTGTCCCTCGCCCAGCAACTGGCGCACTTGTGGCCGCGTGCCTGCACCTGGCAACGCTGCACGGCCCAGGCGTTGTTGATCAGCCCTGAGCCGACGACCCGCCGCGATGAGCTGGATGTGTTCGGCAACCCGCTGACCCGTCTGGCCTTCGAGCGGCCTCACGATGAGCTGCTGGTGAACGCCCAACTGACGGTCGAAGTGTTGGGCCGGCCGGTTCTGGACTTCAATCAATCCCCGGCCTGGGAAGAAACCCGCAATGCGCTGACCTACAGCAGTCAGCCGCTTTCCCCGCAGTTGCTGGAAGCGTGTCGCTATCGTTTCGAATCGCCGTACGTGCATTTGAAACGCAACTTCGTCGATTTTTCCGAAAGCTGTTTTCCACCGGGCCGGCCGCTGCTGTTGGGCGTCCAGGCGTTGATGGAGAAGATTTTCAGCGAGTTCACCTTTGATGCCGAGGCCACCCAGGTGGCCACGCCGTTGGTGGAAGTGCTGGAGCGTCGGCGTGGTGTCTGCCAGGACTTCGCGCACCTGATGCTCGCGTGTGTGCGCTCGCGGGGACTGGCGGCGCGCTATATCAGCGGCTATCTGCTGACCCAGCCTCCGCCGGGGCAACCACGGATGATTGGCGCCGATGCGTCCCATGCCTGGGTTTCGGTGTTTTGCCCGGTGCTTGGGTGGGTGGATTTTGACCCGACCAACAACGTGCAACCGGCGCTGGAACACATCACCTTGGCCTGGGGCCGGGATTTTTCTGATGTGTCGCCGTTGCGTGGGGTGATTCTTGGCGGCGGTAATCATGATCCGGAAGTGCGGGTCACGGTGATGCCGCTGGATTAACACCTTGCTTAAGGTGTTTGGTGATGGGGAAATTGCCAGGATCGCAGCCTTCGGCAGCTCCTACGGGGGCCGGTGCTTCATGCAGGAGCTGCCGAAGGCTGCGATCTTTTGATTCTGCTGTGAAAGGAGATTTCCGATGTTCCCGGTTTCCATCAAAGGCGTCCTGCAATCCCCCGAAGGCCTGGTCGTGTTGATGCTCAACGAGCGCGACGAATGGGAACTGCCCGGCGGGCGAATTGAACTGGGCGAGACGGTTCCGGATTGCCTGGCACGGGAAATCGCCGAGGAACTGGATGTCGAGGTGGAGGTGGGCGAACCGCTGGATTCGTATCTGTTCGAGGTGATCCCTGGCAAACACGTGTTTATCTCGACCTACCGCTGCCAGTTACTGGGCGGTTTTATGCCGACGATCAGTCATGAGCACAAGGAGATCGGGCTGTTTGATCCGGCGCGTTTGCCGGCCAACTTGCCCAAGGGGTATCGCGATTCGATTCAAAAAGCGTTGGGCCTGTGAGGGTCAGCAGCAAGGCTGCTGACCCTGGACACAGATCCGGTGAGCCTGATCAGATCATCGGGCTCTGAGGGTCTCAGGCGTCGGGCGCCTGATCTTTCGGTGCTTCAACATCGTCTTCTGCCGCCACTTCGCCTTCTGCATCCGGGTTCAGTGCTGCTGCTTCTTCTTCAGCTGTAGCTTTCTTGCGCTGAAGCTTTTCCTCTTTCTTCTGCTCCTTGGCCAAGTCTCTCTGACGTTTGGCGAAGGAATAATTAGGTTTAGCCATGGGCGATCCTCTGGGGTCGAAGGTGAGGTTGAGCGGCGCATATTCTGCCCTGTATCGGTGCCTAGCCGTTAGCTGGGTTTTTGCTCGGCCCATTTTGGCTGGACCGAAGGTTGCCAGGCGTCCAGGGCATCGAGCAGGATTTGCGGCGATTCGCTCACTTGCAGCATGTCACGGTGTGGTGCGCGAACGAAGCCTTCGCCGACGATATGATCAAGAAAAGCGGTCAATTGGCCGTAGAAACCGTTCACTTCGAGCAAACCCAGCGGCTTGCCGTGGTAGCCGAGCTGGCCCCAGGTCCAGACTTCGAACAGTTCCTCCAGCGTGCCCAGGCCGCCGGGCAAAGCGATAAACGCGTCGCTGAGTTCCGCCATCCGGGCCTTGCGCGCGTGCATGCCGTCGACCACTTCCAGGCGCGTCAGGCCACTGTGGCCGATTTCCTTGTCTTTGAGGCTTTGCGGGATGATCCCGATCACTTCGCCGCCGGCCGCGAGGGCGGCATCCGCCACGATCCCCATCAGCCCGACGGCGCCGCCGCCATAGACCAGGGTCAGCTTGCGCTCGGCCAAGGCTCGCCCCAAGGCGACAGCCGCTTCACGATAAGCCGGGTGGGTGCCAGTGCTGGCACCGCAAAATACACAAACGGACGCTATAGACATGCCTTACTCCAGGGTCAGGATGGCCACAGAGTAAAGGCAGGAAAGCGGCGCTCCAAGGGTTAAACCTCGCGTTGAGGTGTTTCATAGGTGCCGCTGGCGCCACAAGCGTAGGCGGCGAGCAAACTGCACAACAGGCTGTTGATGGACATGACAGACGCTCCGTCTAAGTGATTAGGCCTTGAGGATAGGGCCGGCCCAGACGTCTGGCTGTTAGATTGTTTCGATGAGTGTCATAGCCCGAAAGTTGTATACAATTTTTGATTCAGGTCATAGGAACTTGCGAAGTTTTCAGGCAGTCTTCTGTCCATTCGCGTTTTCGTAAACCCTGCCTTGGAGATTCACCATGTTTGCCAAACTAGTTGCGGTATCCCTGCTGACGCTGGCCAGCAGTCAATTGATGGCCGCAGAGTGCAAGACCACCATCGACTCCACTGACCAGATGTCCTTCAACAGCAAGGCCATTGAAATCGACAAGAGCTGCAAGACCTTCACCGTTGAGCTGACCCACTCCGGCAGCCTGCCGAAAAACGTCATGGGCCATAACTGGGTGTTGAGCAAAACCGATGACATGCAGCCGATCGCGACCGCTGGCATGGCTGCCGGCATCGACAAGAACTACCTGCCGGAAGGTGACGCACGCATCATCGCTCACACCAAAGTCATTGGTGCTGGCGAGACTGACTCCGTGACCTTCGACGTGTCGAAACTGGCGGCTGGCGAAAGCTACGGTTTCTTCTGCTCGTTCCCGGGCCACATTTCGATGATGAAAGGTACGGTTACTCTGAAATAGCATTTGCTGGATCGTGAAAAAGACGCCCGAGAGGCGTCTTTTTTTTGCCTGTCCGTCAGATGCCATTGGTCTGAAAGGTTGTGGGACCTGTTATTTATGACAGTAGGCAACGGCTGAAATCGTGGCGTTCAATCTCTCTTAAGTTCGCCGCATATTGCGGCGATGCCATAAAGAGAGCGCCTGATCATGAGTAAAAAACACGTTGTACCAGCCATACAATCGGTAACAGATCCCGAAGGTAATGCGGTTAGAGACAACGGCATTACCAATTTCACCACGCTGCACCTGGAAGGAGCCGCAGGTGTGGGGGCTGACGTCGAGGTTATTCTCGGCGGGAACGTTGTGGCGACAGTTGCGGCAAAAGAGGGCCATTGGAAATATGTCCTGGAAAATCTGGACAGAGGACGAATCCACAGGATTTGGGTGAGGAGCGATGGCGAGGACTCGCGTCACTGGACGGTCACGGTAGACGCCAAAGAGATCGAAAAACCCCTGATTACGAAGGTGTTGGACTGGGACGGAAATCTGGTTCCAGACGGGGGATCAACCGACGCCACCACGCTTGAGCCAAGTGGCACAGCCGATGTTGGCGCCTCTGTGAGCGTGTATGTCGATGGGTTACTTCAAGCTGCGGCCTATGCTTCCGACGGTACGTGGAGGGCCCAAGTTCATGGCTTGGGCATGAATGCTTACCATGCGATCCAGGCAAGCGCCAACAATCGCTGGTCTAACATCTGGAACGTCACGGTGGGAGTCGTGCACGGTGCGGCGTGGATTACAGCGATCAGAGACGCTGACGGTTATGACATACCCTACGCAGGTTATACCGCTTCGACGACGGTAGACATCGTAGGCAAAGCCCCACCACATCAGCCCGTCACCGTTTTCACCAATGCCAGTCATGAAGTCTCTGTGATTGCAGACGCCGAGGGCCTCTGGAGCACTCGTCTGGCAGGCCTGTCTGAGCAGCTCTATATCGTCACGGTGTCTGATTCCGTTGGCTCCCACGACCGCAGATTTATCTGCGTGGATGCACGTCTGCCAATCATCAGGCTGGCGAAAGACTCGAAGGGCAACCCTATTCCCATCAACGGCTCGACGAGGGATCGTTCGGTCGTATTAACCGGGACAGGCGCGGCGGGAGAGGTACTGACTCTTCAAAACAGAACGGTTGTAGTCGGCAACCCGAGGGTCAACGACGACGGCGTTTGGGCATGGCCAGTCTCGGATCTGTCGGACGCTATTCATGTGTTCCGGGTATCGGGGAGCTATGGCGGCGGGCTAGTTCCGCACGATTACCATTTCCGCGTGCATTGAACACAGCGCCTGCCTTCGGCATTCATAGAATGCTGAAGGCAGTTTGCTGTTTCGGCTTACGGCGCTAACGGCATCACCCGCTTGTGATGCGTCTTCTTGTACGTATCAAAAATGATCTTGAACGCTTCCTCACGCACTGGCTCGCCGTGCAGGAACGCATCGATCTCGGCGTAGGTGACGCCGTGGGACGCCTCGTCCGGTTTGCCCGGCGACAGGTCTTCCAGGTCGGCGGTCGGGACTTTTTCCACCAGCGATTCCGGCGCACCGAAGCTGCGGGCAATCGCCCGGACCTGGTTTTTCACCAGGCCACTGAGCGGTGCCAGGTCGCAGGCGCCGTCACCGAACTTGGTGAAGAACCCCATCACTGCTTCCGCCGCGTGGTCGGTGCCGATCACCAGGCCATGGGCCGCGCCGGCGATGGTGTACTGGGCGACCATGCGCATCCGCGCCTTGGTGTTACCGAGTACGAAATCCACCGACACCGCGTGCTTGCCTTCGAACGCCGCGACCTCACTGGCCAGGGATTTGACCGCCGGGCCGATGTTCACCGTGTGGCGCTCGTCCGGGGCGATGAAATCCACTGACGCCTGGGCGTCGTGTTCGTCGAATTGCGTTTCGTACGGCAGGCGCACGGCGATGAACTTGTAGCTGTCATCACCGCTGCGGGTACGCAATTCGCTCATGGCACGCTGGGCCAGGAGGCCGGCGGTCAGGGAATCGACACCGCCGCTGATGCCCAGCACCAGGGCCTTGAGCCCGGAATTGACCAGGCAATCCTGGATAAAGGTAATCCGCCGGGCGACTTCAGCCTCGAGGGCCGCTTGATCGGCGAATGGCGGCTGAACCTTGAGCTGATCAGCAATCTCACGCTGTACGGCTTGCATGAATTCACTCCTTGCTAGAAATACTGGAAAGGGCAGGTACTTTGAAAACATGTCGCAAATAGGCGACGAAATTCGGGTCTTTGCAGTGAGTCTTGCCAGGCTCGTCGGAGATCTTCGCCACCGGTTGGCCGTTGCAGGCGGCCATTTTAAGCACGATGCTCATCGGTTCGACACCCGGAATATCACAGGTCAGGTTGGTGCCGATGCCGAAGCTGACATTGATCCGCCCCCGCAGCGCGCGGAATATCTCCAGGGACTTGGGCAGCGTCAGGCTGTCGGAGAACACCAGGGTCTTGCTCATCGGGTCGATGCCGAGCTTGTGGTAATGGGCGATGGCTTTTTCCGCCCACAGCACCGGATCACCGGAGTCGTGGCGCAAGCCGTCGAAGAGCTTGGCGAAATACAGGTCGAAATCGCTGAGGAAGGCATCGGTGGTGATGCAGTCGGTCAGGGCGATCCCCAGTAAGCCGCGATACTCGCGAACCCAGCAATCGAGCGCGGCGATCTGGCTGTCGATCAGCCGTGGGCCGAGTTGCTGATGGGCCATGATCCACTCGTGAGCCATGGTGCCCAAGGGTTTCATGTCCAGCTCCCGGGACAGGTGCACGTTGCTGGTGCCGACGAAACGCCCGGGGAAATCGTGCTTGAGCACGTTCACCACTTCTTCCTGCACGCGGTACGAAAACCGGCGGCGGGTACCGAAATCGGCGACCTGCAATTCGGATAATTCATCGCTGCTGGCATTGGCGGTCAGCCAGTCGAACTTGCGATAGAGCTGCTCGCGCGCCTTTTCCAGGACGACTTCCCGGTAGCGATAGCGGTTACGCACTTCGCTGACGATCGCCAGCATCGGCACTTCAAACAGAATCACATGCAGCCACGGCCCGCGCAGGCGGATGAACAACTCGCCGTTCTCAATGCCGGTGTGGACGTAGCGCAGGTTGAAGCGGAACAGCCCGAGAAAGCGCAGGAAATCCGGCTTCATGAAGCTGATGCGCTCCAGGAAACTCAACTGATCGGCGCTCAGGCTCAAATCGGCGAGGCGCTCGAACTGATAGCGGATCTCCGCCAGGTACGGGCGCAGATCCTCACTGTTACGGCAACGAAACTCCCATTCGACTTCCACGTTAGGGTAGTTGTGCAGCACCGCCTGCATCATCGTCAGTTTGTAGAAGTCGGTGTCGAGCAGGTTCTGCACGATGCGATCGCCAAATACGCTCTCGCTCATAACGGGATTCTCCATGCTGGCCGCGACCCGTGGTCGCGACGTTTCAGCTATTTCAATGAATGGGGCTAGTGGCGCATATCAGCGGCCGTTATTGCCAGCAATTTCTGCATCAGCGCGCAATGCTTCCGTAGGAGCTGTCTCGTGAAACGAGGCTGCGATCTTTTGATTTTGCTTTTTTTAAGATTAAAAGATCGCAGCCTCGTTTCACTCGACAGCTCCTACGGGGTTATTCGGTGGGATTGTCGATCTGCTCCAGCATCCACTTCACAAAGTCGCGCACCTTGGGCACTTCCGCCGAGTGTTCGGGGTAGGCCAGGTAATACGCGTCGCTGCTGGGCATCGCATGTTTCCAGGGTATGACCAGTTTGCCGTCGGCCAATTCCTCTTCCACCAGGAACCGTGGCAACAACGCCACGCCGCAGCCAACCTGGGCGGCACGAATGCACATATAAAAGGTTTCGAAGCGCGGGCCGTGGTAGCTGTGTTCGGTGTGGTAGCCCTGGCTGTCGAACCAGTCGTGCCAGGCCTGGGGCCGCGAGGCGTTTTGCAGCAGGACCAGGTCGGTGAGTTGCGTCGGGTCGGTGAACGGCGTGTCCGGCAGGCTGCCTGGTGCGCAGACCGGCACCAGTTCCTCGCCGAACAGTTTCAGGCTTTCAGTGCCGGGACGTGAGCCTTGGCCGAAGTAGAACGCCAGGTCGCTGCGACCTTGCAGCAAGTCGTCGGCCTCCTGTTCGCTGCACAGATCCAGGTGAATCGATGGATGACGCAGGCGCCAGCCCTTCAGGCGCGGCACCAGCCAGCGTGCGCCGAAGGTTGGCGGCGTCGAGACGCGCAGGACTTCGGTATCGCCGCCGTAGGAACGCAGGTAATGGGTGGACATTTCCACCTGCGTGAGGATTTTTCGTACCTCCACCAGGTACAAATCACCGGCCGGGGTCATTTGCAGGCGTCGGCGCACCCGGCGGAACAGCAGGTGTTGCAGCAACTCTTCGAGTTGCGCGACCTGTTTGCTGACGGCGCTCTGGGTCAGGTTCAGCTCTTCGGCGGCCCGGGTGAAGCTCAAATGCCGGGTCACGGCCTCGAAACACTGGAGTGCGGTGATCGACGGCAAGTAGCGTTTGTTCAGCATGGGTGGTCCTTTTTCGACTTACTTTGTTGCCAGCAATGCGAAGCATGAATAAACGGAATGATATCTCGCTTAATGGTCGTTTGTTGGCTCGTCTCCGGGGCGCTACAACTACAGGTCTGATCAGCCGTGAAATTCCGGCTGCACGATTTCCGTTTTCTGCTTGAGGAGTGACCCATGGTTGCCGCATTGCTTGATCGTCTAGGTGTGAACCCGGCCCTGTACCAGAACGGCAAAGTGCCGGTGCATTCGCCGATCGATGGCAGCCAGATTGCCAGCGTTAACTGGGAAGGCGCGGCGGAAGTCGAGCAGCACATCAGTCGCGCAGATCATGCGTTCGAATTGTGGCGCAAGGTTCCGGCCCCGCGCCGTGGCGAATTGGTCCGTCAACTGGGCGACATCCTGCGTGAATACAAGGCCGATCTCGGTGAACTGGTCTCCTGGGAAGCCGGCAAGATCACCCAGGAAGGTCTGGGCGAAGTTCAGGAAATGATCGACATCTGCGATTTTGCCGTCGGTCTGTCCCGTCAGTTGTACGGTTTGACCATCGCTTCCGAGCGTCCGGGCCACCACATGCGCGAAACCTGGCACCCGCTGGGCGTGGTCGGCGTGATCAGTGCGTTCAACTTCCCGGTGGCCGTCTGGGCCTGGAACACCGCGCTGGCGCTGGTGTGCGGCAACCCGGTGATCTGGAAACCGTCGGAGAAAACCCCGCTGACCGCCCTGGCCTGCCAGGCGCTGTTCGATCGCGTCCTGAAAAACTTCAGCGACGCGCCGCCGCACCTGAGCCAAGTGATCATCGGCGGCCGCGATGCTGGCGAAGCGCTGGTGGATGACCCGCGTGTCGCGCTGATCAGCGCCACCGGCAGCACCCGTATGGGCCGCGAAGTGGCGCCGAAAATCGCCGCACGTTTCGCCCGCAGCATTCTGGAACTGGGTGGCAACAACGCGATGATCCTCGGCCCAAGCGCCGACCTGGACATGGCCGTTCGCGCCATCCTGTTCAGCGCCGTCGGCACCGCCGGTCAGCGCTGCACCACCCTGCGTCGTCTGATTGCCCACGAATCGGTGAAGGAAGAAATCGTCACGCGCCTGAAAGCCGCGTACTCCAAGGTTCGCATCGGCAACCCACTGGAAGGCAACCTGATCGGTCCGCTGATCGACAAGCACAGCTTCGACAACATGCAGGACGCGCTGGAACAGGCCCTGAGCGAAGGCGGCCGGGTGTTTGGCGGCAAGCGTCAACTGGAAGACAAATTCCCGAACGCTTACTACGTGGCCCCGGCCATCGTCGAAATGCCTGAGCAAAGCGACGTGGTCTGCCACGAAACCTTCGCACCGATTCTTTACGTGGTCGGCTACACCGATTTCGCCGAAGCCCTGCGCCTGAACAACGCCGTGCCACAAGGCCTGTCGTCGTGCATCTTCACCACTGACGTGCGCGAAGCCGAGCAGTTCATGTCGGCGGTGGGCAGCGACTGCGGCATCGCCAACGTCAACATCGGCCCGAGCGGTGCCGAGATTGGCGGCGCGTTTGGTGGCGAGAAAGAAACCGGTGGCGGCCGCGAGTCGGGCTCCGATGCATGGCGCGGCTACATGCGCCGCCAGACCAACACCGTGAACTATTCGCTGGAGTTGCCGTTGGCTCAAGGCATTACGTTCGACTGATAAAAAAGGTGTGCCTGAAAAGATCGCAGCCTTCGGCAGCTCCTACGGGACTTTGCCTGGCTGCGGTTTTGTAGGAGCTGCCGAAGGCTGCGATCTTTTTGGCGGCTTGGTTGGGTTTCTGATTGGAGTCTGGCAATGCCGTTACGCGAAGAGTGTCTGTGGGAAAAACTGACGCCACAAAGGCCCGACAATGCGGCGCTCAGGGGTGAAGTGAAGGTCGATGTCTGCGTCATCGGTGCCGGTTTCACCGGGCTGTCGGCGGCGGTGCATTTGCTGGAAGCGGGTAAAAGCGTGTGCGTGCTGGAAGCCCATCGCGCTGGCCATGGCGGGTCCGGGCGCAACGTCGGGCTGGTCAACGCCGGGATGTGGATTCCACCGGACGAGATCGAAGCCGGGTTCGGCGAAGCGGTGGGCAGTCAGCTCAACCGCATGCTCGGTGCGGCACCGTCCCTGGTGTTCAGCCTTGTGGATAAGTACAACATCGATTGCCAGCTCCGCCGCGAAGGCACGCTGCACATGGCGCACAACGCCCGCGGCGAAGCGGACTTGCGCAGTCGTGAAGAACAATGGAAACGCCGTGGGGCGCCGGTTGAATTGCTGACGGGCCAAGCCTGCGAGCAAGCGACCGGGACCAAAAAAATCGCCGCCGCGCTGCTGGATCGGCGTGCTGGCACACTCAACCCGATGGGCTACACCACCGGGCTGGCCAAAGCGGCCATCAACCTCGGTGGCCAACTGTTCGACCATTCCCCGGTGACACGGCTTGAACGTCAGGGCCAGCGCTGGTCGGTGCAGACCGATCAGGGCTCGGTGCTCGCCGATCAGGTGGTGATCGCGTCCAACGCCTACACCGAAGGCGACTGGACCGAACTGCGGCGCAATTTCTTTCCCGGTTATTACTACCAAGTGGCCTCGGTGCCGCTGACCGAAGACGCTGCGCAGCAGATTTTGCCCGGTGGCCAGGGTTCCTGGGACACCCGGCAGGTACTCAGCAGCATCCGTCGTGACAAGGACGGGCGCTTGTTGCTCGGCAGCCTCGGCAACGGTAATCAAAAACCGACCTGGTTCCTGAAGGCCTGGGCCGATCGGGTTCAACAGCACTACTTTCCGTACCTCAAACCGGTTGAATGGGAATGCACCTGGACCGGTTGCATCGCGTTTACCCCTGATCACCTGATGCGCCTGTTCGAACCGGCGCCCGGAATAGTGGCAGTCACCGGTTACAACGGCCGGGGTGTGACCACGGGGACGGTGGTCGGTAAGGCGTTTGCCGACTATTTGTGTAACGGAAATCCTCAAGCGCTACCGATTCCGTTCGCGCCGATGCAGCCGCTGGCGGGTGTCGGGCTGCGCAGTTGTCTGTATGAGGCCGGTTTTTCGCTGTATCACGCGGGCCAGTGCCTGCGAATCGTCATCTGATTGTTGAAATATGTTGCTGGAAGCGGCGCTTTTTCGCGCAGCGACTAGCCTGTAATGGTGCGGGTTGTAGCAGTTGCGCACCAGCAGTGTGCACTTCGGTGACGCACGTTGTTACAGGCCGGTTGCACGTCGTTTAACGCTGCGGTTGCAATGATGGCGCGTGCGGGTTGCGCCTTTTAAAAAAATTGGTTTCACCTCCCGCGGTTTAGACGGTTGCACGCCCAATGAAAATGGGAACGAAACAGTCGAAATAATAAGAAAGCAGCGACTTTTTGAAGAATAAAAAACCGATGGCACGGCCCTTGCTCTGAGCATTCAGAGAAGTCGCAGTGCCAACTAAAAAAAACCTTGGAGCACCACCTCATGTCCCAGACGTTTTACAAGAAAGGCTTTCTGGCCCTCGCAGTGGCAACTGCCTTGGGTGTTTCTGCGTTTGCACAAGCCGATGTGAAAATCGGTGTGGCAGGTCCAATGACTGGCGCCAACGCGGCATTTGGCGAGCAGTACATGAAGGGTGCACAGGCAGCGGCCGATGCGGTCAACGCGGCCGGCGGCGTCAACGGGGAAAAAATCGTACTGGTCAAGGGCGATGACGCCTGCGAACCGAAGCAGGCTGTGACGGTCGCCAAGGACCTGACCAACCAGAAAGTCGCCGGCGTGGTCGGTCACTTCTGCTCGTCGTCGACCATCCCGGCCTCCGAGATCTACGACGAAGCGGGCATCATCGCAATCACTCCAGGGTCCACCAACCCACAGGTTACCGAGCGCGGCCTGAGCGCCATGTTCCGTATGTGCGGGCGTGACGACCAGCAAGGCATCGTGGCCGGCGACTACATCGTCGACGTGCTCAAGGGCAAGAAAGTCGCGGTCATCCACGACAAAGACACCTACGGCCAAGGCCTGGCAGATGCCACCAAGGCGCAGTTGATCAAGCGCGGCGTGACCCCGGTGATCTACGAAGGCCTGACCCGTGGCGAAAAAGACTTCAGCGCCCTGGTGACCAAAATCCGCGCGGCTGGCGCCGACGTCGTTTACTTCGGCGGTCTGCACCCAGAGGCCGGTCCACTGGTTAAACAACTGCGTACCGAAGGCCTGAAAGACGTGAAATTCATGTCCGACGACGGCATCGTGACCGACGAACTGGTGACCACCGCTGGCGGCCCGCAATACGTCGACGGCGTGCTGATGACCTTCGGCGCCGACCCGCGCCTGCTGCCAGACAGCAAAACCGTTGTGGATGACTTCCGCAAAAAAGGCACCGAGCCAGAAGGCTACACCCTGTACGCCTACGCTTCGGTTCAGACCCTGGCCGCTGCGTTCAACGGTGCCAAGTCCAACAAGGGCGAAGACGCTGCCAAATGGCTGAAAGCACACCCGGTCAAGACCGTGATGGGCGAGAAGACCTGGGACAGCAAGGGCGACCTGAAAGTCTCTGACTACGTGGTTTACCAGTGGGACAAGGAAGGCAAATACCACCAGCTTGAAAAACAGAAGTGATATGACCTGACGGCCCGGCGCCTTGTGCGCCGGGCCGTCAACGAACATGTCCGTGCAGTACCTGTCTTTTCTCGTAGAGCTGCACACAACCGTGTTGCACTGGCGGCTGAACCCCGGTCCGTTGCAATCCGCTTCTGTGCAGTCTCTCAAATGCGTGAGATTGCGTTATGGATGGTATTTTCCTGCAGCAACTGGTCAACGGCCTGACCCTCGGGTCGGTCTATGGCCTGATCGCCATCGGCTACACAATGGTCTATGGCATCATCGGCATGATCAACTTCGCCCACGGCGAGGTTTACATGATTTCCGCTTACCTCGCGGCAATCAGTCTGGCTCTGCTGGCTTACTTCGGTATTGAATCCTTCCCTTTGCTGATGCTCGGCACACTGGTCTTCACCATCGTCGTTACGGCGGTGTATGGCTGGGTCATCGAGCGTGTCGCCTACAAACCGCTGCGCAACTCCACACGACTGGCACCGCTGATCAGCGCCATCGGTATTTCGCTGATCCTGCAAAACTATGCACAGATCGCCCAGGGCGCTCGCCAACAGGGTGTTCCAACCCTGCTGACCGGTGCATGGCGTGTTGAAGTGGGCACGGGCTTCGTCCAGCTCACCTACACCAAAATCTTCATTCTGGTTGCAGCCTTCGTCGGTATGGGCCTGCTGACCTACGTCATCAAGTACACCAAGCTCGGCCGCATGTGCCGCGCCACCCAGCAAGACCGCAAGATGGCCTCGATCCTGGGGATCAACACCGACCGCGTGATTTCCTACGTGTTTATCATCGGTGCCGCGATGGCGGCCCTGGCCGGCGTGCTGATCACCATGAACTACGGCACGTTCGACTTCTACGCAGGTTTCGTCATCGGCATCAAAGCGTTCACTGCAGCGGTACTCGGCGGGATCGGCTCGCTGCCTGGCGCGATGCTCGGCGGGATCATCCTCGGGATCTCCGAGTCGTTGTTCTCAGGTTTAGTGAATTCGGATTACAAGGACGTTTTCAGCTTCTCGCTGCTGGTTCTCGTATTGGTCTTTCGGCCTCAAGGCCTGCTCGGCCGTCCTCTTGTGTCGAAGGTGTAAGCGATGTCTTCAACCACTAAAAAAACCATTGATGTCAAAAGAAGCCTGGTTGACGCGATTCTTGCCGGCCTCGTAGCCCTGATAGTGTTCGGCCCGATTGTCGGTGTGGTCCTTGAGGGCTACAGCTTCAACCTGCAACCGACCCGAGTCGCCTGGCTGGTCGCGATTGTCATGGCTGGCCGTTTTGCCCTGAGCCTGTTCCTGCAATCGCCCAAGGGTTTGAAAATCCTTGAAGGCTTTGAAACCACCGGCTCCGGGGTTCATGTACTGCCGCCCGATTACAAAACCCGTTTGCGCTGGGTCGTGCCGCTGGTGATCGTGATTGCCGTGGTGTTCCCGTTCTTCTCCAACTCCTACTTGCTGGGCGTGGTCATCCTTGGGTTGATCTACGTGCTGCTGGGCCTGGGGCTGAATATTGTGGTCGGCCTGGCCGGCCTGCTCGACCTCGGTTACGTGGCGTTCTACGCCATCGGCGCCTATGGTCTGGCGCTCGGTTATCAATATCTGGGGCTGGGTTTCTGGACGGTGCTGCCGCTGGCGGCGATCACTGCGGGGCTGGCCGGTTGCATCCTCGGTTTCCCGGTACTGCGCCTGCACGGTGACTACCTGGCAATCGTGACCCTGGGCTTCGGTGAAATCATTCGCCTGATCCTCAACAACTGGCTGTCCCTGACCGGTGGCCCGAACGGGATGCCGGCGCCATTGCCGACGTTCTTCGGTCTCGAATTCGGTAAACGCGCGAAGGATGGCGGGATACCGTTCCACGAGTTCTTCGGCATCGCCTACAACCCGGACGTGAAGTATTACTTCATCTATGCGGTGTTGTTCCTGGTGGTTTTGGCCGTGCTGTACGTCAAGCATCGCTTGACCCGCATGCCGGTCGGTCGCGCTTGGGAAGCCTTGCGCGAAGATGAAATCGCTTGCCGCTCCATGGGCCTGAACCACGTGCTGGTCAAGCTCTCGGCATTCACCATCGGTGCCTCGACCGCTGGTTTGGCGGGTGTGTTCTTTGCGACTTACCAAGGCTTCGTCAACCCGACCTCGTTCACCTTCTTCGAATCGGCCCTGATCCTCGCCATCGTGGTGCTCGGCGGCATGGGCTCGACCATCGGCGTGGTGATTGCAGCCTTCGTGCTGACTGTTGCCCCGGAATTGCTGCGTGGCTTCGCGGAATACCGCGTGCTGCTGTTCGGCGTGCTGATGGTGTTGATGATGATCTGGCGCCCGCGCGGCCTGATTCGGATCAGCCGCACCGGTGTGACCCCTCGTAAAGGAGTAGCGCCATGAGCGAAGTCGTACTCTCGGTCGAGAAGCTGATGATGCACTTCGGCGGCATCAAGGCGCTTAGCGATGTCAGCCTCAAGGTCCACCGCAATTCGATCTTCGCCTTGATCGGCCCTAACGGCGCCGGCAAGACCACGGTGTTCAACTGCCTGACCGGTTTCTACAAGGCCTCGGGCGGCAAGATCGAACTCAATGTGCGCGGGGAGCAAACCAACGTCATCCAGTTGCTGGGTGAATCGTTCAAACCGGTGGATTTCGTTTCGCCGAAATCCTTCTTCAGTCGGCTGTATTACAAGATGTTCGGCGGTACCCACTTGGTGAACCGCGCCGGCCTGGCCCGTACGTTCCAGAACATTCGCCTGTTCAAGGAAATGTCGGTGCTGGAAAACCTGCTGGTGGCCCAGCACATGTGGGTCAACCGCAACATGCTGGCGGGCATCCTCAACACCAAGGGTTACCGCAAGGCTGAAAGCGATGCCCTGGACCATGCCTTCTATTGGCTGGAAGTGGTGGACCTGGTGGACTGCGCCAACCGTCTGGCCGGCGAGTTGTCCTACGGGCAGCAACGTCGTCTGGAAATCGCCCGGGCCATGTGCACGCGGCCGCAGATCATCTGCCTCGACGAACCGGCCGCCGGCCTCAACCCTCAGGAAACCGAAGCGCTGAGCGCGATGATCCGGCTGCTGCGCGACGAGCACGATCTGACCGTGGTGCTGATCGAACACGACATGGGCATGGTAATGAGCATTTCCGACCACATCGTGGTGCTGGACCACGGCATCGTCATCGCCGAGGGCGGGCCGGATGCCATTCGTAACGACCCGAAAGTGATTGCCGCCTACCTGGGCGCTGATGAAGAGGAATTGGTATGAGTCAACCGATCCTCGAACTCAAGGACCTGGACGTGTTCTACGGGCCGATCCAGGCCCTGAAGAAAGTTTCGCTGCACATCAACGAAGGCGAAACGGTCAGCCTGATCGGCTCCAACGGTGCCGGCAAGTCGACCCTGCTGATGTCGATCTTCGGCCAGCCACGGGCGGCTGACGGGCAGATCATCTATCAGGGTGTGGACATCACCCACAAGTCGTCCCACTACATCGCGTCCAACGGCATTGCGCAGTCGCCGGAAGGGCGGCGGGTGTTTCCCGACATGACCGTCGAGGAAAACTTGTTGATGGGCACCATCCCGATTGGCGACAAATACGCCAAGGAAGACATGCAGCGCATGTTCGAACTGTTTCCACGGCTCGAAGAGCGGCGGACTCAGCGGGCGATGACCATGTCCGGCGGCGAACAGCAAATGCTCGCCATCGCCCGTGCGCTGATGAGCCGTCCGAAGTTGTTGCTGCTCGATGAACCAAGCCTGGGGCTGGCGCCGATTGTGGTGAAACAGATCTTCGCGACCCTGCGGCAACTGGCAAGCACCGGCATGACCATCTTCCTGGTCGAGCAGAACGCCAACCACGCGCTCAAGTTGTCGGATCGGGCGTACGTGATGGTCAACGGCGAGATCCGCCTCACAGGCACCGGCAAGGAGCTGCTGGTGAACGAGGAAGTGCGGAACGCTTATCTCGGCGGGCACTAACCCTTAGAGCCCATAAAAAACGCCCTGACGAACTCAGGGCGTTTTTTTATGCCCCCAGGTTTTTGGAGGAACTGGTCGGAGCCTGTAGGAGCTGTCGAGTGAAACGAGGCTGCGATCCCTTGATCTTGCCTTTAAGAAGCAAAATCAAAAGATCGCAGCCTTCGGCAGCTCCTACGCAGAGCCCGTTCATGGGCGAAATGGAAATTGTGGAAAACAATATTCACAAGCTCTTAAAGCGCGACATAAAGCCGCTGCAAATAGTTGTTTTGTCACGGTTTTGACTTGTCCCCGTTTGCTGTGGAACTGGCTGTGAATAACGTGGGAGTAGCTGGCTGAACGCCTTTTAAACCGTGGCTTGCAGGGTTGTGGTTGTTTTTTGACCAGGCGTTTTTGCCGGACCAAAAGCCACCGTTGTCAACCTTTTTGTTAGCGGTAAAAACCAGCGAAAACGCTGCCGGCAAGCCTGTGGATAAGTCTGTGGTTAAACTCTGGAAAGACTCGGCTGAGGGCCGTGGTTACTGGCTTGCCGCCATCGTTGGTTCAAGCGCTGAATCGTGCAAAACGCCATGGGCTACACGGTGAGACTTCAAGGGTCAAGCTAAAAACTTTCTGAACGGCCCGCAAAGCCTTATGCACAGCGGGTTGCAGGTTTTGCACTTGCCCCCAAAGACTGTGGACCGGCCTGTGGATAACGTGCGCGCACATGGCTACAAGCCACGGCGAGCAAGGCGTTGCCATGGTTGATCAATTTTCAACCAGAAAACACCCTCCGTGTAGGAGCCGCTGAAGGCTGCGATCTTTTGATCTTGCCTTTGCTTCAGCGGTGTTTGTGGGAAAAAGATCGCAGCCTTCGGAGATTCCTACGCGGGGGAGTGGTTGCCGGTGAAGGCGTGGCCGGGCATGCTGGCGGCTGATTTTCTATTCCAATGGCTGTCGATCAGCCGAAGCAAGGAGAACACGATGTCCAACACCCTGTTTATCACCGGCGCGACCTCCGGTTTTGGCGAAGCCTGTGCCCGACGTTTTGCCGAGGCTGGCTGGAAACTGGTGCTGACAGGCCGTCGTGAAGAGCGCCTCAACGCGCTGTGCGCCGAGTTGTCGAAGCAGACTGACGTCCATGGCCTGGTGCTCGACGTGCGTGACCGCAAGGCCATGGAGGAGGCGATTGCCAACCTGCCGCCATCCTTCGCCAAACTGCGCGGACTGATCAACAACGCCGGCCTGGCCTTGGGCGTGGACCCGGCGCCCAAGTGCGACCTGGACGACTGGGACACCATGGTCGATACCAACATCAAAGGCCTGATGTACAGCACTCGCCTGCTGCTGCCGCGCCTGATCGCTCATGGTCGCGGCGCCGGCATCGTCAACCTCGGCTCCATCGCCGGCAACTACCCGTACCCGGGCAGCCACGTG
This sequence comes from Janthinobacterium sp. LPB2021202312-11-4, assembly GCF_037049705.1. Classification (NCBI taxonomy): domain Bacteria; kingdom Pseudomonadati; phylum Pseudomonadota; class Betaproteobacteria; order Burkholderiales; family Oxalobacteraceae; genus Janthinobacterium; species Janthinobacterium sp. LPB2021202312-11-4. The sequence goes on along the minus strand of NZ_JBAGKV010000015.1, from coordinate 55,383 downwards.
TATGGCGCGAGCAAGGCGTTCGTCAAACAGTTCTCCCTGAACCTGCGCTGCGACCTGCAAGGCACGGGCGTGCGCGTCAGCAACATCGAACCGGGCCTGTGCGAAAGCGAGTTCTCGCTGGTGCGTTTTGCGGGTGACCAGGAGCGTTACAACGCGACCTACGCGGGTGCCGAGCCGATCCAGCCGCAGGACATCGCCGATACGATTTTCTGGGTGCTCAACGCCCCGGCGCACATCAACATCAACAGCCTTGAGCTGATGCCGGTGAGTCAGACCTGGGCTGGTTTTTCCATTGAGCGCAATGGTGGCAAGGCTTAAGACCCGGTAACGGCCATCGCGGGCAAGCCTTGCTCCTACAGGATTTGTGTCGTGCTCATTTGCGGCGAACGACACAAATCCTGTAGGAGCAAAGCTTGCTCGCGATGGGGCCAGGTCAGGCAAAACTGGACATTAAGGTAGACTCCTCCCCCAACAACCCCACCGCACCCTGCGGTTTTCAAGGTTTTCAGAGGAGGCTACGTGAGTAACCGAGGTGAGCAGTCGCTGCTCAAGCAATCGACCATCCTGATGTTCGCCGTGGCGATCGCCGGGATCGTCACCGGTTTTGTTTCGGGTGCCCAATCCATCCTGTTCGATGGTTTTTTTTCGTTGATCGCGACCTTTATCAAGGTCCTGATGCTGATCACCGCCAAACTCATTGCCAAAGAAAGTAACCACCGTTTCCAGTTCGGCTTCTGGCACCTGGAGCCGATGGTGTTGCTGATCGAGGGCAGTTTCCTGTTTCTGATCGCGATCTATGCCTTTCTCAACGGCGTGTTCGGAATCATCAATGGCGGCCGCGAGATCGAACTCGGGCTGGTGATCATCTATGCGGCGGTGTTTACCGTGGTCGAGTTTGCGTATTTCTTCTACGTTCGCCATCGCAACCGCAAGCTCAAATCGACGCTGATCCAGTTCGACAACATCAGTTGGCTGGTGGACGCGATGCTGTCGGTGGGGCTGTTGGTAAGTTTTCTTACTGCGCTGCTGCTCAAGTCTCAGGGGTATGGCCAGTGGGCGGTGTATGTCGACCCCTTGATCCTGATTCTGCTGGCCCTGAGCATGCTCGCGCCGGCCTTCAAGATCCTGCGCCCGGCGTTGCGTGATGTGCTGGGGATCGCCCCGGATCAACTGGACGACAAAGTGCGCCAGGTAATGGACGCGGCCAAGGTCGAGCATGGTTTCGATGACTACATCTCCTACGTGCAGAAGCACGGACGGGCGCGGTTTATCGAGATTCATGTGGTGTTGCCGGCGGATTACCGACTGGAGAACGTCGGGCAGTTGGACGAGTTGCGCGAGGAGATTTCCGCGAAGTTGGGCAAGGCGGATGCGGCGCGATGGCTGACCATCAGTTTTACCGGGGACAGGAAGTGGATTGCCTGATTAATCGTTGATCGTTTTGAGGGCCTCTTCGCGGGCAAGCCTCGCTCCTACGGGATTTGTGTCAAACCGCGAAAATGCGAACGGCACAAGACCTGTAGGAGCGAGGCTTGCCCGCGATGGCGATCTATCAGTCAGCGCAAATACTCGACCAACCCGCGATAGCACGTCGCCAAGTGGTAAGGCGTGGTCGAAGGCATGTCGTTTCGGCTGACTTCGCCTTCTTCATCACGACATTCATACCAGCCACCCGCATGCAGAAAGCGCTGCTGCAACGCTTGCAATTGGCGCAGCACGGCGGCTTCGCTGTCGGGCCGCAAGGTCAGTGCCCGCAGGTATTCGGCCTGGGCCCAGATGCGCTGGGTGCTGTCGCGAGGACGGCGTGGATCGCTGTTCAGATCGAGCATGGCCCGCACCGCGCCATTGTGGTCGATCACCCCCAATTGCTCGGTGTAGCCGAACGCACGGCTCAAGGAGCGATGCAGTTTGCTATCGCGCAACAGCGGTGAGGATTCCAGCAGGAAATACCATTCGAACTGATGGCCCGGTTCAAACCAGTTATCCACAGCCCCCAGCGGTTTCTCCATCAAGACGCCTTCCTGCGGGACGATGAATTTTTGCTGCATCCCGGCGCACAGGGCTTGCAGGCGGTTCTGCACGGCGAGGTCCTCACGCACCGACAGCGTGGCAAGGAAGGCCTCGGCCAGGTGCATCAATGGATTCTGCAACGGCCCGGTCTTGAGCGACGACCAGTCACGGTCCAGGCAGGCTTCGTACAGACCGTCGTCCGTGGCGAAGCGTTGAGCGATGACTTCCAGGGCGGCGTTGAGCACCGACTCCACCAGCGGTTCGCGAACCTTGCCCCAGTAATGGGCGCAGGCGAACAGGATGAAGGCGTGGGTGTAGAGGTCTTTGCGCTGATCCAGCGGCGCACCTTGCGGGTCGATGCTGTAGAACCAACCGCCGTGCTCGGCGTCGTGGAAATGCTGCTGCAAGGACCGGAACAACGCCGCTGCTCGAATTTGCGCTTCGGGCACTTCACCAATCAGGCTGGAAAACAGGTACAGCTGACGGGCGCAGGCCATGGCCCGATAGCGTTGCGGTGGCAGCGGTTGGTGTTCGGCGTCCAGGGCTTCGTACGGCAGCGCCATGTCGGCGTTCCAGCCGGGAACTTGCCAGAGCGGCACGATCACCTTCAGGAAGTGCTGTTGCACCGAGGCGAACAGGGCGGTCAATTCAGGCTGGGAAGCAGAGCGGGAAACAGGCGGCATTGGCTGGCGTCGTCACGGCAGGGGCGATTGCGCGACATGTTAGCAGAGAGGCCGGCCATAGAGAGGCGGTGTCTGTCAGGCCGCCATCGCGGGCAAGCCTCGCTCCTACAGGTTATGCGTCGTGCGCATCATTTGCGAACGACACACAACCTGTAGGAGCGAGGCTTGCCCGCGAAGAGGCCCGACCAGGCGATAGAGAAATCAGCCCGCCAACAACCAGACCCCGGTCGCCGCCGAAGCCGCGCCCGCCACACGAATCAACGGCGCGGCAGCCTGAGGCAACACGCGAACCACGGCGTAACCCAAGCCATGCAACGCCGCCGTCGCCGCCACAAATCCTGCGGCATACGCCCAAGGGCTCGACATGTCCGGCAATTCCAAACCATGCGCCACACCATGAAACAGCGCAAACAACGCCGTCGCCCCCACCGCCACAACCAACGGCGGACGCACCGCCAGCGCCACCGCCAGGCCCAACGCCAATACCGACGCCGCAATCCCGCTTTCCAGCGCCGGCAGGTTCAGCCCTTCAAAACCCAGCACACCGCCGATCAGCATGGTGCCGACAAACGTGCACGGCAGCGCCCAGCGCGCCGCGCCTTTCTGCTGCGCGGCCCACAAACCCACCGCGACCATTGCCAGCAAGTGGTCGATGCCGCTGATCGGGTGGCTGATGCCGGCGATCAAACCGTTATCGCCATGCCCCGGGTGGGCGAAGGCGATGGCCGGGGTCAAGAGCAGGGCCAGGGCGCCCAGGATGCGTTTGAGTGTCATGGATGAGCTTCCTTGTGGATAAGTCGTGATCAGGCGGCGGTCAGCAGGCCCTGGCGTTCGATAAAGGCAATGATGTCTTCCAGGCCCAGGCCGGTTTTCTGGTTGCTGAAGACAAATGGTTTGCCGTTGCGCATGCGTTTGGTGTCGCTGTCCATCAACTCCAGCGAGGCACCCACCAACGGGGCCAGGTCGACTTTGTTGATTACCAGCAAATCGGATTTGCAGATTCCCGGCCCGCCCTTGCGCGGCAGCTTGTCGCCGGCGGACACGTCGATCACGTAGATCGTCAGGTCGGACAGTTCCGGGCTGAACGTCGCCGAGAGGTTGTCGCCACCGGATTCAACGATGATCAGGTCCAGCCCCGGAAAGCGCCGGTTCAACTGGTCCACGGCTTCAAGGTTGATCGAGGCGTCTTCGCGGATCGCCGTGTGCGGGCAGCCGCCGGTTTCCACGCCGATGATGCGTTCAGGCGCCAGGGCTTGGTTGCGCACCAGAAAATCGGCGTCTTCGCGGGTGTAGATGTCGTTGGTCACGACCGCCAGGTTGTAGCGATCGCGCAGGGCCAGGCACAGGGCCAGGGTCAGGGCGGTTTTACCGGAACCGACCGGACCGCCGATGCCGACGCGCAGAGGTTGTGTGTTCATGTGATTCTCCAAAAATAAGGCCCTAGGAACGGAACAGACGGCTGTACTGGCGCTCATGGGCCATGCACGCCAAGGACAGGCCAAACGCGGCGCTGCCGTAGTGTTCGGGGTTGATGTGAGTGGCGTGCTGCTGGGCTTCTTGCAACAACGGCAGCAATTGGCTGGTCAGGCGTTGCGCGGCTTGCTGGCCCATGGGCAGGGTTTTCATCAACACCGCCAATTGGTTTTCCAGCCAGCTCCACAGCCACGCGGCCAAGGCATCCTGTGGACTGATCCCCCAGGCACGAGCGGCCAGCGCCCAGCCGAGGGCCAGGTGTGGTTCGGGGCGTTGATCGAGAAAGGCTCGGGCCGGCTCATCGAGTTCGGGCAAACCGTTGAGCAGTTGCTGCAACGAATAACCCATCTGTCGACTTTCCTGATGCAGTTCGCGGGTTTCGCGGCTGGCGCGATGCTCCTCGCAGCGTTGCAGCAGTTCGGCCCAGTTTTCGTCGGCAGCGGCCACGCAATGAGCGAGCAGCAACGGTGCCTCGAAACGGGCGAGATTGAGCAACAACTGATCACTGATCCAGCGTCGTGCGCTGTCGGCATCGGTCACCCGGCCGTTATCCACCGCCATTTCCAGGCCTTGTGAATAGCTGTAGCCGCCAATCGGCAATTGCGGACTGGCCAGGCGCAGCAGCGCCCAGGCTGGATTCATAAGCGCACGCCGAACTGGTGGAGTTTCGGCGGATAGTTGAAATCTTCGTCGCCGTGACGCGAGTGATGATGGCCGCCACCGTAAGCGCCGTGTTCCGGCTGGAACGGCGCTTCGATGTTTTCGACGTTGGCATCCAGCTGTTCGAGCATGGCTTTGAGCACGTAATCGTCGAGCAGGCGCAGCCAGCCATCGCCGACTTGCAGGGCGACGTGGCGGTTGCCCAGGTGATAAGCGGCGCGGGTCAATTCGAAGGCGTTGGCGCAGGTGACGTGCAGCAATTGTTCGGGGCGGGCGCAAACACGGACGATGCGCCCGTCTTCGGCCTGTAGGCATTCGCCGTCATACAGCGGTGGCTGACCACGCTCCAAAAACAACCCGACGTCTTCCTGCTCGGCACTGAAACAGCGCAAACGGCTTTTGCTCCGGGCTTCGAAGGTCAGGTGTAGCTCGGCGGCCCAGACGGGTTGAGGGTCGATTCTGCGATGAATCACCAGCATCGGAAAGCTTCCAGCAAAGGACAATGCTCAGGCTAGAGCAAGGGGCTTGCCAATCGGGCGATACGTAGGAAAACCCTGTCGGAGCTTAGTGGTTGTTTCAGGATGTTGCAGGGTTTTGGGTCATGTTGGTGCGCGGGGGATTGTTCATGCACTGATTTGCGGCGCACAAAAAAGATCGCAGCCTTCGGCAGCTCCTACGGAGGAATGCGATCCCCGTAGGAGCTGCCGAAGGCTGCGATCTTTTAAGGCGGACTACTCGGTACTGCCAAGCCCCTGCCAATGTTTCAAGCCAATAAAGATAAAGCGCAGTTGCTGGGTGATCTTCGCCTGAGGCGTCAGATGCTCCGGCAACGCTTCAACCGGCGGATCGATAATGTCCGGCAGCGTCGCAAACACGCTTTTAACGATCAGGTCAGCCATGACATTCAACCCGGCGATGTCCAGGTGTTGCAGCTTGGGCATCAGCGACAGGTCAGAGGCCAGGTCGGAACTGATGTCTTCGCGCAAACGGCCAATGGCCTGACGCACCGGCATCGAGCCGCCGTACTGTTCGCGAGCCAGAAACAGAAACTGCGAGCGGTTGGCGCTGACCACGTCGAGAAAGATCCGCACCGACGCATCAATGATGCCGCCCATGACGAATTCGTTGTGGCGTACCAAACGGATGGTTTCGCGGAAGGTCTGGCCGACTTCGCTGACCAGCACCAGGCCCAGTTCGTCCATATCGGCGAAATGCCGGTAGAAACCGGTGGGCACGATCCCGGCGGTTTTCGCCACTTCGCGCAGGCTCAGGCTGCCGAATCCTCGGCCGCATTCCATCAAATGGCGGGCGGCGTCCATCAGGGCGTTGCGGGTCTGTTGTTTCTGTTCGGCGCGGGGCAGCATCGCAAGGGTGTTTTCTGGACAGGACAGCGACGCACTCTAGCAAATCGGCTTTGCCGGCGTCGAACGGGGATCAGGATTCTAGCGAGGTTGTGCGGCGGATATAAAAGTCAAAAGCCCAATCCGCAGATTGGGCTTTTTTTCAGGGCCGCCATGGGCTTAGCTCACAGCGCTGTTGCGTTCGATTACACGGTCACCACCACCTTCAGCGAGGGTTTGGCCTTGTGGGGTGCGGTCTGCGCCGTCGGCAGCGAGGGTCTGGCCTTGTGGGGTGCGATCTGCGCCGTCAGCAGCGAGGGTCTGGCCTTGTGGAGTGCGGTCTGCGCCGTCAGCAGCCAAGGTCTGGCCTTGTGGGGTTTTGTCGTAGCCGTCTTGGGTGATCAAGCCTTTTTCTTTCAGGCGATCATTACCACCTTCGGCCAGGGTCTGACCTTGTGGGGTGCGATCCGAACCATCGGCTGCGACGGTTTGGCTGAATACCGAGTGGCTGTCTTTGACTTGCGGTGTGGCCTGATCAGCGGCTGGCAGAGCAAAAGCGGTGCTGGCTAGCATCGAGAGGGTCAGGCTAAGCAGTAATTGGCGTTTCATGATGGGTTGCTCCTTGGGGGGGCGATAAAGTGGGTACGAGGGCAATGCTACTCTTGATAAGTCGATACAAAAGTTCATAAACGCAATGGTAATAATCAACAGAATTGATTGTTCCGTGCGGGCGCTCTAGAACGGGCGTTTCCGGCGGGCCGTTTTGCACCGCGGTGGGTATTTTCGACCCATTGGTGCCGCACAAAAGTGCGGGGCGGTAACGCTGGAGACGGGCGCAGTGTGTCGCCGATGGATTATTTGAGGGTTAAGCGGTATTTCGGTTAAACCTGCGGGCCATTTTCCAGTCGTACATTCCATAGCAGGCCGGTTCGGGCCTAACGTTTCAAACGTGCGTCGCAGTCAGGGCGCTCAGTCGTATTCAGGAGCCCTGTGCAATGACGCGCACTTCAAAAGTTTTCACCTGGACCTTCGCCACGCTTGTTGTGTTGCTGGCGATACTGGTGCTGATCATCGTGTTCTTCGATTGGAACCGGATCAAACCGCCACTCAACGCCAAAGTCTCCGAAGAGCTGCACCGCCCGTTCGCCATTAATGGCAACCTCGCGGTGGTCTGGCAGCGCGAACCTGATGAGGGCGGCTGGCGGGCCTGGGTGCCGTGGCCGCACGTGGTGGCCGAAGACTTGAGCCTGGGCAACCCGGACTGGTCGAAGCAACCGCAGATGGTCACGCTCAAGCGCGTCGAGTTGCGCCTCTCGCCCCTGGCTTTGCTGGCTCAGCGTGTGGTGATCCCGCGCATTGACCTGACCGAACCGAACGCCGACCTCCAGCGCCTGGCCGATGGCCGCGCCAACTGGACCTTCAAATTCGACCCCAAAGACCCGAACGCCGAGCCGTCGAACTGGGTGGTGGACATCGGCGCCATCGGTTTCGACAAGGGCCACGTGACCCTCGACGACCAGAACCTGAAAACTCAACTCGACGCGGTGATCGATCCGCTGGGCAAACCGATTCCCTTCAGCGATATCGTCGGCGACAAAGCCGCGAAAACCGCCATCGAGAAGGGTGGAGCACCCCAGGACTACGCCTTCGCGATCAAGGTCAAAGGTCAATACCACCAACAGAAACTCGCCGGTGAAGGCAAGATCGGCGGTCTGCTGGCGTTGCAGGACGCGGCCAAGCCGTTTCCGCTGCAAGCCCAGGTCAAGATCGCCGACACCAGCGTCGAGCTGGCCGGTACCCTGACAGACCCGCTGAACCTTGGCGCTCTGGACTTGCGCCTGAAACTGGCCGGCAGCAGCCTGGCGAACCTTTATCCGCTGACTGGCGTCACCCTGCCGGCCTCGCCGCCCTACGCTACCGATGGTCACTTGACCGCCAAGCTGCACGACGCGGCCGGCGCGCAGTTCCGCTATGAAGGCTTCAACGGCAAGATCGGTGACAGCGATATTCATGGCGACCTGGCTTACGTCGCCAGTCAGCCACGGCCCAAACTCAGCGGCGCGCTGGTTTCCAATCAATTGCTGTTTGCCGACCTGGCGCCGCTGATCGGCGCCGACTCCAACGCCAAGCAGAAGGCCCGTGGCGGTGAAAGCAAGCAGCCGGCCGACAAGGTCTTGCCGGTGGAAGAGTTTAAGACCGAGCGCTGGCGGGATATGGACGCCGATGTCGAATTCACCGGCAAGCGCATCGTCCACAGCGAAAAACTGCCGTTCACCGATCTCTATACGCATCTGGTGCTGACTGATGGTCTGCTCAGCCTGGAGCCGCTGCGTTTCGGCGTGGCCGGCGGCAAGCTCGATGCGCAGATCCGCCTCAATGGCCGTGCCGAACCACTGGAAGGTCAGGCGAAACTCACTGCTCGGGGTTTCAAGTTGAAGCAACTGTTCCCGACCTTCGAGCCGATGAAAACCAGTTTCGGCGAGCTGAACGGCGACGCCGATATCAGCGGTCGCGGCAACTCGGTGGCCAAGTTGCTCGGCGGGGCCAACGGCACGCTGAAAATGCTGATCAACGACGGCGCCATCAGTCGCGAATTGATGGAACTGGCGGGGCTCAACGTCGGCAATTACGTGGTCGGCAAGATCTTTGGCGACAAGGAAGTGAAGATCAACTGCGCGGCAGCGGACTTCGATATCAAGACTGGCCTGGCGACCACGCGGTTGTTTGTCTTCGACACCGAGAACGCGATCATCTACATCGATGGCACCGCGAACATGGCGACCGAGCAACTGGACCTGACCGTCACCCCGGAATCCAAAGGCTGGCGGTTGATTTCCCTGCGTTCGCCGTTGTACGTACGGGGCAAGTTCATCAAGCCCGACGCGGGGGTGAAAGCGGTGCCGCTGTTGCTGCGCGGGGCCGGGATGGTGGCGCTGGGCGTGATTGCGGCGCCTGCGGCGGGGTTGTTGGCGTTGGTGGCACCGAGTGGCGGCGAGCCGAACCAGTGTGCGCCGTTGCTGGAACAGATGAAGGCGGGCAAGGCACCGGTGACCGTGAAGCCTACCAAATAAGAGCAGATCAAAAGATCGCAGCCTTCGGCAGCTCCTACAGGGAACGCGTTCGCATGTAGGAGCTGCCGAAGGCTGCGATCTTTTTTGCTGTTAAGGCTTAAAGGTCTTTCAGGATGTCAGCCATGTCATCGGCATGCTCTTCTTCCTGGGCCAAAATGTCTTCGAAGATGCGCCGGGTGGTCGGGTCCTTCTCGCCAATGTACTGAATGATCTCGCGGTAGCTGTCGATGGCGATCCGCTCGGCGACCAGGTCTTCGTAGACCATCTCCTTGAGGTTTTTGCCGGCCACGTATTGCGCGTGGGAGTTTTTCGACAGCAGGTCGGGGTTGAACTCCGGTTCGCCGCCCAATTGCACGATGCGCTCGGCCAAGCGGTCGGCGTGTTCGCTTTCCTGGTTCGCGTGTTCCAGAAACTCTTCGGCGGCGACATGGGCTTTCAAGCCGTTGGCCATGAAGTAGTGACGCTTGTAGCGCAACACGCAGACCAGTTCGGTGGCCAGCGATTCGTTGAGCAGGCGCAGCACTTCGTCGATATCGGCGCTGTAGCTTTCGGTCACGGCGCCGTTTTCGACGTTTTTACGGGCCCGCTCACGCAGGGTGGTTACATCAGACAAATGCATGCCGCTCATCTCGATCTCCTGGAGGCTAATCCGGTTGACGTCACGCCTCTGGGGACGTGATCGCTACTTAAGGTGTGAGTAATGAGCGTTGCGAAAAGTTTTATGCAATTGAGCGAGTGGTCAGGGTGTTGACGGGCTGTCGCCGTAGTGGGGGTTGAAGTAAAGCGCGAGTGGCGGCTGTCATAGACTGGTCATCTTCGCTGGGGATGCTTGGCTGATGTCTTGCATCCCGCCTTGCGTCACCTCACCGATTACAAGGATGTCCGCCCATGTCGCAAGGTTCCGCCACGCGTTACCCGCTGGTGCTGGTCCCCGGAATGCTCGGGTTTATCCGTTTGGTGCTGTACCCGTACTGGTACGGGATCATCTCGGCGCTGCGCCGGGGTGGGGCGACTGTGGTGGCGGTGCAGGTGTCGCCGCTCAACTCCACGGAGGTGCGGGGCGAGCAGTTGCTGGCGCGTATCGACGAGATCCTGCGCGAAACCGGCGCCGAAAAGGTCAACCTGATCGGCCACAGCCAGGGCTCGCTGACGGCGCGCTATGCCGCCGCCAAGCGCCCGGACCGAGTGGCCTCGGTGACGTCGGTGGCCGGGCCCAATCACGGCTCGGAACTGGCGGATTACCTGCACAAACACTACCCGGCGGACAGTGCAAAGGGCCGTGTACTCGCCTTCTTGCTGCGGATGATCGGCGCGGTGATGAGCCTGCTGGAAACCGGTTATCGCGGGCCGAAACTGCCGGTGGATATTCACGCCTCCCATGAATCCCTGACCACGGCAGGCGTGGCGCTGTTCAACCAGCGTTATCCACAGGGCTTGCCGCCAACCTGGGGCGGGCACGGCCCGGAAGAGGTCAACGGTGTGCGCTATTACTCGTGGTCCGGGACCTTGCAGCCGGGCAAGACTGATCGCGGCGGCAATCTGTTCGATGGGACGAATCGCAGTTGCCGCTTGTTCGCCAAAACCTTCGTGCGCGAAACCGGGCATTGCGACGGAATGGTCGGGCGTTACAGCTCGCACCTGGGGACGGTGATTGGCGATGAATACCCGATGGATCACTTCGACATTGTTAACCAGTCGCTGGGGCTGGTGGGGAAGGGCGCGGACCCGGTGCGGTTGTTTGTCGAGCATGCGGCCCGCCTGAAAGCGGCAGGCGTTTAGACCGCGTCATCGTTCATCGTGGGCAAGCCTTGCTCCTACGGTTTAGCGTCGATCCGTTGCAGGAGCAAGGCTTGCCCGCGATGGCGATCGATCAAGCGACGACGATTTTGCGGCCCAACACCGTCGTCCACCGCTCCGAAAGAATCACCCCGCTCAACGTCAACACCCCGCCGACCAGGTGATACAGCGCCAACTGCTCATGCAGCACCACCGCCGCGATCAGCGCGGTAATCAACGGCAACAGGTTGAAAAACAGCGTGGTGCGGCTCGGGCCCAGGCGCACCACGGCTTGCATCCACGCCAGTGGCGCGATCATCGAGGCCAGCAGGCAGGCATAAAGCACCAGCGGAATGTTTTGCAAGGTCGGGCCGATTTTCGGCGAGATCACAAACAGCGGAAACAGCACCAGCACCGCCACCCACACCTGCATATACAACAACACCAGCGGTGGCAGGCGCAGCTGCCATTTTTTCAGCAGCGTGCTGTAGATCGCGTAGGCCAGGGTCGCGATCAGCATCATCGCGTCACCCATGTTCACCCCGTGCTCCAGCAACGCGCCGAGGCTGCCGGACGACACCACCACCAGCACGCCGGCAAACGACAGTACCGCCCCGGCTAAGGCGCCGGCGGTCAGGCGTTGGCCGAGGCTGATCATGGCGATGGTCAGGGACATCAGCGGCATCAGCGACAGGATGATGCCCATGTTGGTGGCGGAGGTCAGGCTCGCGGCGAAATACGCCAGGCTCTGATACACCGCCATGCCGAGCACGCCGAGGATGAAAATCTTGCCCAGGTTCGGGCGGATCAGCGGCCAGTGGGCGATCACCGGTTTGAGCATGAAAGGCGTGAACAGAATCCCGGCGAGCAGCCAGCGGTAGAAACCGATCTCTGCGGGGAAAATCGCGCCGGCCGACATCTTGGTGATCACGGTGTTGCCGGCCCAGATGAAAATGGCCAGCAGGGGATACGCGTATTGCATGAGGGAAAAACCAGAACGTTGATGAGCGGCAATTATCCGCCTGTCTGGATGCAAGCCTATACTGCGATCCAGACAATCGGCCCCGGATGACGGACAGCATGAGCAGCAAACACATCGATCTGCTGGATTTCAGCGAATTGCCGGCCCCGGTGTACTTCCGCTACGCCGACTTCGACACCCACGAATACGCCTCGGCCCACCGCCATCCGTGGGGCACGCTGGAATATTCGGCCAACGGCGTGTTGCACATGGAAATCGGCAACAGCCGCTTCATGTCGCCGCCGCAGTACGCGGTTTGGGTGCCGCCGCAGACCGAACACAGTTTCTACAGCAACCAGCCGATCAACTACCGTGCGGTGTGCTTGGCGCCGTCGATATGCCGGGACTTGCCGCAACAGGCCTGCACCCTGGCCATCAGCGACATCCTTAAAGCCATCCTCAAGGATTTCGCCGCCCGGGACGTGAAAATCCCGGAGCGCGAAACCGATGTGCGTCTGGCTCAAGTGTTGGTGGATCAGCTGCAACAAGCGCCGGAGCACGCCTGTTATTTGCCCTACGCCAGCAACCCTGGGCTGCTCGGGATACTTGAAGCGTTGCAGGCCGAGCCAGGGGATAACCGGCCATTAGCTGACTGGGCGGCGCAGATTCATGTCAGCGAACGGACCCTGGCCCGGCAGTTCGTGCGTGAGTTGGGCATGAGTTTCGGCGAGTGGCGGCAACGCCTGCGCTTTCTCGCGGCCATCGAAGCGCTGGACAGCCAGCGCAGCATTCAGGACATCGCGTTCGACATGGGCTACAGCACCGGCTCGGCATTTATCGCGATGTTTCAGCGCCAGGCCGGGTGCACGCCGGAACAGTATCGACGCAGCCATTTAGAGATCAGGTGAAGGTGTAACGGGCTTTGTCTACACTTCAGGGCGAGGCCGCATCCATCGGTGCGGCAACAAGGAGAAAACTCCATGAAGATGTTGCGTGTCCCTTTGTTGATGATCGGTTTGCTGCTCTGCTCCCAGGGCTTCGCCGCCACGGCCCAACAGAACAAAATGACCACCTGCAATGCCGACGCTACCGCGAAAAGCCTCAAGGGCGATGAGCGCAAAACATTCATGAGCACCTGCCTCAAAGCCGCGCCGGCCGCCAATGACGCCAAAGTCCTGACCCCGCAGCAAGAAAAAATGAAAACCTGCAACGCCACCGCCGCCACTCAGGCGCTGAAGGGCGATGCGCGCAAAGCCTTCATGAGTGATTGCCTGAAGAAAAAATAAAGATCAAAAGATCGCAGCCTTCGGCAGCGCCTACATGAGACCGTGACCCCTGTAGGAGCTGCCGCAGGCTGCGATCTTTTCGCCGCGACACCGTTCGTGAGTCATCCGCTCGCTTCACCGCCGGAACGCTGGCAGACTGCCCATCCTTTTACGCCGTTCGTTTTGAGGCTGTATGCCAACGTTTTCTCAACGTCACGTCTTGCTGTTAATCAGTTGGGTCATCATCTTCGGTGGTTTGCTACTGGTCATCCCTTTGCGCCTGCTGCCGAGCCTGCTGGCCGGGTTGCTGGTGTTCGAACTGGTCAACATGCTCACGCCGCAATTGCAGCGGTTGATCGAAGGCCGCCGCGCCCGTTGGCTGGCGGTGGCGTTGCTGGGCACGTTGGTGGTCAGCGTGCTGGCGCTGATCTTCGCCGGCGCCATCAGCTTTTTGCTGCACGAAGCGGAAAACCCCGGGGCTTCCCTCGACAAATTCATGGGCGTGGTCGACCGCGCGCGCGGGCAATTGCCGCCGTTCATCGACGCCTACCTGCCCGCCAGCGCGGCCGAGTTCCGGGTGGCCATCGGCGAATGGATGAGCAAACACCTCAGCGACTTGCAACTGGTGGGCAAGGACGCGGCGCACATGTTCGTGACGCTGCTGATCGGCATGGTGCTGGGCGCGATCATCGCCCTGCAACGGGTGCCGGACGTGACCAAGCGCAAGCCGCTGGCCGCCGCGTTGTTCGACCGTTTGCACCTGTTGGTGCAAGCCTTCCGCAACATCGTGTTCGCGCAGATCAAGATTTCCCTGCTTAACACCTTCTTCACCGCGATCTTCCTCGCGGTGATCCTGCCGATGTTCGGCATCAAGCTGCCGCTGACCAAAACCCTGATCGTGCTGACCTTCCTGCTCGGTCTGTTGCCGGTGATCGGCAACCTGATGTCGAACACGCTGATCACCATCGTCGGTTTGTCGCTGTCGATCTGGGTCGCGGTGGCGGCGCTGGGTTACCTGATCTTTATCCACAAGCTCGAATACTTCCTCAACGCGCGCATTGTCGGCGGGCAAATCAGTGCCAAGTCGTGGGAGTTGCTGCTGGCGATGCTGGTGTTCGAAGCCGCGTTCGGCCTGCCGGGGGTGGTGGCGGGGCCGATTTATTACGCGTATCTGAAGAGCGAATTGAAGCTGGTGGGGATGGTTTGATCAGGTCGATGTGTATTGCCTGATCTGGCCTCTTCGCGGGCAAGCCTCGCTCCTACAGGGGATCGCGTAGGAGCGAGGCTTGCCCGCGAAGGACGCAACTCGGTGCTGGATCAGTCCATCGAACCGTAACGCTTCATGGCTTCAATCGCCAAGCCACTGCCGATGCTGCCAAAGATGTTGCCTTCCACATGCCGCGCGTTCGGCAGCATCGCCGAAACGCTGTTGCGCAGCGCCGGAATCCCGCTCGAACCACCGGTGAAGAACACCGTATCGACCTGATCAACCCGCACGTTGGCATCGGTCAGCAACTGCGTGACGCTGTTGCGCACCCGTTCCAGCAGGTTGTCGATGGCCGATTCGAACAAGGCGCGGGTCAGTTCCACGCTCAGGCCTGGCTCGATGCGGTCCAGCGGCACGTGACGGCTGTCGGCGTGGGTCAGCTGGATCTTGGTTTCTTCCACTTCCATGGCCAGCCAGTGGCCGGCGCGCTGGTCGATCAGCTTGAACAGGCGATCGATGCCGCCCGTGTCTTCGATGTCGTAGCGCATGCTGCCCAGGGCCAGGGTCGATTTCTGCGAGTACACCGAGTTGATGGTGTGCCAGGTCGCCAGGTTCATGTGGTGGCTGGTGGGCATGTAGGCGCCACTCTTCATCCGGCTGCCGTAGCCGAACAGCGGCATCATGCCTTGCAGGCTCAGTTGCTTGTCGAAATCGGTCCCGCCGATGTGCACGCCGCCGGTGGCGAGGATGTCATCGTGACGGTTGTCGTGCTCGCGGCGCTCAGGGGACAGGCGCACCAGCGAGAAGTCGGACGTACCGCCGCCGATGTCGACGATCAGCACCAGCTCTTCTTTTTCGATGGTCGACTCGTAGTCGAATGCGGCCGCAATCGGCTCGTACTGGAACGACACGTCCTTGAAGCCAATGGCCCGGGCCACGTCGACCAAGGTGTTTTCGGCTTCCTGGTCGGCCATTTCATCGTCATCGACGAAGAACACCGGACGCCCCAGCACCACTTCATCGAATTCCCGACCGGCGGCGGTTTCGGCGCGCTGCTTCAACTGGCCGATGAACAGGCCGAGCAGGTCCTTGAACGGCATCGCCGTGCCGAGGACGCTGGTGTCATGCTTGATCAGCTTGGAACCCAGCAGGCTCTTGAGCGAGCGCATCAGCCGGCCTTCGTAGCCTTCCAGGTACTCGTGCAGCGCCAGCCGGCCGTAGACCGGGCGGCGTTCTTCGATGTTGAAGAAGACCACCGAGGGCAGGGTGATCTTGTCGTCCTCCAGCGCGATCAGCGTTTCCATGCCGGGGCGCAGCCAGCCGACGGTGGAGTTGGACGTGCCGAAGTCGATACCGCAGGCACGGGCCGGAGATGCGTTTTTCATGTCTTTCGAGTTCCGGTTAAAAAACGGCCGCGCAGTGTATGCCAGTGCGGCGCAGATTCGAAGGCCGACTATCCGCTAAATCACCGCGAATAGCGCCTTGATAAGCTGGCGACATGCCCCAAACTTGTTTGCATTGGCCCTGGCAGCCATCCGGCGGTCGCAAGAACCGCCGTCCGCTGCCGATAAACTTCTGATGCGCTGCCCGGTCACAACCTTGAGATCGGTCAACCTGGCGCCTGCAAATGCGCGCATGCTGCCGGTGGTGGCGCGATTTTGATAACGGATGGTGATTCCCGCGATGGACTTCAAAGACTATTACAAGATTCTCGGTGTGGAACCGACCGCAGACGATAAGACGATTAAAGCCGCCTATCGCAAGCTGGCCCGCAAGTACCACCCCGACGTCAGTAAGGAAAAGGACGCCGAGGCCAAGTTCAAGGACGCCTCGGAGGCCTATGAAGCGCTGAAAAGTGCCGACAAGCGCGCCGAGTACGACGACTTGCGCAAATACGGCCAGCATGGTCAACCGTTCCAGGGCCCGCCAGGCTGGCAGGGGCGTGGAGGCGCCGCTGGCGGCGGTTTCGGTGGCGGTCAGGACACGGGCGATTTCTCGGACTTCTTCAGTTCGATCTTCGGCAACCGTGGGCCTGGTTTTGGTGGTGGAGAGTCGCGTCGCAGTACCGGACGTCGAGGGCAAGACGTGGAAATGGAACTACCGATTTTTCTGGAAGAAACCCTTTCGAACGAATCGAAGAAGGTCACCTTCCAGGTGCCGCAGTACAACGCGGCCGGCCAGCACGTCAGCAACACCAGCAAAAGCCTGAACGTGAAAATCCCGGCGGGCGTGACCGATGGCGAGCGTATCCGCCTCAAGGGCCAGGGCGCCCCGGGTGTCGGTGGCGGCGCCAATGGCGACCTGTTCCTGATCATCCGCTTCGCGCCGCACCCTAAATTCGACGTCGAAGGCGAAAACCTGATCATCACGCTGCCGCTGGCACCGTGGGAACTGGCGCTGGGTACTGAAGTGGCGGTGCCGACCCTGACCGGCAAGATCAACCTCAAGGTCCCGGCCGGCAGCCAGAACGGCCAGCGCATGCGCGCCAAGGGCCATGGCCTGCTGAACAAGAAGGGCGAACGTGGCTACCTGTTCGTGCAGTTGAAAGCCGTCATGCCGAAAACCCCGGACGATGAGGTCAAGGCGTTGTGGCAGGAACTGGCGAAGAAAGCCGCTTTCGACCCGCGAGAAAACTTTTGATCCGCTAGAACCCTGGAGCTACTGACTATGAGCAGTCCCCTGATCGTTCAACTGGACATGGCAGAATTCTGTGAGGCGACCGAGTTGTCGGACGTCTACGTGATCGAAATCGTCGAACACGGCATCCTCGAACCTCAGGGCGCACTGCCCAAGGACTGGCGTTTCAACGATTACGAACTGGCCCTGGCCAAGCGCGCCGCCAAGCTGCGGCGCGACCTGGAGCTGGAATGGGAAGGCGTCGCCCTGGCGCTGGATCTGCTCGAAGAGGTCCAGCAATTGCGGGCCGAAAACCGCATGCTCAAGCAGCGACTTGGGCGGCTGGTCGTCGAATAACACCCTCTGTAGGAGCTGCCGAAGGCTGCGATCTTTTGATCTTGTCTTTGATCTTTGGCGCCCGACAGGCCAATGAAAATCAAGATCAAAAGATCGCAGCCTTCGGCAGCTCCTACCCCCGGGGGGGGATCCGTTGTGAGCCGGTGCTGTCAGACCTGGCGCGGTAACACCACCATAAACACCGTGCCATCGACCTCATTGGAACTGACTTCTATCGTTCCGTGATGCGCATCAACCACTTGCCTGACGATAAACAAACCGAGCCCCAGGCTGGTTGACGGCTGCCCGAGTTCTTCGTCGGCGCTGCGCACCAGTGGATCGAAAATCGTACTGATCGCGTCTTCCGGGATCGGTACGCCATTGTTATGCACCGACAGGCGCACCGCCTCGGCCTCGCCGCTGAGGGTGACGGTGACGTCGCGCTTGTCCGAGCCATGCTGCAACGCGTTGCCAATCAGGTTTTGCAATAGTTGATCCAGCCGCCCGGCGTCCCAGACCCCTTGGGTATCACCCGTCACCTTGAGCGTTGGATCGCACTCCGGGTTGCCGGCGCAGGCTTGGGCGATGGCCTCGCGGGCGGCCTCGGCCAGGTCCATGGCCACCGGCTCGATGGGCAGGCTCTTGCCCAGTCGGCTGCGCACCAGTTCCAGCAAGTCGCTGACCATCACCGCCATGTGCCGGGTGCCACGCTTGATGTGTTGCGCGCAGAGCAGGGCGTCGCCTTCAAGGTTGGCTTTGCGCAGCAGCATCTCGGTCGACAGGCTCACTGCCTGCAAGGGCGCCCGCAGATCGTGGCCGAGGATCGCCAGGAAGATGTCCCGCGAGTGCGTGACCTGCTCGGCATAGGCTGCGGTGGACTCGGCCAGGGCTTGGTCGATGGCTTCGTTGAAACGGATCATGTCCTGGAAATAGGCCATGTCCGGCGACGCCAGGCTGTTGACCCACCGACGAATCACGCAGGCACGCAGGTGACGGAATTCGGAGGTCATCTGCACCAGATCAAACCCGACGTTGTGCCGCAACTCGCCATGGCTGGCGGCGGCCTGATCGAGGCTGGGGGATTTCTCCGGGCCGTCACCCTTGGCCTTGGCGGCCTGCTCCTGGGCGGTCTGGGCGGTGGTCATGTCCCGGGCGGCGGCCAGCAGGATCGATCGCGCATGATCGCGCAGCGTGACGCGGTCCAACGGCTCGTCGGCCGTCAGGTCGCGGGCAAACTGCTCCCACTCGTCAACGATATGATCAACCTCTACCACAATGAATTCGCTTAAGCGCATGGAGCAGAATCCTGAGCAGGGATGGCGGACAGTGATGCGCATCTTAGCGCCTTACCGGTCAGGTAAACACTGCCGATCTGCGTTGGGCAGGTGCGGTACTTATGTATAGCCGACTACTCAATTGTTGAAGGGTCGGCAACGTTTCCCTGAGGTTAACCCGGCAGTTTTTGAATTATTGTTCATCGTCGATGTTCGCTAGCCTGACGCTTCAAATAATCATGGACGATTGTGCTATGTCAGACGTGCAAACAGGGGCGCCGGCCCTTGATCCAGAGAACACCGGGCAGGGGCCGCATGGCCAACGTGTCAGGCAAACCATCCTTAACTCGAAAGCGCTGATGCCCGCCGACCGCTGGATAAGTGAGGCGCCCGCCCAGGGCGGCTTTCCCGAATGGTACCTAAAGGCGCGAAAAATCGATCGCGACCAGCTCAAGGAGCTATTTGGTCGCCGTTGGTTGTTACAGGGGCAACTTGAAGGGTTGACCGGTCAGTTGCAGCAGGATGTTCGACAGTTTGCCGAACCACTTTTAACGAACGCCTTGAAAGAAACCTTGAAGGTCGAACTGGATGTCCGTACCGCCCAACTGCGCTTATATGTTCCCGACACGTTAATACTGGGGATCAGCAGCGGTGCATTTCATTCCCGGCACATGACCTTGCTGGACGCGGCCCTGCACAACTTCGAAGCCCGCGAAGCCGAAACCGACGCGTTCGGCGACGGCTCCGGCGTGTTTACCCTCGACGCCGAGGGTGCACCGCTGCGGCATTCCCTGAGCGTGGCGCGGTTTGTCACCCTGTGTCGGCAACTGGACCTGGGTGCGCAATACCAGGCGCATCTCAAGCAAGTGTTCCTGCCCGATGCGGCGTCCGCGAAAGAGACGCTGCACCAACAATCCGTGGACAGCGCCAAAGCCGCGTTCAAACTCGCGGCGCTGACCGCGTACCTCAAGGGCGACATCACCTCCCACGCCTTCAGCCAGATGCTGGCGGTGCACGACGCAAAACCCGGGCGCGCCTTGTATGGCGCGCCGATGCTCAATCACCGGTTGTCGCTGATGGGGTTTCGGCTGAGCGGCATCACCCTGTTCAGTGCCGTGGCCGAGCCGACCTGGGTCAAGAACGCCGTGGACGAGATGACGTCTCCGGCCCTGAAGGCGCTGCTCGATGTTTCGAACTCCGTGCCTTTTCTGCCCAGTCAGGACCTGGAGCGATTCAAGCTGCTCAAGGCGTTTTTCGCCAATGGCCCCAAAGGCCTGTCCGAGGAACTGGCGCGTCGTCAGGACACCTACAACCAGAGCCGATTGGTGGGGCATCTGGTCGTTTACATCCCGGATGATCCCGACCATCCCCTGAAGGAATACGCATCGTTCACTGAGTTCATGACCACCCTGACCGGCCAATTGATCCGCGCCGATTACCAGGCGTTTTTCAGCCGATTTGTCGCGCAGAAAGACAAGGGATTGTTCTTCGCCAGAGCCAACGAACGCTTCAAGACCTTCAAATGGCAGCAGCGCAAACCCCTGGACATGGGCCCCTGGTGGCGTGAAACGGCCGTCGAGAATCCCGACCCCGAGCCCATCACCAATCCGTTGACCGGCGACCTGTGGCTGAGCGTTTTCAACGAACGCCGGGCCAAACTCATTGCCGACGCCCGACAGATTGCCGTGCCCACCGGTGACGAAGACGCCAAAAGTCGCTGGGAGCGCCTGACGAGCTACCTCGGCATTGGCTGGAACATCTTCAACTTTGCCGCGCTATTGGTGCCGGGTCTGGGAGAGGCCATGCTCGGCATCATGGCTGCGCAATTGCTGGAGGAACTGGTCGAAGGCGTCGAGGACTGGAGCAAGGGCGACCGCGACGAAGCGTCGGGCCACCTTCTCTCGGTACTGATCAACGGCGCGCAGTTGGCGATGATGGGCGCCGGCCACGTCTTGCCCAAAACCGGTTTGACGCCGATCCAGCCGTCGCCGGTGTTCGATGGCCTGCAAGCGGTGGAACTGCCGAGTGGCAAGCCCAGCCTGTGGAACCCCGACCTCACGCCTTACCAGCACGGCAAACCCTTGGACAAAGAGGTAAGCCCCGATGCCCTGGGCCTGCATCGGCAGGATGGCGACGTTGTCTTGCCGCTTGAGAACGCCCGCTACCGAGTCAGCGCCGACCCGGCCACCGGTGAATACCGTATCGATCACCCGAGCCGACCCGACGCCTACAAACCCCGGCTCGCACACAACGGCGCCGGGGCCTGGCGCAGCGAGCTGGAGCGGCCGCTGATGTGGGACGACGACAAAGTCTGGCAGCGCCTGGGCCATTCGCTGAATGAGTTGCCCGCCGCCCGCCAAGCGCAGGTGCGCACGGTCAGCGGTGTGGATCACACCGCCCTGCGGCGCATGCACGCCGAGGGGGAACGCCCGCCACCGCTGCTCAGCGACACGCTCAAGCGCTTTCGGATTTACACCGAGGCGCAGGACGTCAGCCAACAGATCCTCGACAACCGGATGAGCGATGCACTGGAAGGCTTTCTGCCGAGCTTTGTCACCGAACTGCCGGGGTGGCCCGCGAATCGCGCCATCGAGTTGTTTGAAGGGCCCGGGTTGTCCGGCGAGTCGATCACCTACGGCCATGTCGACGCCACGGCGGCGCAGACGATCAAGGTCAGTCGTGCGCAGTTACGCAGCGGGCAACTGCCCGAACTTGTGCTGGATGCGCTTCAGGAACCTGAAGTGCGCGACATGCTGGGCACGCGGCTGTCCACCGACCGAGCCGCGCGCCTGGATGCACTGCGCGCACGCCTGGCCATGCATGCCGGACGACAAACCCGGCGTCTGTTCGATTCGCTGTACAACGCCAGCGAGCGGACGAACGAGGCCAGCCTGAGACTGCTTCAGCAGGCGTACCCCAACCTGCCGGGCAGTGTCGGTGAAACGCTGTTGCGCCAGGCGAGCGCCGAGGAACTGAGGTTCATCGAGCAAAAAGGTCGCGTACCCCTGCGCCTCAAAGCCCAGGCTCGCCAGGCGCTGCACGAGGTGCGGGTGGTGCGGGCGTATGAGGGCTTGTACCTGGGCGACCTGGCCAGTACCGATACCCAGCGTCTGGCGCTGCACAGCATCGAGGCGTTGCCGGGTTGGTCCGACAGGGTGCGGATCGAGGTCCGACGTTTGTCGTTCAACGGTGAGTTGAGTGACAGCCTCGGACGCGCCGATGCGCCAATCCGCAAAGTGCTGGTGCTCAATGACGAAGGCAAGTTCGAAGCGCGCGATGGGCAGGATCAGCATCTGCACGGCGCCGACGAGCTGTACGGCGCTGTGCTGCATGCCTTGCCCGATGCCGAGCGCAAGGCGTTGGGCTACGAGATCAATCAGGGCACGCAACTCAAGGACGCCGTACAGCGCCAACCCCTGGCCCATGAGCGGTTCGCCGAGATCCTGCAGGACGCGCCCGTGCGTAAGCCGGCCTACGACCCGCAGACCATGAAGTTGCGGGGCGGGATGCAGGGTTATCGACATGTGCCGAGTGGAACCAGCGCACGTTATCGCGCACGGCATCTTTATCCCGGTTTCTCCGAGGCCGATCTCGACAGGTTGATAGCGGAGTTTTATCAACGCGGCATCTCCTACGAACGGCAAATCGGAGACCTGGAAAAAGAGTTCAGCGATCTGAACAACACCCTGCAACGCTGGGTGAACTCCAGGACCAAGGCGTTTCGTTTCAGCCCGACGGGGATCGCGGAATGGACCGCGCGCAACGAAATTGCCCGAAGGCTGGTGCGCTGCTGGCAACGGATCGGCCCACGGGGCATCGAGGCCGTCGGCGAGGCCCATCCCCAGCACCTCGACCTCAGCGGTTGTGGGCTCGGTGATCACCTGACGCCGCTGCCACCGCTGAGCGCCAACTTCAAACATGTCACCAGCCTGAGCCTGCGCAACAACCGCCTGCACATCGGCCAGATGGGATTTTTGCAAGCCTTTGATCGCGTCCGCTCACTGGACCTGGGGAGCAACCTGTTGAATCACCTGCCCTCGGTGATTGGCGACATGCGTTACCTCACGGAGCTGATGCTGGGGGATAACCGAATCGAGCTGAGCGAGACCGCCGTGGTCCGCCTGCGAAAGCTCACGCGCTTGCGCGCCTTGTCATTGTCCGGCAACCCGATCCGGCGGTTGCCCGATATCAGCCGGATGCCGCGCATGCAGGTGCTGGTGCTGCACAACACCGGCATTGAAACCTGGCCCGTGGGCCTGTTCGCCAGCCCCCGGCCACGCAATATTTTCATCGACATGACCCACAACCCCATTCGCCGCTTACCCGACGTTGCGCCCGGCTCGTTCCGTGCTGAACTGATCGCCAGGACCCATGTCAGTCGCGGGCCGCGCTGGATGTCGGCCCAGATCCTGGAGCGCTTGAGGCTGTATATCGAATCGGTGGGCATGGACCCGGAGCGGCCCTATCCGCCCCGAGGCACGCTGGACAGTACGCAGTGGGCCGAAGGCATGTCCGATGCGCAGCGGAAGCGGCGCCTGGATATCTGGGAAACGCTGGAAGACGAGTGGGGCTCAGAGCCCTTTTTCAATCGTATCCGGGGCCTGACCGAAACCGCCGACTTCAGGGCCTCGGGTCGTTATCGCATCGACCTGACCAGCAAAGTCTGGCGGATGCTGGAGGCCATGGGCGAAAACGCCGAACTGCGGGAAAAACTCTTCGCCGAAGCCTTGTTGCCGACTGAGTGCGTGGACGGGCTGACCCAGGTGTTCAACGCCATGGGCATCGAAGTGTTGATCCACGAGGCTTACCGGTTGGCCAATCCCGATCTGATTGAAGCCGAACTGGTGGCGCTGGCCCGGGGCCGATCACGGTTGCGGCAACTCGACGCCATCGCCCGGCGCCGGGTTTCCGAGCGTTTGGCGGCCAAGGAAACGTTTCGACGTCTCGATGCTAACGGCGAAGTGGTCGGGACCATCGATGTGGTGGAAGTGCACCTGGCCTACATGACTGATCTGGCCAAGCGACTCGACTTGCCATGGCAGGCGCGGGGCATGCAGTTTCGCGCGATTGCCGGCGTGAGCGAGGCGATGATCGAAGCCGCGTATGAGCGGGTGCTGGCGCTGGAAGAAGGTGATCTGTTGCGCGATGCGATTGCCGAGCAGCCGTTCTGGAAAACCTGGGTCGAGACCACGTACGCCGAAGACTTTGACGTTCTCAAGCGCCGGGTGGATTGGATCACGGCCTACAAAGTCGCCATGGATGAACGCGCCGTTGAAGGTCTGGCGCCCGAAGAAATTGCGCGTCTGGATCAGCAACTGACCGAGCTGGCCCAGGCGTTGGGCAAACCACTGGGCGAGGTCGCGCCGGGGCAAATCATGACCGACGCGGCGTATGACGCCGAACTCAACAGCGCCATCGAGGAGATGGATAACTTGCTCAAAACCCTGACCCAGCAAGCCATGGATCGGGCCAGGTTGACGCGCGTTGAACTGCCGTTCGAGGTTGATCTGCAGCCTTGAGATCAATGCAAAAAAACCTGTGGGCGGTTCGCCCCCACAGGTTTTCTGTATCGCGTCAGAACAGAAAGTAGCGCTGGGCCATCGGCAGGGTTTCTGCCGGCTCGCACCACAGCAACACCCCGTCAGCCTTGACCTGATAGGTCTGCGGATCGACGTCGATGTTCGGCAGGTAATCGTTGTGGATCAGGTCGGTTTTCTGCACCTCGCGACACCCTTTGACCACGGCGATTTTCTTCTTCAACCCCAGGGCTTCGGGCAATCCGGCGTCCTGGGCCGCCTGGCTGATAAAGGTCAGGCTGGTGGCGTGCAACGAGCCGCCGTAACTGGCGAACATCGGGCGGTAGTGCACCGGTTGCGGGGTCGGGATCGAGGCATTGGCGTCGCCCATCAGGCTCGCGGCAATCGCGCCACCCTTGAGGATCAGCGTCGGTTTCACGCCGAAAAACGCCGGGCGCCAGAGCACCAGGTCGGCCCATTTGCCCACTTCGATCGAGCCCACTTCATGGCTGATGCCGTGGGTGATCGCGGGGTTGATGGTGTACTTGGCGATGTAGCGTTTGGCGCGGAAGTTGTCGTTGCCCTCGCCGTCGCCCGGGAGCGCGCCGCGCTGTTTTTTCATCTTGTCGGCGGTCTGCCAGGTGCGGGTGATGACTTCGCCGACGCGGCCCATGGCCTGACTGTCGGAGCTGATCATCGAGAACGCGCCGAGGTCGTGAAGGATGTCTTCGGCGGCAATCGTCTCGCGGCGGATACGGCTTTCGGCGAACGCCACGTCTTCGGCAATGCTCGGGTCCAGGTGGTGGCAGACCATGAGCATGTCGAGGTGTTCGTCGATGGTGTTGCGGGTGAACGGCCGGGTCGGGTTGGTTGAACTCGGCAATACGTTCTTGAAGCCGCAGGCCTTGATGATGTCCGGCGCATGGCCGCCGCCCGCGCCTTCGGTGTGGTAGGTGTGGATGGTGCGGCCCTTGAACGCGGCGAGGGTAGTTTCGACGAAACCGGACTCGTTGAGGGTGTCGGTGTGGATCGCCACTTGCACGTCGTATTGGTCGGCGACACTCAGGCAGTTGTCGATACTGGCGGGGGTGGTGCCCCAGTCTTCGTGCAGCTTCAAACCAATCGCGCCGGCCTTGACCTGCTCGATCAACGGCTCCGGCAGGCTGGCGTTGCCCTTGCCGGTGAGGCCGATGTTCATCGGGAACGCGTCCGCCGCTTGAAGCATCCGCGCCAGGTGCCAGGGCCCGGAGGTGCAGGTGGTCGCGTTGGTGCCCGTGGCCGGGCCGGTGCCGCCGCCGATCATGGTGGTGACGCCGCTCATCAGCGCTTCTTCGATCTGCTGCGGGCAGATGAAGTGAATATGGGTATCGATGCCGCCGGCGGTGAGGATCATGCCTTCGCCGGCGATGACTTCGGTGCTGGCGCCGATGGCGATGGTGACGTTCGGTTGCACGTCCGGGTTGCCGGCCTTGCCGATGGCGGCGATGCGCCCGTCCTTGAGGCCGACGTCGGCTTTGACGATGCCCCAGTGGTCGATGATCAGGGCGTTGGTGATCACTGTGTCGACCACTTCGGCGGCGAGCAACTGGCTTTGGCCCTGGCCATCGCGGATGACTTTGCCGCCGCCGAACTTCACTTCTTCGCCGTAGGTGGTGAAGTCTTTTTCCACTTCGATCCACAGCTCGGTATCGGCCAGGCGCACCTTGTCACCGACGGTGGGGCCGAACATGTCGGCGTAGGCTTGTCTCGAGATTTTCATGCGCATGCCTTGGAAATTAGTTGAATGGGAGATCGCATTCGCGGGCAAGCCTCGCTCCTACAGGGGTCGTGTCGAATCATGATTGCGCGAACGACACATGACTTGTAGGAGCGAGGCTTGCCCGCGAAGAGGCCGGTACAGGCTGCATAAAACCTAAAGGTCACCCATGATCCGACCGGCAAACCCGAACACCCGGCGATGCCCGGCCAGATCGACCAATTCAACTTCCCGGCTCTGCCCCGGTTCGAAGCGCACGGCGGTGCCGGCCGGGATGTTCAGGCGCATGCCACGGCTGGCGGCGCGGTCGAAGGTGAGGGCGTCGTTGGTTTCGAAAAAGTGGTAATGCGAGCCGACCTGGATCGGCCGGTCACCGCTGTTGGCCACTTTCAGGCTGAGGGTGCGGCGGCCGACGTTGAGTTCGATGTCGCCGGGCTGGATCTGGTATTCACCGGGAATCATCCATTCGCTCCTTGCAGAATCTTGTAGTAGAGGGCGGTCGGCCGGTAGTTGCCGGCCGGGTCGCAGGCGTAGTCGGGGATTTCCCCGGCGCGGGTGTAGCCCAGCGCCTTGTAGAAGTCTTCGGCGGGGGAGCCGGCCTCGGTGTCGAGGTAGAGCATGCCGCGCTTGTGCTGGCGGGCGGCGAGCTCCAGGGCACTCATCAATTGCTGGCCGAGGCCGCGACGGCGGGCGTGCTCGCGCACCAGCAGTTTCTGCACTTCGGCGCGGTTCAGGCCGTTGGCTTTCTGGCACAGGGTCAGTTGCACACTGGCTTGCACCTGTTCGTCCTTGACCACCACCCACAGCAGCACGTTGCCTTGGTTCAGGTTGGCCTGGACCTCATCGAAATGGGCCCGGGCCTGAGTCGCGTCGAGGTCGGCCATGAAACCGACGCTGGCGCCATACCCCACGGCGTCCAGCAGCAAATCGATCAAACCCTGGCGATAGTGCGCAAAGCTTTCAACATTGACGCGGCGCAGTTGGGCGGCGTTCATCAGGTGTCACTCCTTGTTGGCAAGCGGCGGCTCCGCGCCTGGGTTGAGGGTCAGTTGCATGAAGGTCAGGTCCAGCCAGCGACCGAACTTGGTGCCCACCTGGGGCATCTGCCCGGTGATCACAAAACCGGCGCGTTCATGCAGACGAACAGAAGCGGCATTGCCGCTTTCGATGGCGGCGACCATCACATGCTTGGCGCAGCCCTTGGCGCGCTCGATCAGCACGCTCATCAATTGCGGGCCCAGACCGTTGCCGCGCTGGTCGCTGCGCACGTAGACCGAGTGCTCCACGGTGTGGCGAAAGCCGTCGAACGGCCGCCAGTCACCGAATGAAGCGTAGCCCAGCACGGTGTTCTCAGCGTCGACGATCACCAGGATCGGATACCCCTGGGATTGCCGGGCGCTGAACCACGCCTGGCGGTTGCCCAGGTCCACGGCTTGTTCGTTCCAGATCGCCGTGGTGTTGAGCACCGCGTCGTTGTAGATGTCGCGGATCGCCGGCAGGTCGGCGTGCAGGGCATCGCGAATGAGATAAGGCATGGCGTGGCCTCAGGCAATCGGTTGGTGGACGGTGACCAGTTTGGTGCCGTCGGGGAACGTCGCTTCAACCTGGATCTCCGGGATCATTTCCGGGATGCCTTCCATCACTTGTTCACGGCTCAGCAGGGTGGTGCCGAAGTGCATCAACTCGGCCACGGTGCGACCGTCACGGGCGCCTTCGAGCAGCGCGGCGGAGATGTAGGCCATGGCTTCCGGGTAATTGAGTTTCACGCCGCGAGCCAAACGCCGCTCGGCGACGAGGCCGGCGGTGAAGATCAACAGCTTGTCTTTTTCGCGTGGGGTCAGGTCCATCGTTGGAATCCATTTTTGGCAGAATGAAAATCGTAGGAGCTGCCGAAGGCTGCGATCTTTTGATCTTGACCTTCAAAAGGCCAGGATCAAAAGATCGCAGCCTCGTTTCACTCGACAGCTCCTACACAGCTCCTACAGGGGATTGTGTTTCAGGTGCTCCATATTCTTGGGGGGACGGCTTCGCGGCCGAGCAGTGCAGGGCGGAGCAACCGCCACAACTCGATCAACCAACCCCGTGCCAACAACGCCTCACTGGCCAAACATCGCGCCACCAACAGCCCGGGCAACTGGGTCAGATCCCCGCGCACGTCGTTGGGCAATGAGCGACAGGTTTCCAGCAGTTCACTGTCGATCTCACCCGTCACCAACAACGTCGCAAACACCGGTTGCCCATCCAGGCCAATCGGCGAGTCGAGCAAACCGTCGGCCCCGACAATGCGCTGGCGTTCATGCCAGAGCAACTGGCCGTCGCGGCGAATATTCAGTTGAGCCTGAAAATGCCCAAGGTCGAACCGCTCGCCACTGGCCGGGCGACCCAGCGCCACCACGTCCCAGTAAAACAACCGTGCATCGCCCTCAAGCTCGATTGACGTGCTGAGTTCAGCCTGGGCCGCGCTGAAAATTATCGTTTCCTGGGGCAGCCATTCCAGTGTCGCACCGGCCGCCACTTTCAAGTCCAGCTGCTGATAAGCGGGGCCGGCGGCGCGATACCACTTGGCGGCGCCGGGGCTGGTGATTTGTGCCCAGGCGTCAGTGCCGACACTGGCCGAAATATCCAGCCGATCCCCCCCGGCAATCCCGCCCGGCGGGTGGACAATGATGTGCTGGCAGACCTCGGGGCCTTCGGCGTACAGGTGCTTTTGCACCCGCAGCGGGCCGAGGTGGCGGCGCTGGACCGGGCGCGTGGTGTCGCCGAAACGGGCGTAGCCCAGCTCCAGCTCGGCGTGCCAACTCGGGGTGAACAGCGTGATAGGGGCAGGTAAATTCATAATTTCTGATTATTGTCAGGACGCTACAGACTAGATCGTAACCAGCCCGCGCA
The DNA here is from genome assembly GCF_037049705.1 of Janthinobacterium sp. LPB2021202312-11-4. NCBI lineage: Bacteria > Pseudomonadati > Pseudomonadota > Betaproteobacteria > Burkholderiales > Oxalobacteraceae > Janthinobacterium > Janthinobacterium sp. LPB2021202312-11-4. Next base: position 26,550 of record NZ_JBAGKV010000015.1, on the reverse strand, counting down.
CACCTTCGGCTTCCATATTTTCCCCGCGCCCCTGTTGCACGATCTCGCCCCGGGACATCACCAGGTACTGATCGGCCAGTTCGGCGGCGAAATCGTAAAACTGTTCCACCAGCAAAATCGCCATGTCGCCGCGAGCCGCGAGCTTCTTGATCACCGCGCCGATTTCCTTGATCACCGACGGCTGGATGCCTTCAGTGGGTTCGTCGAGGATCAGCAAGCGTGGACGGCTGGCCAGGGCGCGGCCGATTGCCAATTGCTGCTGCTGGCCACCGGACAAGTCCCCGCCGCGCCGTTGTTTCATTTGCAGCAGCACCGGGAACAACTCGTAGATGAACGCCGGGACTTCCTTGGCTTCGCTGCCGGGAAAACGTGACAGGCCCATCAGCAGGTTTTCTTCCACGGTCAGCCGCCCGAAAATCTCCCGACCCTGGGGCACGTAGGCAATCCCGGCGTGCACCCGTTGGTGCGGCTTGAACGTGGTGATCGGCTTGCCTTCCCAATTCACCGCGCCTTCCTTGGACGGCAACAGGCCCATCAGGCATTTGAGCAGGGTGGTCTTGCCCACGCCGTTGCGCCCGAGCAGGCACGTGACTTCGCCGACCTTCACCTCAAACGAGAGGCCGCGCAGAATGTGGCTACCGCCGTAGTACTGGTGCAGTTTGTCGACTTGCAGCATTTCAAATTCCTTCTGTTGCACACGATCCCGCTCTTGATCTGCGTTGTAGGAGCTGTCGAGTGAAACGAGGCTGCGATCTTTTGATCTTGATCTTGATCTTTTCTGGTGTCGCTAAAGATCAAAAGATCGCAGCCTCGTTTCACTCGACAGCTCCTACCAGCTCCTACCAGCTCCTACAGAGTGCGTGTTACCGGCCTAAATACACTTCGATCACGCGTTCGTTTTCCTGCACTTGTTCCAGCGACCCTTCGGCCAGCACGCTGCCCTGGTGCAGCACGGTGACGTGGTCGGCAATCGAGCCGACGAAGCCCATGTCGTGTTCCACCACCATCAGCGAATGCTTGCCGGCCAGGCTTTTGAACAGCTCGGCGGTGAATTCGGTTTCGGCGTCGGTCATGCCCGCCACCGGCTCGTCGAGCAGCAGCAATTGCGGGTCTTGCATCAGCAGCATGCCGATCTCCAGAAACTGCTTTTGACCGTGGGACAACAAACCCGCCGGGCGATTGACCGAGGTGGTCAGGCGAATGGTTTCCAGGACTTCGGCGATGCGATCGCGCTGTTCGCCGCTCAGGCGCGCCCGCAGGCTGGCCCACACCGACTTGTCGGTTTTCTGCGCCAGCTCCAGGTTTTCAAACACGCTCAGCGCTTCGAACACCGTCGGTTTCTGAAACTTGCGGCCAATGCCGGCCTGGGCGATTTGCACTTCGCTCATCAGCGTCAGGTCCAGGGTTTCACCGAACCAGGCCTTGCCGTGGCTCGGCCGGGTCTTGCCGGTGATCACGTCCATCAGCGTGGTTTTGCCCGCGCCGTTGGGGCCGATGATGCAGCGCAATTCGCCGACGCCGATGTACAGGTTCAAAGCGTTCAATGCCTTGAAGCCATCGAAACTGACGCTGATGTCTTCCAGGGTCAGGATGGTGCCGTGGCGCGTATCCAGACCGGGGCCGGCACGTTGGCCGAAACCAATACTGTCGCGGCTGGTGCCGGCATCCTTGTTCGGTTCCACCGGGAAAAAGGCTGGTTCGAGCATAAATTCCGCCGTCGCTGTGACTCTCATTGTTCGCCCCTTTTCTTCAGCAGACCGATCACCCCTTTGGGCAGATACAAGGTCACGACGATGAACAGGGCTCCGAGGAAGAACAGCCAGTATTCCGGGAACGCCACGGTGAACCAGCTCTTCATGCCGTTGACCACCCCGGCGCCGAGCAACGGCCCGATCAGTGTGCCGCGACCGCCGAGGGCCACCCAAACGGCGGCTTCGATGGAGTTGGTCGGCGACATTTCGCTCGGGTTGATAATCCCCACTTGCGGCACATACAGCGCACCGGCCAAGCCGCACAACACCGCGCTCAACACCCACACAAACAGCTTGAAACCACGCGGGTCATAGCCGCAGAACATCAGCCGGTTTTCCGCATCGCGCAACGCGGTCAGCACGCGGCCAAACTTGCTCTGCGCCAGGCGCCAGCCGATAAACAGGCTCGCCACCAGCAACACCACCGTGGCAAAAAACAACATCGCGCGGGTCCCCGGTTCGGTAATGCCAAACCCGAGAATCGTGCGGAAATTGGTAAAGCCGTTGTTGCCGCCAAACCCGGTTTCGTTGCGGAAAAACAGCAGCATCCCGGCGAAGGTCAGGGCCTGGGTCATGATCGAGAAATACACGCCTTTGATCCGCGAGCGGAAGGCGAAGAAGCCGAACACCAACGCCAGCAATCCCGGCGCCAATACAACGAGACACATGGCCCAGAGGAAGCTGCTGGTGCCGGTCCAGTACCACGGCAATTCGGTCCACGACAGGAAGGTCATGAACGCCGGCAAGGCATCCCCCGAGGCCTGGCGCATCAGGTACATGCCCATGGCGTAGCCGCCGAGGGCGAAGAACAAACCGTGACCGAGGGACAACAGCCCGGCGTAACCCCAGACCAGATCCAGCGCCAGGGCGACGATGGCGTAGCAAAGAATCTTGCCCACCAGCGTCAGCGTATAGGCCGAGACGTGAAACACGCTGTCCGGCGACAGCAACGACAACAGCGGCAGCGCCAACAGCAAAACCAGAATGACCGCACCGACGGCAATCGTGACTTTGGGGCCGGCCTTTTGTGTGGCCGTGAGCATCAGGGGCTGGTTCATCAGTCGATCACCCGTCCTTTCAGTGCGAAGAGGCCTTGCGGACGTTTCTGGATAAACAGAATGATCAGCGCGAGGATCAGGATCTTGCCGAGTACGGCACCGATTTGCGGTTCGAGAATTTTGTTCGCAATGCCCAAGCCAAACGCGGCCAGGACACTACCGGCCAACTGGCCGACACCTCCGAGCACCACCACCAGGAACGAGTCGATGATGTAGCTCTGGCCGAGGTCCGGGCCGACGTTGCCGATCTGGCTCAGCGCCACGCCGCCGAGGCCGGCGATGCCCGAGCCGAGGCCGAAGGCGAGCATGTCCACGCGCCCGGTGGGCACGCCGCAGCACGCCGCCATGTTGCGGTTTTGAGTGACCGCACGCACGTTCAGGCCGAGCCGGGTTTTGTTCAGCAGCAGCCAGGTCAGCACCACCACAAACAGCGCAAACGCGATGATCACGATGCGGTTGTAGGGCAACACAAGATTCGGCAGCACTTGAATCCCGCCCGACAACCACGCCGGGTTGGCCACTTCAACGTTCTGCGCGCCGAACACCAGACGCACCAGTTGAATCAGCATCAGGCTGATGCCCCATGTCGCGAGCAAGGTTTCCAACGGGCGGCCGTAGAGGTGACGAATCACCGTGCGTTCCAGCGCCATGCCGATGGCAGCGGTGACGAAAAACGCCACCGGCAAGGCGATCAGCGGGTAGAACTCGATGGCTTGCGGGGCGAAGCGCTGGAACATCAGCTGCACCACGTAAGTCGAGTAAGCGCCGAGCATCAGCATCTCGCCGTGGGCCATGTTGATCACGCCGAGCAGGCCGAAAGTGATCGCCAATCCAAGGGCCGCGAGCAGCAGGATCGAACCCAGCGACATGCCGCTAAAGGCTTCACCCAGAATCTCACCGATCAGCAGTTTGTGTTTGACCTGAGCGAGGCTGGTTTCGGCGGCGGTGCGCACGCCGGCATCGGCTTCGACGCCGGGTTCAAGCAAGCCTTCGAGGCGCGTGCGGGCCAACGGGTCGCCGGTCTCACCGAGCAAACGCACGGCGGCGAGGCGCACGGCCGGGTCGGTGTCTACCAGTTGCAGGTTGGCCAGTGCGAGGCTCAGGGCCGCGTGAACGGTTTCATCTTTTTCGCCAGCCAGTTGCTGGTCGAGGAATTTCAGCTGCGCCGGTTTGGCGCTTTTTTGTAATTGCTGCGCAGCGGCCAGACGGATTTTTGGATCGGCGGCGAGCAATTGGTGGCTGGCCAGTGCGGTGTCGATCAGACCTCGCAGGCGGTTATTCAGACGCAGGGTTTTCGGTTGGCCGTCGACGGTCAGTTCGCCTTGTTGCAGGGCGTTGATCAGTTCGACACGGACCGGATCGGGCTGCGCGGCCCAGGTTTCCAGGAGTTTGGCTTGCTGCACCGGATTGGCGGCGACGAAGTCTTCGGCGTCCCCGGCATGGGCGGCCATCGGCAACAGCAGCGCGATGGCGAGGAGTAAACGATAAAGGGACATGGCGACGTCCTGAAAGGCGATGAGGAACCTCGTAGGAGCGAGGCTTGCCCGCGAAGGGGACCTCAAAGCCGCCAAAAGCTTCGCGGACAAGCCTCGCTCCTACAGGTTTCGTGTGAGTGCAGTCAGGTGCCTCAGTTGCTCTTCACCGCGTAATCCGGCTTCTTGTCGTTGCCATCGATAAACGGGCTCCACGGCTGGGCGCGGATCGGCCCTTCGGTCTGCCACACGACGTTGAACTGACCGTCGGCCTGAATCTCGCCGATCATCACCGGTTTGTGCAGGTGGTGGTTAGTCTTGTCCATGGTCAGGGTGTAACCCGATGGCGCGGCAAAGGTCTGGCCGGCCAGGGCTTCGCGAACCTTGTCGACGTCAGTGGATTTGGCTTTCTCCGCCGCTTGCGCCCACATGTGGATGCCGACGTAAGTGGCTTCCATCGGGTCGTTGGTCACCGCTTTGTCGGCGCCCGGCAGGTTGTGTTTCTTGGCGTAGGCTTTCCAGTCCGCGACAAACTTCTTGTTCACCGGGTTCTCAACCGATTCGAAGTAGTTCCACGCCGCGAGGTTGCCCACCAGCGGCTTGGTGTCGATGCCGCGCAGTTCTTCTTCGCCCACCGAGAACGCCACGACCGGAACGTCGGTGGCTTTCAGGCCCTGGTTGGCCAGCTCTTTATAGAACGGCACGTTGGAGTCGCCGTTGACCGTGGAGATAACGGCAGTCTTGCCACCCGCCGAGAATTTTTTGATGTTGGCGACGATGGTCTGGTAATCGGCGTGACCGAACGGGGTGTAGACCTCTTCGATGTCTTTGTCCGCTACACCTTTGGAGTGCAGGAACGAGCGCAGGATTTTGTTGGTGGTGCGTGGGTAAACGTAGTCGGTGCCGAGCAGGAAGTAACGCTTGGCGCTGCCACCTTCTTCGCTCATCAGGTATTCCACCGCCGGGATCGCCTGTTGGTTCGGCGCGGCGCCGGTGTAGAACACGTTTGGCGACATCTCTTCGCCTTCGTATTGCACCGGGTAGAACAGCAAGCCGTTGAGTTCTTCGAACACCGGCAACACCGATTTACGCGACACCGAGGTCCAGCAACCGAACACCACCGCCACTTTGTCCTGGGTCAGCAACTGCCGGCCCTTTTCGGCGAACAGCGGCCAGTTCGACGCCGGGTCAACCACCACCGGTTCCAGCATCTTGCCGTTGACGCCACCCTTGGCGTTGATTTCGTCGATGGTCATCAACGCCATGTCTTTGAGGGAAGTTTCGGAGATCGCCATGGTCCCGGACAACGAATGCAGGATACCGACCTTGATGGTCTCTGCGGCCTGGACAGTCCAGGTCATGCCCATCGCGGCAATGCTTGCCGTGAGTGTGAAAGCCTTGATCAAGCTGCGACGCTTCATTGTGCGATCTCCGTGAACATTAGTATTTTTTTTGATGGGCAGATGCGGACTACTGAAGGCTGTTTTGCAAGGGCTGTGCCCGGTCGGCAAAAGGTAAGGAAATGTCGTATTAGAGCGGTTGCGCGGGGATAGCGGCGCACCAGGAAGGAACGCCAAGGATGCGCTGGTGCGCCGAGATGCGCCACATTGGGGCGCAGACCACGATGATCGTTGTGTAGGCGCTCTGTACGCGCCGTGTAGGAGCTGACGAGTGAAACGAGGCTGCGATCTTTTGATTTTGATTTTTTAAGATGAAAAGATCGCAGCCTCGTTTCACTCGTCAGCTCCTACAACGAGACGTGCGGAATACGCTGGATCAGCGGCGGCGCATCAGGCCGATGAAGAACAATCCGCCGATGGCCGCAGTGGCAACGCCGATGGGCAGGTCTTCGGGGGCAATCAATGTCCTGGCCGCGACATCGACCCACACAAGGAACACGCTGCCCAGCAGAACGCAGACGGGCAGCAAACGGCGATGCTCAGCCCCGACCAGACGCCGCGCAATGTGCGGCACCATCAACCCGACAAACCCGATGGACCCGCTGATAGAAACAAGCACCCCGGTCATCAGCGAAGCGATCAAAAACACCCGCAACCGCACGGTGCGTGCATTCAAGCCCAGGGTCACCGCCGTCTGCTCACCCGCCATCAACGCATTCAGTGGCCGAGCCATCCCCAGCAGCAACACTAGCCCGAGCAACACACTGGCCGCCGGCACCGCCAGTAGTTCCCAGCGCGCCAGCCCGAGCCCGCCGAGCATCCAGAACATCACCGCCGAACTGGCCCGATGATCGCCCATGAACAGCAGCAAATTGGCAATCGCCATCATCACGAACGACACCGCCACGCCGCACAGCAGCAACCGGTCGCTGTCCAGCCGCCCGTTGCGGTTGGCGATCATCAGCACGATCAACATGCTCACCAACGCGCCGATAAACGCCGCAATCGGCAAGGTCAGCAACCCGACGATTTCCCCGACATGCAGCACCACGATCACCGCGCCCAAGGTCGCGCCAGATGTGACGCCCAGCAAATGCGGATCGGCCAGCGGATTGCGCGTCACCGCTTGCAGTACCGCACCGATCAGCGCCAGCCCGGCACCGACCAATGCGCCGAGCAACATGCGCGGCACCCGGATCAGCCACACGATATGTTCCTGTCCGGCGGCCCAGTCCGGCGCGCCGACACCGAGAATCTTGTGCAGCAAAATCCGCCACACCACGTCCACCGGCACCCGCGCCGGGCCGAAGCCCAAGGACACCACGCACGACACCAGCAACAGCGCGCCGAGAGCCGTCAGCAGCAAGGCATAGCGACGGTCGATCATTCGCCGTGGAACCCTTTGGCCAGGGTTTCCACCGCCAGCACGTTGTCGATTCCCGGTGTGGCTTGCACGTAGGGGATGACGATAAAGCGCTGGTTCTTGATTGCGTCCACCGATTGCAGGGCTTTGTTGTTGAGCAGAAATTGCTCCTTCTGCTCGGCGGTGACTTCGCCGTAATCGACGATCACGATCACCTGGGGATTGCGCTCGACCACGTTCTCCCAGTTGACCCGGGTCCAACTGGCCTCGACGTCATCCAGAATATTTTGTCCACCCGCCGCGTCGATCAGCGCTTGGGGCATGCCGAGGCGGCCGGAGGTCATGGCCCGGTCTTCGCCGCTGTCATAAAGAAAGACGCGGGGTTTGTCCGCCGGCAGATCCTTGCGCACTTCGGCCACTTGCGCATGCATCTGGGCAATCAAGGCGTTGGCGCGGTCCTGCACGTCGAAGATTTTGCCGAGGTTGCGCAGGTCGTTGTAGGTGTCGTCCAGGGTGGCGGCCGGGCGTTTCATCACGAAGGCGCAGGACTCGGTCAGCTCGTAGACGTTGATGCCCAACGGTTGCAGGGTTTGCGGGGTCAGGTCACCGCCCACGCGCATGCCGTAATCCCAACCGGCAAAGAAGAAATCGACGTTGGCGTTGAGCAGGGTTTCCACCGACGGGTACTTGGCCGCCAGCTCCGGCAAACCGTCGAGGATGGTTTGCATCTCGGGCGTCACTGACTTCCAACCCGTGACGCCGCTGTAGCCGGCCATGTGCGGTTTGAGGCCGAGGGCGAGCATCATCTGGGTCATGTTGATGTCGTGGCTGACCGCGTGTTGCGGCGCTTGCTTGAACGTCACGTCGCGGTTGCAACTCTGGACGGTCAGCGGGTATTGGGTCGCCTCGGCAGCGGCTTGGGCACTGCCCAGCAACAGAGCGACGCACAGCAGGGAACGCACAGTCATGGTTGGGTTATCCAGGTGATTCGGGGGTAGCCGTGGAGGGGGTGGTCATCAATCAACGCTTCGACGCCGAAGACGTCGCGCAGCAGCGGCGCGGTCAGGACTTCTTTCGGCGTGCCGCTGGCGACGATGCGGCCGTGGTTGATCACGTAGAGCCGATCGCAAAAAGCGGCCGCCAGGTTGAGGTCGTGGATGCTCGCCAGGGTGCCGATGTTCAGGCGTTTGACCCGTTGCAACAGCTCAAGCTGATAGCGCGGGTCGAGGTGGTTGGTCGGCTCGTCGAGGATCAGCAGTTGCGGTTGTTGCGCCAGGGCGCGGGCCAGTATCACCCGCTGCTTTTCCCCGCCGGACAGGGTGGCGAAGGCGTGGTTCTCGAAGCCGTTGAGGCCGACCGATTCCAGCGCCTGGGTGGCGAGGTTTCGGTCTTCGATCGTGTCGCCGTCGAACAAACCTTTGTGCGGTGTGCGGCCCATGGCGACGACTTCCTCGACGGTGAGGCCGAAGGCGTCGGGGAATTCCTGCAACACCACGGCGATGCGTTGCGCGCACCAGCGTGAGGATTGCTTCCAGACGTTGTGGTGATCGAGCCGGACCTCGCCGCTGTCGGGTTTGCTGAAGCGGTAGGCGCAACGCAACAGGCTGGTCTTGCCGCTGCCGTTGGGGCCGATCAACCCGACAAACTCACCGGCGGCCACGTGCAGCGAGGCGTCACGCAGTTGGAACTGGTGATGGCAGTGGCCTTGGCCCAGGGGTGTCCAGGCGAGGTGGGTGAGGTTCAGCGAGGTCATGCGTTTGCTCTAAAGGTTTTTGGTGTGGCTGATGACGTCATCGCGGGCAAGCCTTGCTCCTACAGGGTTATGGCGTACACATCGTGTTTGATCGACATATAGCCGTAGGAGCAAGGCTTGCCCGCGATGGCGTCCTTGAATCAAAAGGTGTAATCGGCGGTGACGAAAAACGACCGTGGTTCACCCAAAATCCACTGCTGCCCGTCATTGTATTGGCTTTGCGCATACGTCCGGTCAAACAGATTGTTCAGCTGCAACCCCAGCGTCGTATTCCGCAGCGCCTTCCAGGACAACGTGGCATCGACCACGGTGTAGCTCGGCAGCTCATGCTGGTTGGCCATGTCGGCATAACGCGCATCGACATAGCGCACACCGGCCCCGGCCTTCAGGTCATCGTTGAGCGCTTTGCTCAGCCACAGGTTGGCGGTGCGGCGCGGTACATCCGTGGGGCGATTGCCGTTGTACGACACGGTCTGGTCGTTGACCACCGCCGAAAAATCGTCGTACCTGGCTTTGACGATGGCGGCGTTGGCTTGCAGTTGCCAGGCGTTCGGCAGTTGCAGATCGAGGCTCGCTTCCAGGCCATTGGAGGATTGCTGGCCGACCTGCTGCTTGAGCGTCGGGTTGCTCGGGTCGTCGGTCAGCAGTTTCTTTTTGACGATGTGATAGGCCGCCAGGGTGAACTCGCCGCGTTGGTCCCAGAACATCTGCTTCACGCCGATTTCGGTTTGCTTCGCGGTGGCGAGGTCGTATTGTTGCTGATTCGGGCTCAGGGAAATCAAGCCGCCGACGCCGTCGGTGCTGGTGGCGTACTGGCCGTAGAACGATGTGTCCGGGGTCAGGGCAAACACCAGCCCGGCCTTCCAGTTATTACCGGTCAGGGTCTTGTCGCTTTGGCTGTCCTTGATCAAATCGGTTCGATCGACGTGCACGTAGTCGCGACGCACACCGGTCACCACGGACCAGCGCTCGCTCAGTTGCGTGCGGTTTTCGGCGAACGCGGACATCTGCTTGGTGGTGCTCTGGAACTGACTTTGGTACGGACTGGCACTCTCAAACCGACCCGGTTGCGGGTGATAAAGGTCCACCGGCTGCCCGTTCGCCAGTACGTCGTTGAACGGCGAATTGCTGTCGAGCTGGAAGCGGATGCGGTTGTAGTCCACGCCGGTCACGGTCTGGCTGTCGAGGCCGAACAGGGTGTGCTTGAAGGTGAACGTCTGGCGATCGCCGACCTGTTCCTGGGTGTGGCCGATGCCGTAGTAACCGCTGCGGCTGAGCTGCTGGGTGTCGCGGTTGAAGTTGTAGTTCTCGGCGTTCTGCCAGCGGCGTTGGGCCTTGAGGTAATACAGTTCGTTGCTTGAGCTGAGGTTGTCGGCGATCTGCCAGTCGCTGGTCAGCCGCGTCCATTGATCGTTGTAATGCTGCTTGTCGTTGCTGACGTTGTAGTTCTTGTCCCGCAGGCTGTCCTTGAAGTGGCCATTGATCAGCGGCGTGCCGAAATAATTCATCGGCGTTTGGTCGCCGTAATCGTGGGCCAGGGTGAACGCCAGATCGTCGGTCGCCTGCCAGCGCAGGGCGGCGCTGATGAAGTCGCTGGAGGCATCGCCGCGATCCACCCAGCCATTGCTGCGCAGGCGATTGAGGTTCAGGCGATAGCTCAGGGTATCGCTCAGCGAACCGCCGCTGTCGAAGGCTTGCTGCTGGCTGTCGTAGGAACCGTAGCCGAGGCGCAGGTGGTTCTCGATCTCGCCTTCGAAGGGTTTTTTCGGGATCACGTTGACCACCGCGCCGGTCGCGCCTTCGCCGTACAGCACCGACGCCGGGCCGCGCAGCACATCGACACGCTCCACCGACCAGGTATCGACCGGGAAGGTTACGGTGCCCATGCCGCTGTACATCCGGTTACCGTCATACAACTGCATCACCGAACCCTGCCCGGTAAAACCCCGCGCCGACAACGATGTCCCGCCATCGCCCGGCGTACCGGTGCGGCTGATGCCGGTGCTGCGTGACACCGCGTCCTGCACGCTGCGATCACCGCGCGCGCGGATTTGCTCGCCGGTCAGGCTTTCGACACTGGCCGGGGTTTCCATGGCCGTGAGGTTCAGGCGCGAGCCGGCGGTGGTTGGCGTGTTCAGGCTGACGGCTTCGTCGTCAACGGCGGTTGCGGTGATAGTGCCGGTGGGCAGTGTCAGCGGTTGTGCCTGGGCGTTGTGGGGCAGGGCCAGCAGGCAAAGGCTGGACAAGAGGTACTTGTTCATCGGGGCGGTGAATCACTTCTGCAAAAGAAAACCCGCAACAGTCCTGTCGCGGGCGGGGCGGATCGTTAGCGTTATGCAGTAACACTAAAAATGATCGGGAGATAAGCGCGCGAAGTCTACAGATCCCTCTAACGCACGCATCTCGCCTGGCTCATGATGAAGATGAGGCGGATTCAGTTTGCCGATTGAGCCGCGACAACAGCAACCGATCCAGCCCCCACACCACAATCAACGAAGCCCCCACCAACGGGAAAATCACCGCCAGTGCCAGCATGATCGCCACGCCGGTTTTCCATTTCGGCAGGTCGTGGCGCAGCGGTGGAACACCGAATTTGCCTTGGGGCCGACGCTTCCACCAGATCACCACGCCGCTGACCGCACTGAGCAGGATCATCAGGCAGATCAGCAACACGATGATCTGGTTGAACGGGCCAAACATCTTGCCTTCGTGCAGCATCACGCCGATTTCCGTGGCGCGGGCGACGCTGCCGTATTGCGCATAACGCACATCGGCGAGGACGTCGCCGGTGTACTGATCAACGTGCAGGGTGGCGTCGTTGCGCGGGTCATCGGCGAACACGGCGATGGTGAACACACCGGTGGCGGTGGTCGGCAGCGTGATGCTGTAACCGGGCTCGACCTTGCGCTGCACGGCGATGTTTTGCACGTCTTGCAGGCTGATGGTCGGCGCCGCTGGACCGACCGGCGCAGCGCCGTGGGCCATGTGTTCGGCGTGGTCGCCGGACATCGGCATCGGTGTGTTTTCCATGGCCCAGGGCACGGTCTGGCGGGTGGCGCTGTTGAGGCTGCGGGCCTCGACGTCGGATTTGGGCACGTTGTCCCACATCGCCGCCGGGAAGGTGTTCCAGACCTCGGCGTATTGCTTGCCCCAGAACCCGGTCCAGGTCATGCCGCTGAGCAGCATCACCAGCAAGAATGCCGCGCCCCAGAACCCGGTCACGGCGTGCAGGTCGCGCCACAAAATGCGTCCGCGACGGCTGAACCGTGGCCACAACACGCCGGCATATTGCCCGCGCGGCCACCACAGGAAGACCCCGGACACCACCAGCACCACGCCCCAGCCAGCGGCGAGTTCCACCAGCCGATCACCGACGGTGCCGATCATCAATTCACCGTGAATCGCCCGGGCGAGGGCTTGCAGATTCTTCTTGGCGTCTTGCTCGCCGAGGATGTCGCCGTGGTACGGGTCGATGAAAACGTTGAGCTCTTGAGCGCCGTTGATCACGACAAATTGTGCACTGCTTTCGGCGTTGACCGGCGGCAGGTATTGTTTGATCTGGCCCTCTGGATACGCGGCTTTCACCCGTTTGAGCAGGTCATCGGCGGACACGGTGTGATGCCCGGCCGGGACGTTCATCAGGCTGCCGTACATCAACGGGTCGAGTTGTGGTTTGAACAGGTAAATGATGCCGGTCAGGGCCAGCATCACCATGAACGGCGCGACGAATAACCCGGCATAGAAATGCCAGCGCCAGGCCAGGTTGTAGAAATTCGGTTTGGGCTGTTTCATCGGTTGTGCTCCGCTTTGGCGATAGGTGTTGTTTTTAAAAGATCGCAGCCTCGTTTCACTCGACAGCTCCTACGCAGCTCCTACGCAGCTCCTACACAGCTCCTACGGGGTGGACGTGTTCTTTGTAGGAGCTGCCGAAGGCTGCGATCTTTTGACTTTTTGTTGTTAGAAACTCATATCGACCTTGGTCCAGAGCGTGCGCCCCGGTTCGTTGATGGCTTGCGGGTCATTGGCCGGGTAGCCGAAACCGGCGTTGCCGGCCAGGTTCAGATGCTCGGCGTAAGCCTTGCCGAACAGGTTGTCGACGCCACTGCTGACCTTCCAGTTCTTGTTGATGCGGTACGCGCCGTTGAGCGAGAACACGCCGAAACCTGAGCTCTTGTCGAAGTCCTTGCCGACCACGTTGCCCTTGTTCTGGTCGATGCGGTTTTGCGCCGCGACCACGCGCCACAGCGCCCCGGCGCTCCAGTTGTCTTCGCTGTAGGTCAGGCCGAACCGCGCATCCAGCGGTGGCATTTGCGGCAGGGCCTTGCCGTCGCTGCTGTTCTTGCCCCAGGCGTAAGCCAGGGTCGCGTCGGCCTTCCAGTTGGAGGTCAATTTGTAGGCCGCGCCGAGTTCGCCGCCCATGATTCGCGCGTCGATGTTCTGCGCTTGCGAGGAGGTGCCCATCATTCCGGGGGTGTAGTTGAACAGGATGTAATCGCGCACCTGGCCGACGTAACCCGAGGCCCAGGCTTCGAGGTCGTCGGTCTTGTATTGCAGGCCGAAGTCGAACTGGGTGGTTTTTTCCGGCTTGATCGAATCGAAGGCATTCACCGAACCGGCGGGGCCGGCGTCGGGCGAAAACAGTTCCCAGTAATCCGGAAAGCGCTGGGCGTGACCGAGGCCGGCGTACAGCGTGGTCGGGCTGTCGGCCAGGTCATGCTCATAACGGACGAAGCCGCTGGGCAACGTGTCGGCACGGGTCTTGTCGGCGGTCGGGTTGGGCATGCTCATCATGCCGCTGTCGGTGGTCTGCCGATAATCCTTGGCGGTCGCACGGTCCACCCGCGCCCCGGTAATCACCCGGTCGCGGTCGGCGGCGTACCAGGTCAGTTCGCTGAACACCCCGTAGTTATGGAAGTCGGCGTCCTTGGTGTACGGCAGCTCTTTATAGGTGTCGATGCCCATGGCGCTGCGCTGGCGGTGTTCGTTGGTCTGGGCGTCGAGGCCGCTGATCAACTGCACATCGGCCCAATGCCAAGTGGCTTTGATCCGCGCGCCGAGGGTGCGGCGGTCGACGTTGGCAGCCATCGGCCCGGACATCATCCCGGTGCCGGAAGGCGTGCGCAGGGTGTAGTTGTCCATCACGTGGTCGGCGTAGTTGTAGTAGACCTGCGCCTCGACCTTATCCAGCACGTCGCCGATATTGGACTTTTCGAAGCGCAGCCCGAGGCTTTCGCGTTTGAACTGCGAACCGTCCATGCCACGCCCGGCGTAGCGCGCTTCGCCGTCGCCCTTGCCGGCGGTGAGTTCCAGCAGGGTGTCGGCGTCCGGGGTCCAGCCGACGGCGACGTCGCCATTCCACTTGTCGTAGCGCGACGCCACGGTGTCGTTGTTGCCGTCCTTGTAATCGTCGGAATGCGCGGTGTTGCCGATGACTCGTACATAGCCCAGCGATCCGCCGGCAGCGGCGTCCACCACTTTGTCGAAGCGGCCGTTGGAACCGGCCAGCACACTGGCATTCACCCGGGTGCCGAGCTCGCCGAAGTGTTCCGGTTCACGGTCGAACAGGATCGTGCCGGCAGAAGCGCCCGGGCCCCAGAGCACGGTTTGCGGGCCTTTGATCACGGTGAGTTTGTCGTAGGTTTCCGGCGAGATGTACGAGGTCGGTGCGTCCATCCGGCCGGGGCAGGCGCCGAGCATCATGCTGCCGTTGGTGAGGATGTTCAGCCGCGAACCGAACATGCCGCGCAGCACCGGGTCTCCGTTGGTGCCGCCATTGCGCACCAGGGCGAAGCCGGGAATGGTCTTCAGGTAATCGCCACCGTCGCTGGCCGGCACCGGTTGGCGCGGGTCCTTGGGGTTGGTGACGATGGTCAGCGGCGAACTCGGGGCGATGGCGGTGATGACCGTCGGGCTCAGTTCTTCGGTGTGGTCGGTGTGTTCATCGGCCAGCACCATCGGGGACAGCAAAACGCTGCAGAGGAGGGCGGTGGCATGGGTGCAACTCAAGCGTGTGTCAGCAGAAAACCTGGACATGACAATTTCCATCGAACAGTCGTAAACGACACGGCCGGCAACCTGCGCAATCCCTGTGGGAGCAAGCTTCTTGTGGCGAGAGGGCAAGCCTCCTCACCAAAAAAACTTGTTCCCACAGGTTGCTTTGGCTGCTTCTGAACCGTGTGAGATCGGGGGCGGTGTTTACGCGATGATCGGCGGGGCGCGGGTGCGGGCGCCGGGGAAGAACGCTTGCCGGGCATGGCCCAGGCGTGGGGAGGGTGGGGTGAAGGTGTTGGCGGGAGGTGTGTCGAATGCGGTGAATGCCTGGCCGCCGGTCAGCGCCGGGCAGTTGAAGAGCAGGCTGCAATAGCCGCATTTTTCCCAGATCGCGTGGTGTTCGGCTTTCGGCGGGCAGTGGTCTTTCGCCCGTTCACCGTGCCCGTCCATGCTCATGTCCATCGACATGCTCATGGACATGGACACTGAGGCGCGCTGATCCATCGGCATCGACTGAGAAATCAGTGGGCCGATAAAGATCATCAACATGGCGAACAGGCTGATCCAGCTGCCGCGTGTCAGGCTCAGGGGCTGACGGCGGGGCTTGGATGACCTGGCGCGAAGGGCGCGCATGGGCGTGTTCTACGCTGGCGACTATTGGGCGTGCTGGTGCGCTTGCATGCCGTCCGGGGCCTGCTTCTGCACCGCGACTTCAACCGTCACGTCGCCGGATTTTTCGAAGTGCATCGTCAGCGGGAAACGTTTGCCGTCGCGGAGCAGGCTGCGGTCTTTGAGGTCCAGCAGCATCACGTGATAAGCCATCGGCGCAAACGTGACATCGCCACCGGCCGGGATTTCAACGCTCGGCACCTGCTGCATTTTCATCAGGTCGTTCTGCATGACGTGCTCATGCAACTGGGCTTCTTTGGAAATCGGCGAATCGACGCTCAGCAGTCGGTCAGCGGTTTTGCCGTTGTTGTGAATCACAAAATACGCCGCCACGGTGGGCGCGTTCGGTGGCAACTCTTGCGACCACGGGTGGGCGATTTCGAGTTCGCCGGCCTTGTATTCGTGAGCATTGGCGAAACAGGCAGGCAGCAGCAACGCGGCCAGAACGATGAGTTTGTTCAACATGGCAGTTCTCCAGAACGATTCAAAACGCAGGTCAATTGCGAGAAGGAATCACACCAGAGGGGACGCACGGGGGTTGAGGCTGGGCCATTGCTGGCGCGGTGTGGGTGTGTCGAGTGAGGCGGCGGGCAGGCTTCGATTGGCCTCGAACCGCGCGAAATACAGCTGCGGCACATGCCCCGGCAACGCCATCAACGGTGCGGAGCCCGAGCAGCACCAGCAATGCTGCATGTTGGAATGATCGTCGTTTTGCGGGGCTTTCTGGTCGAGCGTCCCTAAGGAAATCGCCACCATTTTCGTGCCGCTGGACGTGCAGAAACTGCCCCACAGCAATTGCTCGGCGGGTGATTTCGCCGACTGCGCCATCGCTCCGGTCATCGGCATGGCGAGCATATTGAATAGCACTGCAAAGCAGGCGATCCAGGCAAATACGAGCCGTTGTCGGGACATGGGACAGATCCGGTTGAGTGGGCGATCAGGCGCGGCTATTTAGCCTGATCAGGGCCGATAAGTAAAAAAGCGGCCTGCGGTGTGGTGTCGCAGCGCCCTTAGAGAGCAACGGCGTGCAAACGCAGGCCCAAGGCTTTCATAACTTTCATGATAGTCGCGAATTCCGGATTGCCAGTGCTGCCCAACGCTTTGTACAGACTCTCGCGACCCAAGCCTGCATCGCGTGCGACCTGCGTCATGCCTTGGGCTCGAGCGATGTCGTTGAGCGCAGCGCGAATAAGAACGCCATCGCCTGCGTCTTCGTCAAAGCAAGCGTCCAGGTATGCGGCCATTTCTGCTGGTGTCTTGAGAAACTCGGCAGCATCGAAGCGGGTGAACTGTTCGGTCATGACTTACTCCTCATTACCGATGTTTTGCGCCATTTGAACGGCGCGTTTGATATCTCGTCTTTGAGTCGACTTGTCACCGCCGACCAACAGGAGATAAACCACTTCACCTCTGCGGGTGAAATATACCCTGTAGCCGGGACCGTAATGAACGCGCATTTCATGAACCGCCGACCCTACAGGCTCGCAATCACCAAAGCTTCCATGTTCGGCTGCTCGGAGCCTGGCGATGATACGAGCCTTGCCGATGGTGTCTTTTAATGAGTCGAGCCAATCGGCAAATGCTCGGGATCGTTCGAAGTCGATCATGTCGGGATCGTATTCCTTGGGATACAAGTTGGCAAGCCACGCTTTTGGGATGAGGCGTGCCGTCCCCATGAATGCGGGTGTGTTGACTTGATCGGGTTAGAGGAATCTGAATATAGAGTTGAAGCTATTGAGATAACTAGCCGGCCCCTTCCTGAAAAGTTGCCGGCTAATTCGCAGATTTCTGCAGATCTTAGGAATGATCTGACAAAGCTTTCAGTAGTTGCGCCACCGACCCCAACTCCCGATCAACCCTCGCCAACACCGGCCGCTTCAACACCAACACCGGCACTCCACGCTCCCGTGCCACTTCCAGTTTCGGTTCGGTGGCGGTGCTGCCGCTGTTTTTGCTGATGAGCACATCGATCTGTCGGCGCTCGAACAGTGCGCGCTCATCCTCGATCACAAATGGCCCACGGGCGCCGATGACTTCACAGCGTTCGTTGCCGGGGTAAACGTCGAGTGCGCGCAGGGTCCAGAATTGCCCGGGCGGGATTTCGTGCAGGTGCTGCAAGGGTTCGCGGCCGAGGGTGAACAGCGGTCGGCGAAAGGGCTTCAGCGCTGCGATCAATTCGGCCCAGTCGCTGACTTCCCGCCAGTCGTCCCCGGCTTGAGGTTGCCAGGCCGGGCGTCGCAAGGCCCAACACGGAATGCCGGTCAACTGCGCGGCGGTGGCGGCGTTCTGACTGATTTGCGCGGCGTAGGGATGGGTGGCGTCCAGCAGCAGTTCGATACCTTTATCGCGGATGAACTGCGCCAGCCCCTCCGCGCCGCCGTAACCACCGACGCGAACCTGACAGGTCAAATCCGTCGGCACCCGACCGACACCGGCCAGGCTGTAAATGTGTTCCGGGCCCAGCGTCCGGGCGATGGCCAGGGCTTCGGTAACGCCACCGAGCAACAACACACGTTTCATTGAAAAGCTCCCGCATGACCAACAATCCCACCCTGTCGATCAATCGCAAACACCTCGACCTGGACCTGCGCCGGCACCACGCTGCGAGCAAATGCCAACGCATGCCGACACACTTCATCACCCAGTGCGATTCCGACCGCACTGGCCATGGCCAACGCTTGTTGACTGGTATTCGCCTCGCGGATTGATTGCTGCAAAGCCTCATCAGCCCCAATCGCCGCCGCCCAGTCAGCCAGTTGCGGCAGGTCGATGCTCGAATGCCGACTGTGCAAATCCATGTGCCCGGCCGCCAGTTTGCTGATCTTGCCGAAGCCGCCGCAAATACTGAGCTTATCCACAGGCACTTTGCGCACATGCTTGAGCACCGCGCCGACGAAGTCGCCCATTTCGATCAGGGCGATTTCCGGCAGGTTGTAGACCCGGCGCATGGTGTCTTCGCTGGCGTTGCCGGTACAGGCGGCGATGTGCAGGTAGCCGTTGGTTTTCGCCACGTCGATGCCTTGGTGGATCGAGGCGATGTAAGCGGCGCAGGAAAACGGTCGGACGATGCCGCTGGTGCCGAGGATCGACAGCCCGCCGAGAATCCCCAGGCGCGGGTTCATGGTTTTCAGCGCCAGGGCTTCGCCGCCCTCGACGTTGACCGTGACCTCGAAACCGCCGCCGTAGCCAAGCTCCTGGGCGAGCAACGTCAGGTGATCGGTGATCATCTTGCGCGGCACCGGGTTGATCGCCGGTTCGCCGACGCTCAGCACCAGGCCCGGTCGGGTCACGGTGCCAACGCCACGGCCCGCGATAAAACGAATACCCGGCTCGGCGCTCAGCCGCACGTGGGAATAAAGCAACGCGCCGTGGGTCACGTCCGGGTCATCGCCGGCGTCCTTGATCGTTCCCGCCTCGGCGCCGTCATCGATGAGCCGACAGAACTCCAGGCGCATCTGCACCTGTTTGCCTTTGGGCAGGATGATCTCGACCGCGTCCGCATCCGTGCCGCTGAGCAGCAAACGCGCGGCGGCGAGGCTGGTGGCCGTGGCGCAACTGCCGGTGGTCAGGCCGCTGCGCAGAGGCGCGGGTTGTTCGGCGGTTTCGTCACGCATCGAATGGCTTCGTCACATCAAGCAAGGTGATTGGCAATGCCTGGCGCCAGGTGTCGAATTCGCCCAGAGGTTGGGCCTGGGCGATGTGGATGCGGGTCAGCTCGCCGCCGTGCCGTTCGCGCCAGGCCATCAGGGTCATTTCGCTTTGCAGGGTCACCGCGTTGGCGATCAGTCGGCCGCCGGGCTTCAATGCCGACCAGCACGCATCGAGCACACCGTCGCGGGTCACGCCACCGCCGATGAAAATCGCGTCCGGCGCTTCGAGCGCGGCCAAGGCGTGCGGCGCGCTGCCGCGAATCAATTGCAGGCCCGGAACGCCCAGGGCATCGCGGTTGTGTTCGATCAACGCTTGACGACCGTCGTCGGCTTCGATGGCCAATGCCCGGCAGCTCGGGTGCGCGCGCATCCATTCGATGCCGATCGAGCCGCTGCCGGCGCCCACGTCCCATAACAGTTCGCCGGGTGTCGGGGCGAGGCGGGCGAGGGTGATGGCGCGCACATCGCGTTTAGTCAGTTGGCCGTCGTGCCGGAAGGCTGTATCCGGAAGACCGGCCAGGCGCGACAGGCGCGGAGTGTGCGGTTCGGCGATGCAGTCGATGGCGATTACGTTGAGATCGGCAACGGCGGATAAGGTCCAGTCGCTGGCAACGGCGTCGATTCGTCGTTCAGCGTCGCCGCCCACGTGTTCCAGGACGGTGAACCGGCTCGGCCCGAATCCGCGTTCACGCAGCAGCGCCGCGATGGCCGCCGGGCTCTGCCCGTCATTGCTCAGCACCAGCAGGCGCACGCCGCTGAACAAGTGCGCATTCAGCGCCGCGATGGGGCGAGCGACCACGGACAGCGTCACCACCTCCTGCAACGGCCAGCCCATGCGCGCCGCCGCGAGGGCGCAGGAAGAAGGCGCCGGCAGGATCAGCATCTGCTCGGCAGGCACGTGCCGGGCGAGGCTGGCGCCGACGCCGAAGAACATCGGATCGCCGCTGGCCAGCACGCACACCGGCTCGCCATGACGCTCCAGCACCGGCGCCAGGGAAAACGGACTCGGCCACAACTGCCGCTGTCCACGAATGCACACGGGCAATAAATCCAGTTGGCGCTGGCCGCCAATGATCCGCGAAGCACCCAGCAGCGCCCGTCGGGCATTCTTGCCCAGGCCCTTGAAGCCGTCTTCACCGATTCCCACTACCGTCAGCCAGGGCGACATCTGCATTCCTTAAAAATAGTCCTCAAACGGACTGTTCCGACGGGCAGGCTTTTCATGCCGCCTGACAAAGCAGGCATAATACCGCGCCTTCGCCCGCGAAGCGCCTTCCCCACACTGCCGGTCGCCCCCTTGAACGAACGCCCGATGTCCACCGCCCTTCGCCCCTCGGCCTGCCCGGGGTTGCTGCGTATTGTCCAGGCGCTGGATGGCGGGATCTGCCGGATCAAGCTCAATGGCGGTTCGATCAGCGCCGATCAGGCTGACGCGGTGGCCGATGCGGCGCAGCGCTACGCTGGCGGCGTGATCGAGGCGACCAACCGCGCCAACCTGCAAATTCGCGGGATTGGTCGCGATGAGACGGCATTGATCGACAGCCTGCTGGCCGCCGGTCTGGGGCCACGCACGGCGGCGGGGGACGATGTGCGCAACCTGATGCTCAGCCCGAGCGCCGGGATCGACCGGCAGATGTGGCTCGATACGCGGCCGCTCGCCGAACAGATCCTCAACAGCCTGCAAAGCCACGAGCGCTTTCACGAACTGAGCGCCAAGTTCGCCGTGCAACTGGATGGCGGCGAAGCCCTGGCGATGCTCGAACATCATCACGACCTGTGGTTGAGCGCCGGCGAACAGGATGGCGAGTGCCTGTTGGCCTTCGGTCTGGCCGGTTCCCCGACGGATGCGCCGATCGGTGCGGTGCGTCTGCACAATGGTCACGCGTTGGTGGTGGCGGTGCTGGAGTTGTTCCTCGAGCTGGCGCGGCCCGAGCAGACGCGCATGCGTCATCTGCTGGCCGACTATCCAGTGGCCGGGTTCGTCGCGAAAGTGGCCGAACGGGTGCCGCTGGTGTCCCTTGCGTATTGGTTGCGTCCCACGTCCCCGGAGGCGCTGCACATCGGCGCGCACCCGCAGCGTGAGACCGGCCGCGTCTACGTCGGCGCGGTGCCGACCTTGGGCCGGCTCGATCCGACCATGCTGCGCGGCGCCGCAAAACTCGCCCGCGAATACGGCGATGGCTCGCTGCGCCTTACGCCGTGGCAAAGCCTGCTGCTGCCCGGCATTCACGAAGGCGATGCCGCCGAAGTTATCCACAACCTGGAAAGCCTCGGGCTGCGCTGTTCGGCAGACGAGGCCCTGGCGCACCTGATTGCCTGCACCGGTTCCGCCGGTTGCGGCAAAGGCCTTGCAGACACCAAGGCTGATGCCCTGCAATTGGCGGCGCTGCTGCAACGTCACGGGCAAATCCTCAATGTGCACGTGTCCGGCTGCCCGCGTTCCTGCGCCGCCGCGCACATTGCGCCAGTCACCTTGCTGGCGGTTTCACCCGGTCACTACGACCTCTATTTTCGCGATGCCGCGCAGCCGGGTTTCGGCGCGCTGCACGCACGCAACCTTACTATTGAAGCGGTCGCAGCCTTGCTCGACGCCCGCTCACGGAGCCCCCTAGATGCTTGATTACATCCGCGACGGTCAGGAGATCTATCGCAACTCCTTCGCGATCATTCGCGCCGAGGCCAACCTCTCGCGCATCCCGGCCGACCTGGAAAAACTCGCGGTGCGGGTTATCCACGCCTGCGGCATGGTCGAGGCCATCGACGGTCTGCAATTCTCCGAAGGCGCCGGCAAGGCCGGGCGCGATGCGCTGGCGGCCGGTGCGCCGATCCTCTGTGACGCGCGGATGGTCAGCGAAGGCGTGACCCGCGCGCGCCTGCCCGCCAACAATCAAGTGATCTGCACCCTGCGTGACGACAGCGTTCCAGAACTGGCCCGCGAGCTGGGCAACACCCGTTCCGCCGCCGCGCTGGAACTGTGGCGCCCGCATCTGGAAGGCAGCGTCGTCGTCATCGGCAACGCCCCGACCGCGCTGTTTTACCTGCTGGAGATGATCGACGCGGGCGCGCCCAAACCGGCGTTGATCCTCGGCTTCCCGGTGGGCTTCGTCGGCGCCGCCGAATCCAAGGCGATGCTCGCGGCAGACAGTCGCGGTGTGCCGTTCGTGATCATGCAAGGCCGGCTCGGCGGTAGCGCCATGGCCGCCGCCGCCGTCAACGCCCTCGCCACGGAGATCGAATGATGCAGCAACCTGGACGCTTGATCGGCCTGGGCGTGGGCCCCGGTGATCCGGAACTGATTACTGTCAAAGCCCTGCGCCTGCTGCGCGAATCGCCGGTGGTGGCGTACTTCGTCGCCAAGGGCAAGAAGGGCAATGCGTTCGGCATCATCGAAGCGCATCTGCAAGAAGCGCAGAACTTGCTGCCGCTGGTGTATCCGGTGACCACCGAAGCGTTGCCGGCACCGCTGTCCTACGAGCAAGTGATCAGCGATTTTTACGACACCGCTGCCGAACAGTTGGCCGAACATTTGGACGCTGGGCGCGATGTGGCGGTGATCTGTGAAGGCGATCCGTTCTTCTACGGTTCCTACATGTACCTGCACGATCGCCTCGCCGGGCGTTACGTCGCCGAAGTGGTGCCGGGTGTTTGCTCGATGCTCGGCGGCGCGTCGGTGCTGGGTTCGCCGCTGGTGTATCGCAATCAGAGCCTGTCGGTGTTGTCCGGCGTGCTGCCCCACGAAGAATTGAAACGACGCCTGGCCGATGCCGATGCGGCGGTGATCATGAAACTGGGGCGCAACTTTCCCAAGGTGCGCCAGGTACTGGAAGAACTCGGCATGGACGGTCGGGCGTTGTACGTCGAGCGCGCGACCATGGCCAACCAGAAAATCGTCCCGCTGGATGAAGTCGAACCTATGTCCTCGCCGTACTTCTCGCTGATCATCGTGCCCGGCGAACGGTGGCAAGGGTGACGGGCCGTCCGGCTCCGGCGATTGTCATTCTCGGTAATGGCAGCCTCGCCACGGCGCGCAAGATTCAGCAACGCTACCCGGACGCCGTGATCCACGGTCTGGCTGGGCGGGTTGACGGCGCCGACCACGACTATCAAGAATTCGGCGCAACCCTGCGCGAGCTCTATCAGCAGGACACGCCGATCATCGCCCTGTGCGCGGCCGGCATCGTCATCCGCACCCTGGCGCCGTTGTTGCTGGAAAAAGGCGCGGAGCCGCCGGTGCTGGCCGTGGCCGAAGACGGCAGCGCGGTGGTGCCGCTGCTCGGTGGCCTGGGTGGCGTAAACGTGTTGGCGCGGGAGATCGCGGCGGCGCTGGACGTTGCCGCCGCGATCACCACCAGCGGTGAACTGCGTTTCGGCACCTGCCTGCTCAACCCGCCCAGCGGTTATGCCTTGGGCGATCTGGAACTGGGCAAACGCTTCGTGTCGGACCTGCTCGCGGGTGAGTCGGTGCGTATCGAAGGCCCGGCGCCATGGCTGGCCGAGGCGCAGTTGCCGGAAGACCGGCAGGCGCGATTGGCTATTCATGTCGGTCATACCGAGCGTCAAGCCAATGCCAACGAATTGCTGATTTACCCGCGCAATGTGTTGGTGGCGGTGACGGCGCGGCCGGAGCTGGCCAGTATCGTTCGCAGCGCTTTGCATGAGGCGAACATTGCGCTGCCAGCGCTGGCCTGTGTGTTGGCGAGTGAAAGTGACATGGCCAATCCGGTGCTGCGCGAAGCGGCCCTGGAATTGGGTGTGCCACTGCGTTTCAGTGCTCGTTCCGGGACGGTGCTGGAGCAGGTGCGGGACACTCTGCCGTCGCTGCTGACGTCTATCGAGGTCAATGATTCGATGGCCATCGCAGTCGCCGCCCAACCGCTCGATCCAGGACTGATTGGCCGTCCTCGCGGTCGCCTGGCGGTGATCGGCCTCGGCCCCGGCGCCGCCGAACTGATGGTGCCAGCGGTCAAGGCTGAACTGGCCCTGGCCAACGATGTGCTGGGCTATGAAACCTACGTGCGCATGGCCGGCCCGTTCCGCGCCGATCAGGTGATGCACTGCACCGACAACCGCGAAGAAATGCAGCGCGCCTGTCACGCCTTTGAACTCGCGGCGTCGGGCCGCTCCGTGGTGGTGGTGTCGTCCGGCGATCCGGGCGTGTTTGCCATGGCAGCGGCGGTGCTCGAAGCCCTGCACGAATCCAGCGATGCGAACTGGCACAACGTGGACCTGGAAATCCTGCCCGGCGTGTCCGCGTCCCTGGCCACCGCTGCCCAGGCCGGAGCGCCGCTGGGTCATGACTTCTGCGTGATGTCGCTGTCGGACAACCTCAAGCCATGGTCGATCATCGAGAAGCGCCTCGACCTGGCCTGCGAGGCCGATCTGGCCCTGGCCTTCTACAACCCGATCTCCCGGTCGCGCCCGTGGCAGTTGGGTCGCGCGCTGGAGATCGTCGCGCAACACCGCAGCGCCGAAACGCCGGTGGTGCTCGGGCGTGACATCGGTCGCCCGGGCCAGACCTTGCGCGTGACCACCCTGGCGGACTTGACCCCGGATCAGGTGGACATGCGCACCATGGTGCTGATCGGTTCCTCCACCACCTGCGCCTTCCCTCGCGCCGAAGGTGGGGAGTGGGTCTATACGCCGCGTTGGTACGGTGATAAGCCTGCCGGCTGAATGACAACGCCTCTTCGGAGGCGTTTTTTATGAGTTTCTAATAGTAGATCCACGCATTGGTACGTCGATGGTTTCTATTGCTCTCGATAAAGTTTCAATGTATGTAGAAATTAATTGAATTTGTTTGGCTTTTTGAAAGTTTCTTGGTGGGTGATAAGTTCGCTTTGTCTGAAGTAATTGGTTGTTAGTGACTTGGTGAAGTTGTAACCAATAGCAAAAAATAATGTTGAGCGTATCTCTGTATTTGAAAACAAATGCAATGTCTTGTTGCATGGGTTTAAAAGTTGCGGGGGCTGTCAAATGTGCTCGGCTAATACATAAAAATGCTAAACAAGGAAGTTTCAGAAAGTGACTAATCGAGAAGAACCCCATGTGGATCAATACGTCGGCTTCGCCGAACTGTTTAAACGTTCCGATCTTGAACAGGCGCTGAAGCCCTACAAAGACACCGAACAGTACGCGGCCATTTTCAGGTATTACCGGGGTTGCATCGCCGCGGGTGATGACCAGGCGCTGCTGATGCCCTTGGGGCTGCTGCAAGAAGCACTGGCCTCACTGGTTCGCCCCGCCCGCCGACGCAGAGAGACGGATGAACCGCCGCCCCGGAACAAGATTGCGGAACTGGAGGATATCCACGAGGCGATCAAGGATTACGACACGCGGGTTACCCAGAGTGTCGACGTTCTGAAAAGCACGTTGCCTGAAGTCCCGCGCAAACTGCACTTTGTCTGGTTGGGCGGCGGTGTTGGCGATATTCAGCGCGACTATATCCAGATTTGGAAGCAGGTGATGTCCGGAGCGGGGCAGGAGTTAATGCTCTGGTATGACAGCGATGCATTGCTGGCCTACGAGACGAATCGAATCATTGTCGAGGCGGCCAAGGCCGATGCCATGGCGGCCGGCGCGATAGATAGCCCAACCTTTTATGAACTGGGTGATTCATATGTCGAACGGCTGAGACCGCTCAAGGAGCAACTCTTTACCCATATTCGCCAGTTGCAGGCGCAGGGGGTGAGCGCTGATGAGGCACGGATCGATCTTCTGGTCCGCGGTTATGGGCAAGACGAAACAAGGCTCAAGGCGCTGCGTGAGAAAAACCTGCGCAGTATTAAATTGTTGGGTGAGAAGGGAGTGCAGTTACGCGACCTGCAAGCCCTTGAAACACCGATGCGCCTGCAGGATGTTTACGAACGTGAAGTAAATTTGCGCGGTAATTTTGCCGGTGCCTCTGATGCGGTGCGTATTGAAGTTCTGTATATCGAAGGCGGCGCTTATACGGACGTGGATAATCTGCCACCGCTGGTGGAAAGTCTGGGTGGTGTTGATATCAGCAAGTTTACAGATTATCAGCGGTTAGGGGTCTTGCAGTTACTGCTCGATCATAATCCCGAATGGATTCCGGGCCGCGTGGCGTTGAGGGAGCGATATAAAAGTCAAATCGATAGTATTCCTGAGGAGCGACTTCCTGCTCTGGAAGCGTTCGCCAAAAAACGACCCGCAATGAATGAGGTTTTTCATGTCCCAGAAGAACGTGCTGTCCAATTGGATAGTTTGCGAGCTGCGGGCGTGAGCAACTCGGTGAATAACTCTTTTTTGATGGCGCATCCCGGCTCCGCCACCCTCGATGCCGTCATTAAACGTATCTTGCTCAATTACGAAGTGGTGAAAACGACAGAGCGCAGAATTATTGAACAAAATATTCCTTACTCCGATGCCAAAAAAATCCTTGAACTGGCATCAACGGTTGGGGCTGAGGTGTTTGGCTCGATA